>CAYGBW010000101.1:0-68835 GCA_964348185.1 uncultured Thermodesulfobacteriota bacterium | reverse complement strand
AGAATAAGGTCATTGGGAAAATGGGGCCAGGACAAGTCCATTAAAAGGAGAACCCGTCGGAGGGATGGGTCCTGTTTTTCGGTTTGATGCCGGGGCGCCTGGCATATAAGCATGATCACCCCAGCCCAAGGCGCGGGAGATTCCGAGGAGCCGAACGCTGGAGAGGCTCTGGGGTCGGCCCACAGTGAGGAGACGATGGGGAAAAAAAAGCAGAGCCCACGCTCTGCTTCATGAAGGAGGTAAACGTTTTCTTTCTTCTTTTTATACTCGATGAAAATTAAAAGAACATTAAACGCAAATTAAAGTTTTTTAATCTTCTGTTGACTCGGTCACATTCTTGTGCCAATCCGATTCGGAGGACCCCGTCTCCCCGGGAAAGCAAAATACACTTGGACCCTTGCTGGTTGAGGATTTTGGCGTCTGGCCATTCTGCCGGTCGTTCTGGGGAATTGACCCGGGATTGTTCTTATGCCCAGGGGGTCTCTGAGATTCTCTAATGCACGATCTGTACAGCGACGGACCGTTGCTCTTCTCCTTGAGATCAGACTAAACTTCTCCCCTCCCCCCTCGATCTCTTCTTCCTCTGGTGGTGCCTTCGACTGTCTAGGGGTGAACGAAGAGATTGGGATTTCCCAATTGCTTTTGAGCTATTCCAAATCTAGGCCGTGGATTTTCACGGGTTGGTTCCTTGACATTTCTCCTCCCCAGTGCTAGTTTTTCAGATTGTGGGCCCTGTCAGCGGGAGCCATTTTCCCGATTCTTGGGGATAACCCCCTGGGGGGGAATAGACGATGGAAAAGAAAACCGTTCTGATCGTCGATGATGACGAGAGTCAGCGGTTCCTCTGTCGGGAAGTCCTTACCGATGAAGGGTATGACGTAATGTTGGCTATCGATGGAAAGGAGGCGTTGGAAAAAGTTGAACAGAAGCTTCCCGATCTGGTCATACTGGACATCGTGATGCCTGAAATGGATGGCATGGAAGCCATGACCCGGATCCTTCGCAAGCACAGAAGGATACCCGTCATTTTGAACACGAGTTATTCCAGCTACCGCCGGGACTTCATGACGTGGGCGGCTGATGCGTATGTCGTGAAATCACCGGATTTCACTGAATTGAAAGAGAAAATAAGAGAGCTGCTTTCCACTCCCCATTGAAACACCGTTTTGGGGACGGGAGCTATGGCCTTGAAGCCTTCCGTCCCCATCTCATCCTGGGTGCTTCAGAACTTCAACAAGTCTGTTGGTAAGACCCCCAAAGCCTCCATTGCTCATCACAACGACGATCTCCCCTTCCCGAACAGAGGAGGACAGAAAAGCAACGATAGCGTCCACGTCTGGAATATGACGGGCCCCCGTTGAAAAGTCCCTCTCAATATCCCGGGCGAGTTTGACCGGGTCGAGTCGATGATGGGGGTCGATGGTATCTGCCTTGTAGACCGCCCCGATAATCACCTGATGAGCCCTCTGAAAGGCATCTGTCAACTCCTTCAAGAAAAAGTTACGTCGAGTCGTATTGCTGCGGGGTTCAAAGACGGCCCAGATGGGACGTCCGGGGTAGTGAGACGCAATGGCATCAAGGGTTTTGGCGATTGCCGTTGGATGATGGGCGAAGTCGTCAAATACCGTTACTCCCCGGAAGGTTCCCCGCTTGTGCATTCGTCGGGCAACCCCCTGGAATGTCTCAAACCCCCTTTGTATCTCTTGACACGTTAGCCCCAGCCATTGGCAGGAAATGAACACACCTGCAGCATTGAGGGCGTTATGCTCCCCAAGGAGGGGGAGATGCATTCGACCGATCCACTGACCACCGTGGCGCAGAGAGAAGGCTATCCCCTCTCCCTCGGTTTCGACATCGCTTACACGCCATAGCGCCTCCTCCCTGAGACCAAACCCCTCGACCGGGCAGAAGGTTCTCTCTGTTACCCGTCTGACCGAGGGGTCGTCCAAGTTCGCGACAATGAGACCCTTCCGTGGGATCAGCCTCTTTATGCTCGCAAAGGCCCTCTCAACCTCATCGAGGTCCTTGTAGATGTCAGCATGGTCAAACTCGATGTTGTTGATCAGCACCAGATCGGGAGTGTAATGGAGAAATTTGGGTCTCTTGTCAAAAAAAGCCGTGTCGTACTCATCGCCTTCTAGAACGACCTCACTGCCTCTCGCCGATTTAATGCCACTCCCGAGATTCAGGGGGATACCCCCCACAAAATAAGAGGGGGCTCTCCCGGTTGTCTCGAGGATCCACGCCAACAGGGAGGAGGATGTTGTCTTTCCATGAGTTCCCGTAACCACCAGGGAGCGCTTTCCACGGATGAGTTCTCTTTTCAACAACTCCGGGAGAGAGATGTAGGGTATTTTTTGATCCAACACCTCCTCTACCTCTGGATTTCCCCTGGAGAGGGCGTTCCCGATCACGACCAGATCGGGAGGAGGAACGACGGCCGATGGATCAAATGTTTTTCCAAAGGCTATGCCTTCCGCTTCCAGGTACCGGCTCATCGGTGGGTACACGCCGGTATCTGAACCTGTGACCCGGTATCCCTTCTCCTTCATCAGGACAGCAGCAGCAGCCATCCCGGTACCGCAGATTCCCACAAAATGGACATGCCCTTGAGAACTCATCTCGGTGACACCCCACTTTCGTTGAAGTTCAAGCGTCCCTGGTATCCATCCAGAGTGACCTCCACCCCCAGAGGAATCGTGAGGTTCGTTCGTCCATGACCCGACGGAAACCCGAAAATGATGGGGATATCCTGATCGCGGAATAGGTCGAGGATCACCGACTCAAGGTCCATCCCCTCTTCGTCCTGACACGCTACCATCTCGCCAAGGACCAAGCCCTCTATCTGATCCAGCTTTCCGGCCTGTCTCATATGGGTCAACATTCGGTCGATCCGATAGGGGGGTTCATTCACATCCTCTGCGAAAAGAATGGCTCCCCTTAGATCGATCTCATAGGCGGTCCCAATCGTGGTGACCAGAAGGGAGAGACAACCCCCTTTGATTTTCCCTTTCCCCAGACCCCTCTTCAGAAGGCTGCAGCCAGGGGTTTCACTGGGGAGACCCCGATCGAGGGTCTCCTTCAGGCTCCTTTGGGTTGTTTCGACATCGCCCTCTAAGAACTGTTTCGAAGCCACATTGGGGCCGTGAAAGGGGACGAGGTGACACTTCTCCAGCAGAAAGGTCAGAAGAACCGTGATATCGCTTGATCCAACAAATACCTTAGGATTGTTGCGAATCACATGGGGATCCAAAAAAGGGATGATCCGTTGAGACCCGTATCCGCCACGGGCGCAAAAGATTGCTCGAACATCGGGGTCAACAAAAAGGGCCATTAACTCTTCGGCCCTTTCCCGATCATCTCCTGCGAAATAATGCCTCTTGCGGAAGGGGTCTGGCGTGGTCTTAACATGGAAACCCAATTCCCGAAGGGTGGAGACGGCTTTTGCAAGATACCCTCTTCCCTCCACCGTGAGACAAGCACCAGGGGCCGCAATAGCAACGGGATCTCCAGGTTTTAGCCGGTCAGCTTTGACCAGTTCCCCCATAGACGTTCTCCAGCAGTCATCGAGGCCCTCTATCTGGACGCTCTTGCAGTCTAATGCAAAAGCGGGGCCGGAGGCAAGAAAAACCCGGACAGCCCGGCTCTCTCCAGAGGGGTTCAAGAAAATGCTTCAAGATGTCGATAAGATCCAAGGAGACAAGTGAGAGGTTCAACTCTAAACTTCCAGGGAGGGAATATCTTGAATCAAACAAAAGAGAAATCAGATGGTGGGCTTGAACTGATCCAGAAGGTTCTTGCCGGGGCCTATAAGTACTCTGTCTCTGATATCCATTTCAAAGTCGATGAACCCCCCTTTTACCGTATTTTCGGTGAATTAAAAAGACTCAATTCGCCGTCCCTATCCCCCAAGGATCTCTTCATGATTGCCACAACTCTCCTTCCGGATTTCGATCAGGTGCAGGGTCAAAACAATTGGAAACAGCTTGATTTCTCAGTCGAGCGGCAGGGTTTGGGAAGGTTTCGGGTAAGTATGTTCAAGCAGAAAAACACCATGGCCATCGTGCTTCGCGTCATTCCAAAAGAGGTGCCGAATTTTACACAGTTGCGCCTTCCCCTGGTCATCAAGAAGATCACCGGCTTCGAGCGGGGATTGCTTCTTGTGACAGGCGCAACGGGCATGGGCAAATCGACCACCATTGCCTCTATGCTCGATTTTGTCAACAAAAACTGGTGCAAACACATCCTAACCATCGAAGACCCGATAGAATTTGTTATCGCCAGCGACAAGAGCAGTGTTTCTCAGAGGGAGATTGGCAGAGATGTCGATAACTTCCACAGCGGCTTGTGGGCTGCTATGAGGCAGGACCCCGATATCATCTTTATCGGCGAGATTCGGGACGCAAAGACCATGGATGTCGCCATTCAGGCAGCTGAGACCGGTCATTTTGTCTTCAGCACTGTCCACACCCCAGATGTGACGCGGACCATTAGTCGGGTTATCGGGCTCTTTCCATCCGAAGACCAAGGGATGATTCGAGGGAGGTTGGCCGAGAACCTCAGGGCAATTGTTTCACAAAACCTCCTGCCTCGACGGGATCAGTCAGGGCGGGTCCTGGCCACAGAGATTCTCATCAACAACTACTCGATTCAGGAATGCATCCGCGATCCGGATACCACACCGCAGGATCTGCTGAAGCATATCGAAAATGGAATGGATGAATATCAGATGCAGGTCTTTGAGCACGATCTCATCAGCCTTCTCAAAGAGGGGCTCATCACCATGGATGTGGCAAAAGGGGCAGCCCGCAGTCCGTCAGATTTCGTACGGAGTCTCGATCTGACGCGATGATGAAGTCGAGTCAGACCTGTTCCTAGAGGGGCCGACCCATGGGGCACGCTATGAGAATGCCGAGATGACCTGCATGAGGAGCCAGGCCAGAACATGGGCTGGGAAAAAGATGAACTTGAGAGCCGGCGTCATAACGAGAAGGACGAGAATCACAAATCCATAACGGCCGATCCTGTCAAATTCAAGGGCTGCCTGATAGGGTAGGAGTCCTCTCAGAATATGAGAACCGTCGAGTGGCGGGATGGGAATCAGATTGAAAATGGCCAGGTAAAGATTGATCAGGATTCCGTAGTGCGATAGAAAGATCAGTGCCTGAGCAAGTTGCCTCAACAACGGGCTTGCCTCAGGAAGACTCCTCATTCCAACCTTCCCGCTGATCGCGAGAAAGGTAAAAAACAGAGCGAGCAAGAGATTGGTAGCTGGGCCTGCCAGTGATACCATGATATCGTCTCGAACCGGACTCCTGAAGTTACTCGGGTTGACAGGAACGGGTTTGGCCCAGGCTATGAGGAATGGTGAATGGGTTAGGATCAGAAGCAGGGGAAGGAGAATCGATCCGAAGGGATCAATGTGAGGAATGGGATTGAGGGTCATTCTTCCCGCATATTTTGCCGTATTATCGCCGCAGCGAGAGGCCACATAGCCATGGGCACACTCATGCATGACCACGGAGAAGAGAAGAACGGGAAGCCAACGAATCCACTCCATCTCTGATCCCCATGCGTATGACCCGATCAAGAGCCGCCAGACTTTGCCAGGACCTGTTCCCGGTATTGGCCTCAATATTCCATGGAGCCTGACAACCCATCAAACTCCCGTTTGTGGTCAGGGGCCTTTCGGAAAGACGCCATCTCTTTCATGGTCAAGAAGCCATTGTTTGCGCCAGATCCCCCCACCATAGCCAACGAGGTCGCCCTTGCTCCCGATCACCCGATGGCAAGGGATAACAATTGCGATCGGATTTCTGGCGTTGGCCATCCCCACTGCTCGAACGGCTTTGTCGTCTCCTACGTCTCTAGCAAGATTCTTATAGGATCGTGTCTCGCCATAAGGGATGCGAAGGAGTTGGCGCCACACCCGGTTCTGAAAGGCCGTCCCTCGAGGCTCCAGTTTCAGATCGAAGATCCTTCGCTTCCCCTTGAAATACTCATCGAGCTGAGATCGACAATCCAGAAGCATTCTTGGTATAGAACCGCGAAACCTGACGATCTCGGTTTTCCAAAACTCGACCCCCAATATGGCGGAATCCACTCCCAGAATTCTCACGGGTCCAAGGGGCGAGACATAGCCCATCTCGAAAACCTCTTCCTTGAGCAAATCTCCAGAGCCCCAGGAGGCTTTCTTCCCCTGGCATGATCCTTCCATGGAGATATCACCTCTCAGGTGGAGCGGTGCTGCCGGCCCGGGCCAGGTCCTCCAACATCCTCTCCATCTCGTCGAGGGCCTGCCCATAACCTGCCCAATTCCCTTGGGCCAGATGTTTCTGAGCCGTCTTGTATTGCTCCAGCACGGAAATGGCGAGATTTTGGATCGATGTCTTTGCAACGGTTTCTCCCGGAATCTCCCTCTCTGGAACGGTCTTCTCAGGAAGTTTCACCTCTTCAAAGATTGCGCCCAGTGCACCTGCCAGGTTCTCCTTCATGACCACTTCGTTTCCATAGGCCAGAATCACCCGTTTCAACTCGGGAAGGGCAACGCTCCCTGTGGGCTGTTCCGATCGGCTCGGTGGCGTCCTAGGCATTCTTCCAGCGGGTTCGGGCTGCGGTGTAGGTTCCTGACTGGCCTGGAGATAGACCGGCTCGACGTAGAGGAAGGACTGCTCGATGGGGATTGCCATGAGGTTGCCCCGGATAACTCGCGACCCCTTCTGTCCCCAAAGCGTCAATTCTCGGGAAATCTCAGTCTGTTGATCCACCCGGGCTTCCACCTGCATGGGGCCGAAGATAAGCTTTTCCTTGGGGAGTTTGAAAACCACGAGATCCCCATAGTTCGGCATATCGCTCCGAGCCGCGAGCCACGCGATCATGTTGGACTTCTTGGAAGGGGTAAAGGGAAGCATCAGGAGAAATTCCTCACGTTTCTCTCCCGGCAGCTTGATGATAATGTAATAGGGTTCCATCTTCTGCTGCGTATCGGCGTACACTTCATTGGGAATCTGCCAGAGGTCTTCCTGATTGTAAAACACCTGCACATCCCGCATGTGGTATGATCGATACATGGCCGCCTGGATCTCAAACAGGTCTTTGGGGTAGCGAATATGTGATTTTATGGACTCCGGCATCTTGTCAAAGGGCCAAAACAGATCGGGAAAGATCTCCCTGAAACTCCGAAGGATGGGATCAGCCTGGTCGATCACATAGAAGTCCACCCTGCCCGTGTAGGCGTTGACAACCACTTTGACCGAGTTCCGGATGTAGTTGATGGGCAAACCGCCTTTGTCTGCCATCCTGGAGGAATAGGGATACATGGAAGTTACCGTGTAGCCGTCCAATATCCAGAAAAGATGGCCGTCGGCAATGACCAGATACGGGTCCCGGTCGAACCGGAGAAAAGGGGCGATCTTTGTCACGCGTTTCTCGATGGACCGATAAAACATGATCCGGCTTTGCGGTGTAAGATATCCGGTGAAAAGAATATCCGTACTCCGAAACGTGACCGCAAAAAGGAGTCTTCTCATAAAGGAATTGATGAGAACCCCTCCGTCCCCCTGATAAGTCGTGTAGACATTGCTGTCCCCTTTGGGGTAGTCAAACTCTTCTGTATCCGTTCGAACGATGACGTAGTTTTCCGTCTTTTCTCCGTAATAGATCTCTGGTCGCTTTACTTCAATGCCCCGGGTCACAGGGGGAAGATCCTTGATCAGTAAATCTGGAAGCCCCTCCTGGGTAACCTGATTGACTGGATTCATAGCGAGTCCGTAGCCATGAGTGAACTTCAAGTGTCTGTTCACCCAGGTTCTCGCTTGAGGGCGGAGTTGATCGACAGAGATCTCACGGGCCGAAAGGGTCACCTGTCTGTATTGACCATCGAGAACGTATCGGTCCACATCAATCCCAGAAAAATCATAGTAAGACCGAATCGATTGGAGTTGACCGTATGTTTCCTTGAGAGGCCGTTCGTCCCATATCCGAATATTTTCGATGGTCATTCTGTTTCTCGCGATATCGGCCGGGGTGAGATTCTCGTTGACGATGAAATCCTTTTCCCGAATTCTATCGAGGCCGTAAGCCCTGCGGGTATTTTCAATGTTATAGGCGATGTATGGCCTTTCCATATCGAGTTCGTTGGGTTTCACGATGATCTTCTGAACAACAAAAGGGATGATGGAGCGAGCAATCACTAAGGCTCCTAGGGTCGCTGCCAGGCCAACCAGGAGAACACCCCGCCTATGCCGCACCGTGTTTATCGCCAAGAGGATGGCAAAAGCTCCGAGAACGAACATGAGAACTCTGTACGCAACCAGCTGCACGTGAACATCCGTATAGTTCGCCCCAAAAGCCGGCCCCTTGGTGGAATAGACAAGTTCATAGGCTTTCAGCCAATATCCCCATATGAGAATGACTATGATGAGGATTCCAAGGATGGACAGGTGCTTTCTCACGGGCGGATCGATTTTCAGCTTGGCCGACGGCTGGACCGGTTGGTCTTGGCTCTGGATAGTTCCAATTTCCATCTGGAGGAGGTTTCCCCTGCTATACACCAGGAGGGCAACCACACCAGAAAAGACCAGAAAGCCGATGAGCCAGGTCTTCAAAAACAAATAGAAAGGTAGGGAAAAAACATAGTAGGCCACGTCCCGTCCGAAGATCGGGTCGACAGTCCCGAATGCTTTCGGGTGAAAGTAGAGGAGGATCATACTCCACCGCGTGGAGGCGGCGCTCCCGATCATCAGGGCAATAAGAACGAGAAAGGCCCCGATGGCCCAGCCGACCGCCCTTTCACTGATGGGAAGGCCTTCCACAGAGATACCCCTCTTTCCTCCGAGGTTGGGACTGGTCTGTTTCACGGACCGTTGAGCAAAATAATAGTTGATTCCCACGGCCAGGATGAACGTCAGAGCGGCACAAAGGCCAATCAAAACTCTCGCAATCACCATCGTAACAAACACCGAAGAAAACCCTAGATTTTGAAACCAAAGCCAAACCGGATAGACGCTGGAGGCCAGGATACCCAGCCCAATGAGAACCACAACGACGACAACTCCCATTCGAAAAAGGCCTGTCTTCCCTCTCATTTCCTTTCCTCTCCTCTCGAAAGACCAGACCTTCCGAGAAACGACACTGGTCTTCCGAGTAACCGGGAAAAATCGAATTTCTTCGGCCTGAGGAAATTCCTCTTTCCCCGTGCATATCATGAAATGGTTAGATGATTATATCCTAAAACCCGACGTTATGGCAACATAGCGTCATCTTCTTGAACCCCTTCTGCCGTTCCCACAAGGTAGGTATCCAATTTCGATCGCCATGATTGGCCAAAGTACACCCATCCGACTGGCCTTCTTTCGTTCGCGAAGGGCACGGAGCAGAGAGGTGGGGCCTCATTCGGATCGACTGCCGCAATAGGGGCAGTAAGAGAAGTCTTGCTCCATCACCCGAGAACATCGGGGGCACCGTTTTTCTACCCGAGTTGCCCGAGTCCAGAGATCCTGGGCGATTTCAGGCGGCACGACCCCGCAGGCTTCGCAGGTGAGTTGGGGCACACCCCGCCTTAGGGGGATAATCGGAATGAAGAATACACTGAGGTAATGATCCACCCTTTTGAGATAAGCCTGGGGCGCGCCACAGGAGGGGCATATCCGTGGATGACTATCCACCTGCCTCGTTTTCGGTTGAATTCCAGCGATGAAAATCATAAAATCCTCCAGGGACTATCTCATACGGAGAGAGGTGAAAGGGAATGGCAGCGGAAGTATCGGCCAAACTCGCCTTGACAAGAGAGGAGATTGCCCACATCTATCATGGTGGTGTGATCTCTGTGAAAATCAAGGGAAAAGGCACAGAAACATCGGTCGAGATCTCCTGCTTGGATGCTCCCCCAACCCGGGGAACCCGGATTCGGTTCAAGCATATCACTGGCGATTGAAAAAGGTCGAAAAAGAGAAGGGATGGCTCTTCTACCCTCTTCAGCCCTTTCTGATCTGAGCGACCACACGCGCGCCCCTTCGCGTTGGACCCCTCTCCTTGACTCAAATATGGGATCTGTGCCGGTTTTGCTTTGCCAGGTATTGCTATCGAGAAAACATCACTTCCCCCTTAGGACTCCCCTTCCGGCCTTTCAGGGTCCTTTGGGTCAATTCTTATCATGGTTGGGAGATATCAGCAAGCGGCGTCCTGTGGGTCTGTTTGTCTTTGGTCTTGCAAACCCTTTTCCAGCTAGAGGGTGGCCACGGCTGATTCACAGGCCTGCAACCAATCCCAGGTTTCGATTCCACCCGACTCCTCTGATTGGCAAGAGGGGTTTGAACAACTCAAGACCACTCCCAGAAAGGGAAGATAACAGAAATGTTTGTCTCACAACGAATTCTGGGACGAAACGTCACCTTTGACTTCAACCCTCTAAAGGGGTAAAATGTGCCTAGTAACGGAGGCGTGGGGAGATTTGGATTTGACATCGGAGATGGGCTAAGTCCTCGATTGCTCTGCTGAGCTGACAGCCTGTTCTACATCGAAAGGGGACCAAAAGGCGCTCGTCTAAGCTTTGAACGTCCCGGGATCTGCTAACATCGATGGCTGAGAGCCGGGTCGCGAGAAGCGTGGCGCCCCAATTCCCCATTCGCTACGATAGGAGGGCGAAAGTGAGCCGAGAGTGAGAATCCCAAAACTTGGCCGGTCGGCATACGAGGATCACCTCCGCTCTAGCGGCGCACGGGAGGGATCGTTCAGGGGTTCGTGCCGGGAAGCCACGAGCGTAACATGGGAGATAGATCATGGAAAGGAGTGGCAGACGGAAGATAAAGACCTACTTAAAGTACATAATCCCTCTTGTAGTCATCGTCATCGCCGTCGCCTTTTTTCTTTGGCTGAGATCTGAACGTGAGAGAGAATCCCAAAAGGCGGTAACAGAGGAGGCACTCAAACACATCGAGTCTCTGAAACCGGAGGCCAAGGAACCCCTCGATGTAGAACAGGCCGATCATTTTGTTGGTTCGCAAACCGTCTTGTCGATAAGAGACCGGAAGATCCTCGTCAAGACACCGAAAGAGCTTCTGAAGGACCAGCCCATTGGCGGTGAATCTCGTCTCAAAATCCTACTGGAAAGAGATAAGACAGTCATTACCACCCCCAGGGAGCTTCTAGAAGACAAAACCATCGGTCCCACAGGTCAGGTCCGGGTCCTTGAGGAAGAGCAAAAGGTTGTTTCAACAACACTCCAGGAATTATTAGAGGATCAGTCGATCACCCCCCATACCCCGATCAGAGTCCTTAGAAAAGGACAAAAGGTTGTTGCGACAACACCCCAGGAATTATTGGAGGATCAGTCCATTACCCTCGATACCCCGATTAGGGTTCTTGAAAAAGAAACCGAGCCTGTTATGACAACGCCCCGGGAATTATTGGAAGATCTATCCATGACTCCGGATACCCCGATCAAGGTCCTTAAGGAAGTACAAGAGGTTGTTGTAACAACGCCCCAGGAATTATTGGAAGATCAGTCCATTACCCTCGATACCCCGATTAGGGTTTTTATGAAAGAAGCCGAGCTTGTCATGACAACGCCCCGGGAATTATTGGAAGATCAGTCCATGACTCCGGATACCCCGATCAGGGTTCTTCGGGAAGAGCAAGAGGTTGTTGTGATAACACCGCAGGAATTATTGGAAGATCAGTCCATCATGCTCGATACCCCCATTCAAGTGCTGAAAGAAGAACGAAAGGTCGTTGTGACGACGCCCGAGGAATTGCTGAGAGGTCAACGCATCACCCTCGACACGCCGATTAAGATCCTCCTCAAAGAGGAAGAAATGGTCGTCGCATCCCTGGATCAACTTCTTTCGGACAAATCCATTAGCCTTGAGACTCCGATCAAGATCGTGATTGAGGGGCCAGAGGAAAAGATCGCGGTCTCCAAGCTCTTCGAAGAGGGCAAGGATCTTTCAGACTTGACCCTTTATGTCCACACAGTTACTCGTGGAGATACTCAAGGCATCTGGGGCATCATCCAACACGGACTCATGGATCAATTTCGGAGAGGAATTCCAGTACATGGGGATCAGAAACCCCCACCGATTCTGACCTTGGACATACCCACAGACGCTGACGAGCCACGAGAAGACGGGTACAGTTCGTTTCTGGGCAGAGTCCTCGATCAGAAAACACGTGACTCCTATGTGTATAACTACCGAACTGGCCGGATGGGAAGGAATCCAGACCGCATAAGCCCTGGGCAGGAACTCATCATCACCGAGTTTTCCCAGGATGAACTCGTGGAGATCTACAAGCACTTCAAACAAATGCAGTAGCTTGTCGCTCATCACGATCATTGGGATAGTGCCGAGTCGTCGAAGGGGTTTTTGGAAACAGGTTCTGCCGTGGAACGTGAGGAGGAACGAGTATTCGAGTCTTGGGGTTTTGCTATTAGAGGAGGGGTTTCCACATGAAACGACAATTCTTTTTCGCGCTGCTGGTAATCTGGATTGGTTTGCATTTTGCTCTCGCGGAAGCCGATGAGAGGGCTTCGTTCTACGTGAATCTGGGAGACAGCTACTACAAACTGGGCAGATATGAAGATGCTGTGAAGCAGTTTCAGAAGGCCTTGGCCCTTGACCCGGATTTTCCAAACCTCTATGGACTCCTTGGATCTGCCTTCTTCCAGAAGGGAGATATCGATAAGGCCATTGAAGCGTATAAAAAGCAAATCGAGCAGACCCCGGACGCTGTCGATTTTCATTTCAACCTGGGCCTCGCCTATCTGAAAAAGGAATCCCTTGACGAGGCGGTTCAGGAACTCCAGAAGGTCACCCAACTGGACGACCGGGCTGTCAAAGGCTTTAGGACCCTCGGATATATTCTCTTAAGACAGGGAAAGCTGCCACAGGCTGTGAACGCTTTGAAGCGAACCGTTGAGCTGGACCCGAAATCATGGGAGGACCATTACAATCTCGGCGTTACCTTTTATAGGCTAGGGCGGTTCGAGGATGCTGTAGAGGCCTATGAAAGGGGTATCTCGCTGAATCCGAAAAACGTGGATATCCATGTGGCTCTGGCAAAGGCTTATGTGGAGTTGGGCAAAACGGACTTGGCATTGAAACACTACGAGTCTGCATTGGACCTGAGCCCGTTGGATCCTGAAATCAGGTACGAACTCGGCCTCGTATATAGACAGAAAAAGGACAACCAAATGGCGTTGACCCAATTCCGTTCAGCTCTGAGGCAGAATCCAAATCACCTTGAGGCCCGCACACAGCTTGCGGATATCCTCTTTGAGTCAGAACAAACAGACGCTGCCCTGAAGGAATATGGGCGTGTTCTCCAGGTGGACCCAGGTGCGGTTGACGCGCTCCTGGGTGCGGGGATTGCACTGACAAAGAGAGGCGACTACCCGAAAGCCGTCGAGCATCTTCTCCGCGCCAAATCCAGAGCTCCAGGCCGAGGGGATATCCGTTTTCATTTGGCCCTTTCTTATGATCTTCAGAACCAGTATCAGCGGGCATCTCGGGAGTATCAGGAAGCCATCAAACTGGATCCCACCATTCCTGAAGCCTATTTCAATTTGGGGGTTATTTACGATAGGAATGGGCAGAAAACAGAAGCTGTGAACTACTATCAAAAAGCAACGTCCTTGAAACCGGATTTTGCCGAAGCCTACAACAACCTGGGCACGATCTACAGTGAACAGGGAAACGTAAAAGAAGCCATGGAGGCCTACGAGAATGCAGTGAAGGTGAAACCGGATTTTGCCGAAGCCTATAACAATATTGGCGTAATTTATCGGAAAATGGATAAACTCGACATGGCCCTCAAGAGCTTTCAGAAGGCCGTTGCGGTCAATCCCGGTTTTTTTCAAGGTTATTACAACCTTGGCACTATTTTTGAGGCGAAAAAAGAGTATAGGAGAGCCGCCGAGGCTTACCAGAAGACCATTGAGATGGCCTCTGAACATGAGGACGCCCATTTTGGTTTGGGGACCGTATTGCAGGCGTCGGATCAAATCGAAGAGGCGAAAGAGGCCTATCTGGCAACGATTCGGATCAATCCGGATAATGTCCCCGCCCGATTCAGGCTGGCAGAGATCCTCGCCTCCCAGGATCGAGACGATGACTCGATCGAACAATATCAGGCCATTTTGCGCATTGAACCTGAAAATGTCGATGCCCTGAATAATCTGGGCGTTCTCTATTTCAACAAAAAATCTTACAATGAAGCGCACCAATACCTGTCAAAGGCGGCAGAGATCGACCCGGACCGCGACTACATCCACAACAACCTCGGATTGGTATTCACGGAAATGGGAATGCATGAGGAGGCCAAAAACGAATTTGAAAAGGCCATCAGTTTGGGGAGCAGTACACACGAAGAAAAAACTCTAGAACCAGGCAAATAGAGACCCTTTGATCGATCTGTGAAGAAAAAGAGGCTTGGAAGGTATCTTTTTATCTCGATTTTCGTCCACATGGGTCTTCTCATCGGGGGCGACGCGTTCTTGAGATCCCTTGCCAGAAAGGCGCCTGATGAGGTGATTCCGGTGGAAACCATCGTCCTGAGGGAGGAACCCCTCTCCCCTCAAACCGAACCCGAGATTAGGCAACAGGTTGTCGCGAGGAGAACCCTTGAGACGAAGAGCCAACCCTTGCCGAGTACCGAGATCCGCCCAAAGACCCGTGATCTGGCCGGGCCCGATCCGAGAAAGGGCAGCATTGAGCCTAGCCTGAGCGTCGACAAAGAAAAACTCCTCCACCCGAATCTACCTGAACCTACGGCCAGCCAGGAGTTTCTCACAAGGAGAACCCTTGAGACGAAGAGCCAACCCTTGCCGAGTCCTGAGACCCGTTCAAGCTTCCCTGATCTGGCCGGGCCTGTCCCAAAGGAAACCGATGTCGAACCTCGTTCATCCGTCGGTGAACTGCCCAAACTGGACGTCTCCCCAATGGGTCGCCAGAGGGATCGGGACACGGTTGAGGCAAAGAGCCGGTTATCCGCGGGTGTGGAGACCCGGTTGAAAACCGCTGATCTGGCCGGGCCTATCCCAAAGGAAACCGATGTCGAACCGACCCCATCGATCGGCGAGCTTCCCACATTGGACGTCTCCCCAATGGGTCGCCAGAGGGATCGGGACGCGGTTGAGGCAAAGAGCCGGTTATCCGTGGGTACGGAGACCCGCTTAAGAATTGCTGATCTGGCCGGGCCTATCCCAAAGCAAGGCGATTTCAAACCCAGTCTGAGTGTCGATCACGTTCCAACTCTGGGTGCCTTGCCCCTAAGTCGAGAGGGAGAAGAAGTCGCGAGTAAGTCAAAGGTCTCGACTTCTCGGGCGCCTCCGCTGCGCCTTGCGCCTGTCCACCCTGCTCGGCCAGACCGAACCTTGATTTTCGAGGTGGAAATGCCAAAGACTCCGATTGAGGCAAGCACGGGTGGGACAGGGCCTTACTCTCAGACCGTGGAGAAAACCAAAGCGCCCATGGGAAGAAACCGGCGCAGTACTCGCTCTATTTCCAAACTTCGACCGATTCCTAGCGTCCAATCCCCTTCCCTCCCAGAGCAGAGGGAAATGACTCTGGCCGCCCCTCCCGATCTTCCTCCCGGGAGGATAGCGAAACTTCAAACCGGCAGGAGCCTGCAGCGTCTAGCGCCCAGACAGAGAAACCGGCGCAGTACTCGCTCTATTTCCGAACTTCGACCGATCCCTACCGTCGAATCCCCTTCCCTCCCAGAGGGGAGGGAACTGACTCTCGCGGCCCCTCCCACTCTCCCTCCCAGGCGAATGGCCAAACTTGAAACCAGCAGGAGCCCGCAGAATCTCGCACCGAGACAGAGAAACCGGCTCAGTCCTGAGGCTATTTCTGAACTTCCAGTAATCCCCCCCGTCAAATCCCCCTCCCTTCCAGAGGAGAGGGAAATGATTCTGGCCCCCCCTGATGGTCCTGCTCAGGTCCGGATCGAGAGATATGAGACAGCAAAGAGGCCGCAACCCCGCAAAAGAACTGATCGCAGGTTCGCCCTTCTGGAGGTCTCTCCTGGCTATTCCACATTGAGGGTTCCAGACGTAAAGCCCACGGCTCTGGACCTTTACAGGCCTTCCCGTTTTCCAGTTCCTGGTACGGCTGCTGGGGCTGCTTTTCTGTTTCTCGTGGACACGAGCGGTTCGGTAAAGGGAGGGCCGTTGGATAGCACTAGAAAGTCAGCCTGGGAATTCGTGAATTTGATGGGACAGAAGGATCGAGCAGGGATCATGACGTTCAATGACAATACCGAACTGGTCAGCCCCTTCACGTCGAAAAAGAGACTCCTGAAAGAAGAGATCAACAAACTCCGAACAGCGGGAACACGGACCGTCTTGTTCGACGCGCTGGTTCGTGCCATCGGGGTGATTCAGAAGGAGGAACTCCAGAGCAAGTTCGTGATCCTGTTTTCCGATGGAAAGGACGAAGGCAGCCGGTCAACCCTTGAGGAGGTTATTGAGATCACGCGCCGCTCCGGCGTGTCGATCCTCAGTGTCGGCTACACTCGGGTGGAAAAGAGATACCTCGATACGTTGAGAGAGATAGCGAGTGAAACAGGGGGAGTCTTTGCCGATGCTCCCCGGTTTGACGAGATCGTCACGTTGTATCGGGCGTCCCGAGGTGTCCGTACCGAGGGATCCAAGGGCGAAACAATCAGAGACGGTCTCCTCAGCATAGAGAGTAAGCCGATTGGAGCGCAGGTCTTTGTAGACGGAGGATTCAAAGGGAAAACCCCCCTGCGCCTTGAACTCCCCTCCGGCAAGCATGAGGTCCGCCTGACTTTAACCGATCATTATGCTTGGGCAGCGCAGGTTGAGTTAAGGGAAGGGGGCGACACCCCCCTTCTCGTTCGATTACTTCCAATCCAAGAGAAGAAAAAGTGAACACTTTAGGTGCCACTCTCAGGACCTCGTAAGAACCTAGGAGATCAAAAACCGGCCAACAGGGTTACCCTCTCGCGTGGGGGGGTGTTATTTCAATCTCCTCAAGAGGGTCACTTTAGGGTTCCCTGGGGATTGCTCCCTCCGTCTTCTGACCCGTTCCATGCGGTGGGGAATCCCGCCGAACGTCCAGGTCTGGCCAAGGAAGAGGTGAACGTCCTCAAGGATCCACTGGAACTCTCCAAAGACAGATCGAAGTGTCGCCCGGTACCATGCCCTCTTGACGTCGGGCTCGATTGTGCGAATCTGCGCGTAAAACGCGGGTCTTTCCCGGATATGGACCAAGACAACGTCGGACGATTTCAGGTTCTGTCTCATGGAACTTCCCGCCCTATTTCCATCCTCTTGAGTCGCTCCATGCGTTCCACGATGGGAGGATGGGAATAGAAAAACCATGCGTAGAGGGGATGGGGATTCAGATTTGCCAGGTTCTCCACGGCAAGCTTCTTGAGAGCCTGGCTGAGGAACGTGGTTGTCCCTGTCAGTTCCAGGACCATATCGTCCGCCTGCCTTTCAAACCCTCTAGAAATGGCTGACTGTAGAGGACGGAGAAAATATCCCCCCAGATTCATCAGAGCCCCGGCGAGAAACAGCCCAACAAAGACAGCGGGCTCGGGAAATCCGAAAGTCTGGTAGAGAAGAGACCAGTCGAGCAACTGGGCCGCCAGAAAGAGGCCGAAAAGGGAGAACCCCTCAATTAGGATGAGCTGTATGATGACGTGGCGTTTCTTCCAGTGTCCGACCTCATGGGACAGGATCGCCAGGATCTCATCGTCGGTGTGAGAATTGAGGGTGGTGTCAAACAGGACGATCCTCTTGGTTCTACCAAGACCGGTAAAATAAGCGTTTGTGTGTCGGGTCCGCTTGCCCGCGTCCATCTGAAACACCCCTTTCACCCCGAGACCTGCCTGTTCCATGAGATGTCGAATTCGACGATTGAGTGTTCTCTCTGCAATCGGCTCAAACCGGTTAAACCACGGTGCAATCACGGCAGGGTACAGCCAGAGGATGAGTCCCTGGAAAACACCAAGAACCATCCACGCCCATATCCACCAGGTCTGTCGGAAACTGTTGACCAAGATCAGGACAAGGCAGAGGATTATCCCCCCCAATGCGGCCGAAAGGACGGTCTCCTTGGCGAGGTCTGAGATCCAAATCCTGAGAGTCCTCGTATTGAAGCCGTGGTGTGCTTCAATCACAAAGGTTTCCCAGAGGCTGAAAGGGATGTGAAAGAGGTTGAGGACAAGGCAGAGGAGAGCAAGAAAGACCAGTCCCCCCAAGATAGGGTTTGAAACCCATAGGGAGAGCCTCCCTGCCAGCCAAGGGAGAAAACCGGACAGAATAACAACCAGAAACAGAGACTGATCGAACAGGTTAGTGATTAGTCCGAAACGGGACGAGTCGGCGGTGTACGCAGAGATTCTCGCGAGTTTCACCTGATCCACCATGTCCTCGAAAGGGCCGGGGACCTGACTGCCGTACTTACGGAGGTGCCGGATATTCAAATGGTTGAACAACACCTGGAAAACGGCACGAATTCCAAAAACCGCAAGGAAGGCAATCAGAAGAAGATTGACTTGAACCATATCAGAACCGATCTCCCCATCCTAGGCCCCCGCGCGGACCTCGTTGGCCCCCAACCTTTTGGAGGTTTCCAGATCGCTTCACAGTCATCATGGAAAAAGACCAAATCCTCCCTAACTTCCCAGAGACAATAAGGATTCTGCCATAATGTCACTCAATCCGTCCAGAATTTCAACCTCTCTCGACCTGCCCTCTCTCCAGCCCCCCTTGAAAGGCCAGGGGGGATCGGTTATGATAGAGGCGATATGCCGCACGAGTACGAAGGCCACTATAAGACAAAGCATGCTTCGAACACTCAGTTGAATCCTGTCGTGGCAGAGAAAGTCTATGAAAAAGCCACAGAGGCACACCTCAGCTGCGCATCCGCTTTCTCCATTGTACAGGAGGCCAGCATCAGTCCCGGTGAGGTCGGCCAGGCTGCTGACTTGTTGGAAATAAAAATCACCCAATGTCAGCTCGGCCTCTTTGGACACACGAGGGGAAGGCGAAACATCGTCGAGGCGGCGAACAGGGTCGCTCCGGAACTCGAGCAGGCCCTTCGAGGGGGAGTGCTGGGAGGGAGGCTTCCCTGCAAGAAAGCATGGGAGATTGCCGAGGCCTTTGGTCTATCCAAGATGGAAATCACTGCGGCTTGTGAGAAGCTTGAGATTCGGCTCGGCCCCTGTCAACTTGGAACGTTCTAGCCTCCCTTCTCCCTTGCCGATGGACATGCCCGTGGGATGGTCCATGAGACAAGCGGGTGAATGCTTCCAGAATCCAGGCCCTATCCAAGTCGATGACTGAAAGCAAATGGAGACAGATCCTGGACAGAGTCTCAGAGACTGAGAGAGCCCTCGCCAAAGAGATCCTCAGAAAGAACCTTGAGAAGCAGGGGCGGAGGGTTTCTGATGAGGTGTTGGCCCGTATGGCAGAAAAGGCCGTGGAAGATGCCCGCGCTCTGATTCAGAAGAAAGGGAAACAAACCCTTCGGGGTCTGAAGGCAGGTGTCAAGGCCTTCTGGGACGAATTGAAAAGGGAAGCTGAGGAGTAGATGGAGGATGAGCTCATTCTGAGATCAGTTTCTCCCCTTTGACTCTTTCCCTGCCCAGGATTCTCAAGAATCGGCTTCTGAGGTTTTCGCAGATTCTTTCCTGTTTTTCCGTGGTCAGGCCCCGGGCCGTAATCTGTCCCCCGGCAATCATCCCGTGACCCCCTGCAGTCCCCAACCCCTTGACTAGGCGCCGAGCTGTCAGGCCGGCATTCTGATGGTGTCGCTTGGTTCGAATGGAAAAAATTACCCGACCGTCGAATGCTGCTGTGACAAAACTCCACCGGACCCCAGAAACCCGCAAGAGAAAATCGGCCATGAGAGACACCATGTCAGGCGCAACCAGGAATCCCAGATCGCAGAATATCACATCGCCAAAGATGACAGCCTCATGGAGTGCCTGATCGAAAAGGGTAAAGTAATCCCGGGAAAGTTCGTGATGCTCGATTTGGGAGAGGACCCTAAGTTGAACCTTGGAATAGAGGTGGATCGTGGCCTCATAGTCCGCCTTGGTGGAGTCTCTCCCCAGATCCTGAGTGTCAGACTTAATCCCATAGAAAAGGGCCGTGGCCATCTTTTTTTTGATGGCGAGATCCGCCTGTATCAGGTACTCGGTTAGGATCGTTGAACTGCTCCCATAGTGGGGCCTGACATCAACAAACTCAGCCTCTAGGGAGGCCTTTCTCAGGCTGTGGTGGTCGATGACGATGGCCGGCCTTATGGAGGGGGGGAGGTTGTTGTTTCCTCCTCTCGGTTGCGTGTCAATCAAGGCTACCACGGTGAAATTGTGAATGTTGATCATCTCCAGCGGCTTTATCGCAATATTGAGAAGGCGAACCATGGCCCTGTTTTCGGTTCTCGTAATGAGACCGCCATAGACAACCACCGACCCAACTTGAAATTTCTCCTTCAATAAATAGCTCAGAGCCCAGCCCGCCGCGATGGCGTCTGGATCAGGGTTGTTGTGGGTCAGGATCAGAACCTTCTTTTTACGCTCTACAATCTGCCTCAGTTTTTCCAGTCTTGCCTGATTCATGTCGCCTGGCCCTCCCCCAGGATCTAGGGCCCCGATTTCCAAGGGCCGGAACTCCTCGGCCTTCCTTTCACCGATTCTCGATCGGCTCCAGCAGGGATAGTCGATCTGAGAGATCTCTCATTTGGGTATCATCGTTTATTCAGGATCTCCAGCATCCTCTCCACCTGGTACTGTGATCTCACCGCTCCTTGCAAGACCCTCTGAACGGTCCTCCATCTCTTCATCATCTTCTCCCCTACCTCCGTGTCTGTGAAGGCGACGTCTGCCATAAGATCAAGGATGGAGACCACGAGAAACCAGTCCATCAACTCTTCAAATCGCTCCTTGCTATACCATAACACCTTATCGTACCAGTTAAACAAGAGGAATCTCTGCACGTCCTCATCAAGAAACAGGATCTTCAGATTGCGTCTCCCCCCTTGTTCTCTCCCCTCGGGCACAAACCAGTGGCGATGGCGGATCAGGATCTTGACCAGATCTGTTTCTTGCCAGGCCATTGCCTCATTGCACCCGAGAGATTGAAAAGTCTGGGAAATGATCTTTCCCAGAAGCCATTCATCGATCCAGGCTGCACTCTGCTGTCCGTAATCATGATCGGAGATGATCCTTCCCGTATCACAAATGACCAGCCAGGCCAAACTGACCCTCCAAAAGGCACTGTTTAGCCCCGTCTCGGTCGACACAAAGCACCTCAAGGACGACACCATCGATTGGACATCCTGAACCCCATCCTCCTCTGGGGACCGATGAAATCGGTGCAATCGAACGATCGCTTCCAAAAGGGCTGACACATCGCCAAGGATCTTGGAAGGGTCGCCAGCCCCTCCCGTGGTTTTCTTGATCTGTTCAAGGAACGTCTCCATATTCTCTCTAAACAGGTGCACTGTCTCCTGACTCTGAGGTGCATCGAGCCCATCGCGACGCACGTCGACGAGCCTTTGAAGCATCACGGGATTGAAGACCTCTCTGAAGGGGCCGTGGATTGGAGCGAGGAGCATACCTTTCAGGACTTCGTCCACGCTCGGCACCCCCTTGCCACGGAGAAGACGTTCAAGCTGAGCGTAGTGTCCCTCTCTGTCGTCCTGAACCTCCCTGAAATCAATAAAGACATGGTACTGATACGCACCGAGCTCTATGTAGAGACCGTATTCTGCAATGCTTCTGTTCTGACGGATGTATTCAAGGCCTGATTTTTGATCCCGAAAGATACAAAAGTCTGAACCCGCCGTGGCAAGGGCCAACCCCTCGACCAGGGTTTTCTGAACGGGTTTCTTCACACCCGACCCGTCCCTGTCGACCGCCATGGCGGTCGACATCCTTATCCATCCCCTTGTTGTTTCATATTTGTTGTTGTAAAGGATGAGAGCCCGTTCATCTCCAGAACGATTGGAGTACGCGAACACATTTTCATTGACACCACCGCCAACCTCACAGAAGTCGTAGAGAACGAAGTTTTCGACACCGCTGAAAAGGTGTCGTTTGCTCATGAGAGTGAAGATCTCTTTCTCATGCCTCTGCACCAGGTCTCCATCAACCTCCTCGTTCGAGTATGCCCTCCTGTACTCCATCCCATACTTTTCCGTGAACCCCTCTATTTGGCCGTGGCCAAACAGAGGAAGACCCGGCATGGTCACCATCATCAGGGCCACGCCAAAGTACTTGTCCCCCTTTCCAAATTGGGCGATGGCGGTTGCCTCGTCTGGATTGTTCATAAAATTCACGAAACGCCTCAGAACTCCAGGATCAAACTCAAGCACATTCTTCATCACACTGCGATATTTGGCGTTCTCCTCCATCTTTAGCATGTTCATAAAGGCGCTGTTGTACACCCTGTGCATACCGAGGGTTCGCACAAAATACCCCTCCATGAGCCAGAAGGCTTCGGCTAAGAGGAGCGTATCAGGAACCTCTTGGGCCACTCGATCCACCACTTCCCGCCAGAACTCAACAGGGAAGAGCCTCTCAAATTCCTCTTGGCTCACCCCCTCCATTGCCCTCGATGGGATATCACCTCCTGTGCCCGGCTGTGGATGCCACAAACGCTGGAAGTGTCGCTTCGTCAGGGTCATGGCTGCATCAAATCGGATAATGGGAAACATCCGGGCCACCTGGAGAATCTTCTGGATCACGGATTCGCGCACCTCTGCCATCAGAAAATTCAGTTGGGCCGTATCGTTCCACGGCATGCTCGTTCCATCATTGCCATGATAGATATACCTGACCTCTCCCGTCACCTTATCAACGCGCTTGAAGACAACGGCCGCATCGGTTCGATCCCAGTATCCGTCTTCAACATAGATCCCAACCTTATCACTCGGAGAGAGATCGGGTCCAGTAAAGCGGTAACTGGGGAAGGGACAGTAGTCAAGCTGGAGAAACCACTCAGGGTGCTCCATCAACCATCTGGAGTCGATGCCGGTATGGTTGGGAACCATATCGTTTGCCAGCCGGATTCCTCTCTGCCAGGCCCTCTCCCTGAGGTCCTGATACGCCTCTTCTCCCCCCAGATCGACCGATATCACGTAGTCATAAATGGCATAAGGTGAGGCGAGGGCTTCAGGGTTTCCCGTGAGCTGTTTGATTTTCTGTGAACCCGGACTCCGCTCCCAGACACCGATAAGCCAGAGACCCGTAAAACCCCAATGAGTCAGGGTATCGAGTTCCTCGTCTGGTATCTGATCCAATCGAGTGATGGGTCGGCCATACTTCGTGGATAACTGATCGAGCCAAACGTAAACGTTCTTGGCAATGAGGACCACTTGTGGCATCCAGTCTAGATCTCTGCTGAATTTTTCGGGCTCTTCCAACAGACCGAAATGGGGCACTGAGGCCGGACCAGGTCCCGGGAAACGGAGCTTTTCCTCCTCCCGAATCAAGTCCATTGCGAACAGGACTCGGATCATCATGTCCCCGGAAAGAAGGTAGCTCCAGTGGTCTTTTATGTAGACCAGCTGGCCAATCAGAGACTCGGGCGCCGCCTTCATAGGAGCCTTCAGCAGATCCATCACGGACTGACTCTGGGGCCCAAAGGGCGGCTGGGTCCGAAAAAAATCATCGAGCGAGTCGATGATCCCGAGATAGTCGGTCTCCTTTCTGAGCACCCCATCATCGAAGAGCTCCCCCAACGAGGAGAGGGCCGGATTTCCATTGGATAGGAAGAGAAGGACGATTTTTTCCAAGGCAAGGTGCCTATTCGGCGTTCCAGCTGTTTCGCCCTTTAAGTGGTCTTCCACCGACATTCTGCCGTGATAGACTTCTGTGGGAGGGAAGACCTCAAGGAACCCGGACGCTGCCCTTTCGGCGGATTCAATGCCCAGATTCTGCTTCAGCCATTCCAGGGCCAGGGGGAAGACCTGGGGGTTCCTTTCCCTTTTGTACAGGTCCAGAACCGAATGGAAGATTTCATCGATCAACCCCATGGCATTAAGATGTCCTGCCCTCACGGTTTCACGAGGATGGGCCCGTGTGTCCCTCATCTCATTCATTCGTCCGGCAATAATCCGAGCCGCATGAAAATCTGAAAAGACGACGGTGCCCGTGAGAGGGGACGTCAACTCGTCAAGCCGGTAACGGTCACGACATGTTCTCGAGATATAGAATTCGTAGAATTCGCTCACTCTCACGCTCTTTCTGGGTCGGCGGGGACTCTGAGAGTCTACTCTTGAGTCCCGTAGCGATCCATTCGAAAGTATTGAAGGACACGATGAAACTCCGGAAGATGGAACGGGTCACCGGCCATTCCAAAAAGGTGTGTCCTGCAGGTACAGTCCGTCGAACCAAAGCACGGGATCTCCCATTGACCCATCCCCTCCAGAGCCCCCGCAATCGCACACTCGAGGCGTTCAGAAGACCGGATCGGTAGGGCAGATCGAAATTCTGTCACGGCTCGGAGAGCATCAATATGCCAGTGGAGGCGTTTTCTGAGGTGGCGATGCCTTCCGATCCGTTTCTCCAGTCCGTTCATGGCTGACCCCACATAGATGTAAAACCCCTGAGGAAAGGAGATTCTTCCCAGTTTGCCGACCGAGAGGCGCTTTCCTCTCCGAAGGTAAAGAATCAGAAGATAGCTGCCCCTGTCTTTCGACTCCCTTTCAATATAGCTCCACGGGATTCGGAGAAGCCTCACCTGCCCATCGAGACGCAGATCGGCGTGCCACCGAACGGAGACAGGGATAATCTGGATCCGATGGCGAACCTCCAGGAGAGTCTTTGAAAAGGCCAGATCTGTATGATAGTCGGGCATGAAAACGTTCGCCCGTGGCCAGTGAACCACAAAAAGAACAGCGCCCCGAGCCCCGTCTCTAACCAGTGAGGCCAGTTCCCTGAGATGCCGTGCCCCCCTTTTTGTGACGGCATCGGGAAACATGGCCACGCGATTTCCAAATAGGGTGCAGGATTTAACCTCGAGAAATAGCCTTTCCCCCCCTTTTTCCAGGAGGAAGTCAAAACGGCTCCGCCCAACCCTGATTTCAGAGGCTCTCACTGCAGCTCCCTCAAGCCCCGGGACCTTTCCGTGCTGCAAGAGGTGGTGGGCCACGTCATTGGTCCGATGGGTATGGAGCATGATGGGCAGACCTTCCCTCTCCACAGCCACCACGGTGTACGCGGTTTTTCTAGCCTGAATCCCCTTTTCCCTGACAAGATAAAGACGCCGACCGGGTAGAAGAAGCTCCTGAAGCCTTCCAGGATTTGGAAGAAAAGCGCTAACAATCCGCCCTCCTTGCTCACACCGCACCAAAAAACGATTTGGACGGCTGAGAAAGAACGCGGTCTCCACCTCTTCGAAAACAACCCATCCACCCCGGGTTTTCTCGTTACCCTTCGGAGTCAAGATCCAAGCTCCCTTTTCCTTTCCAAACTTGCCAGCTTATCCTATTCAGAGTCTTTTGTGAAGCCTCTTCCTCCCCCCGTGGGTGACAAATGCCTTTACAACAGGACTGGCTTGTTGCATACTGTTGGCCTCTAGCCATGACTAAAGGAGAGTCCGATGGAGAAGGAAGTCCCCCTACCCGATCAGGGCTGGCTTCAGGCTATCCGACGAGACCTTCACAGGCATCCAGAGCTTCGCTATGCCGAGAAACGGACATCAGAGAAGGTTGCGGGTATTCTCTCAGAACTGGGCTGCCGCATTCTCCAGGGCGTTGCCAATACGGGAGTAGTCGCAACCCTCGGGGACCCCAGCAGACCCTGCCTGGCCTTTCGGGCGGACATGGATGCCCTCCCGGTTCAGGAGTCTGAAACTCCCTTGAATGCCTCGTACCGATCGCTGCACAAGGGGGCAATGCATGCCTGTGGCCATGACGCCCACACCACAATCATGCTGGGTGTGGCCAAATTCCTCGCGGAGAACCCCGGGGTTTTGGACGCCTCTAGAATCTGCGTCAAGTTTCTCTTCCAACCGGCTGAAGAGAGCGGCGCGGGGGCCAGACGAATGATTGAGGAGGGCGCCCTCGAAAATCCCAGGCCCAGGACAATTTTGGCAGGGCATATGTTTCCCGATCTAGAGATCGGATGGAGCGGGCTGTCGGAATCTCTCAGCCATGCATCGGCTGACACTTTTCACATCAAAGTCATTGGCAAGGGCGGACACGGTGCCCACCCTGATCAGTCCCGTGATCCCGTCGTGGCAGCGAGCCATCTCGTGGCTCAATTGCAGACCATTGTAAGCCGGTGGATCGATCCCCTAGACTCAGCCGTCGTCACGATCGGACGAATCGCTGGAGGAAGCGCCCCGAATGTGA
Organism: uncultured Thermodesulfobacteriota bacterium; assembly: GCA_964348185.1. Classification (GTDB taxonomy): domain Bacteria; phylum Desulfobacterota; class BSN033; order WVXP01; family WVXP01; genus CAYGBW01. The sequence continues at coordinate 42,499 of CAYGBW010000101.1, read as the reverse complement.
TTCCGGCGGAGGTCGAGATGGACGGAACCATTCGATCTTTCAGGGAGGAGACGAGGAAGCTCCTCTGGAATCGTGTCAACGCGATTTCCAGGGCCTGTGAATTGGGCTTTGATGTCCGATGTGTAACCGAACGGGAGGAAGGGTATCCCCCCTGTGTAAATGATGGGGAGGTGGTGAGGTTCATGACCAGAGTCGCTTCCGACCTTCTGGGCCCGGACCGGGTGAGAGTTCTAGAGCCTTCCATGGGGGCAGAGGATTTCTCGTATTACGCCTCTGTCGTCCCAAGCGCCATGATTCGCCTGGGTTGCGCAAACCGGTCAAAGGGGATCTGCTGGGACCAGAAAAACGAATCGGTTATCGGCCTGCACAGTCCGGATTTCGACATCGATGAGAAGGTTTTAAGCCTTGGGGTGAGAATCTTCACTCACGCCGCCATGCACGCAAATCGCCTCACCTATATGCGAAGCTAGTCGCGCCCAGCAGGGCGCCCCGAATGGTCTGCGAGGAAATCACGATGAAGAATCCCCCCCAGGGGGTGCTAAGGCGTACCGATTCCCCTAACGAGTCGTCACTGAAAAATGGCCCTGGAACGAACATGAGGGTAACGCCTCAGACCACTTCCTCTTCGATCACCAGGTTCCCGGTCAATATACGCCCGTAATTGAGAGGGCTCAGATCAACGGTTTCATAGCGACCCAGACGAATGAGTTCGGACAACCCTTTCCCAACGGCAGGAGCCTGTTGAAACCCGTGACCGCTGAAACCGATGGCCATGTAAAACCCCCTGACATCGGGATGTTCTCCCATGAGGGCATTGCTATCCAGACGGTTTATGGCATAGAGTCCTGCCCATCCCCGGATCAGTTTGAGTCTGTCAAAAACAGGGACCCGCTCTGCCAGTATGGGCCACATCTCCTCAGTGAAAAAGGATCTGTCCACCTTGAAATTAAAACCGGGGGGTTCTTCGAGAATCGATTTTCCCGTCATGACGATCCGACCGGTCTCGTGGCGAAAATAGAGGCCTGTGACGTCGATGACCAGAGGGAGGTCATATTCAAAGATCTCCCCGGGCTGAAACACGAAGATCATTCTCCGAACCGGATCAACGGGAAGTTCCACCCCGGCCATCCGGCCAACCTCAGCTGCCCAAGGACCCGCAGTATTCACTACGATGCTCCCGAGGTAGGTGTCTCCCCTCTGTGTCCTCACCCCAGTCACCCGACTGCCGTCTTTCAGTACTTCGGTAACCTCTTGGTCTATGTAGGTTACCCCGAGGCTCTTCGCCTTCCTTGCGTATCCCTGAAGGACTCCATGGGGATCGAGGTAACCGTCACCCGGGCTGAGAGACGAGCCAACGAGATCTTTAGTGTTTAAGTGGGGAACGATCTCCAAGGTTTCTTCAGACGAAAGAAGCTTCACCTCCACCCCCAGGTCGATCTGAAATTCATGGTGGCGCTCTATGAGAGGCCAGTTTTTTTGGTTGGCCAAAAAGAGATATCCCCGTCGCTGAAACTCGGCATGGGCCCTCTCTCCATCAACGGCCATGCTCTCATCAAATGCCTCATAGAACTGAACACCGTATTGGGAGATGCGGACATTCACTTCGGTGCTGAACTGCCGTCTGATACCGCCGGCGCTCAGGGTCGTGGAAGCGAACTCATAGGTCGGATCCCTCTCAAAGACGGCCACCGTGCCATCGAATTCGTCGTTCATGAGGTTGTAGGCAATGCTGGAGCCCATGACGCCTCCGCCGACAATCAATACGTCGTAACGAAAAGGCATGACTCACCTCCAGAGGCATGGGAGAGTCGTCGTCATAACCAGGTAACCCACCCATAGGGTCTCTCTTAACGACACTGACGGTCTCTCTATATGTAGAAGAGACAAGTCGCCATGTCAAGAAAAAATCCGACCCTATTCCTCACCCGTTGCAAGATCCAGAACTAGGCCGGAACCGGGGAGAACCGGTTGAGCCTGGGAGCGTGGCGTATGCAGTACGACCATCATCCGAGAAAGCAGGCCAAAGGGAGTGTCAGATTTCGGACAGAGATCTGGCGGGTAGGACTCCGTGTACCTCTCCTCTTCGAGATCGTGAGAGCCACGGAAAACCGAAGGGTCTCGGGCTGGGGACGAAAGCGATATCACTCCAATCCCCGATCTGCCCTCCTGAGTTTGGCCTCCACCCTCTTCAGGAATTCCTCTATCCTTTGTTCCCTCTGAGACAGCCGTTTATGGACCATTCTGGTGTGACGACCCTTTCCTTGGTTTGCCCTGCCTTCAACTCGATCTCGATTCATGAAATTTGAGAGTTCCATAAAATCCTCCGTGTCCCTGGTCAGAGACTGCATCTTTCATACCAAATTTGATTCCCCTCTGCCTGCAACTCCAAATCACTCGCCTTCGCGCGGATGGTCCGTGAGGGAGCGCGGGGAGCTTCACCCCTTCAGAAATGGAATTCCTCCCCTTCCCTGGCCGATGCCGTGGCGTATCATCCCAACCCATCCCTACGATGGGGAAAACCTCTGGAAACCAAAGGCTTGCAAATCAGGTCTTGGGGAAGATAATATGGTAGGGTTTCCTGATAGGGTGGGGAGAAAACGAAATGAGGGGAGGAGGCCATTTGTTTCCTCAAAGTGTCGGGGTGATTTTTCTCGGCTCTCTCCTTAAGGGGTGTGTCGTGGGGCATCTTCGACAAGGGCGGGGGGGTCAAGAAGGATGGATTCGACAGGGAAACCCAGGAGCTGACACCTTATTAGGCCAGATGGCCCCGGATGATGGGCTTTCACAGGCCGAGAACCCACACAGAAAGGAGGTTGGCTTCCCATCCGCCGGTTCCTCATTTTTCCCTTATGAATCGAAAAAAACATGACGTGATCGTCGTCGGTGCGGGCCCTGCAGGGTGCAGTGCCGCTACGTTCTTGGCGGGTAATGGTTGCAGCGTTTTGCTCGTCGATAAAGCGAAATTCCCTCGGGATAAGGCCTGCGGTGATGGGCTTAGCCCATCAGCCTTGGATGTTCTCGAGCGTATGGGAGTTACCGGGAGAATGGAGAAGTCTAGGCCTTGGAGAATAGATGGTGTAGAGTTTTCATCCCCGGCTGGTAAGAAATTAAGAACCCAATTCCAACAGATTGAAGGGTTAGGGAATCATAGTTATGTTTTGCCAAGAAAAGATCTCGATTTTGTACTCTTTAAACATGTCCGAGAGCTTTCGAATGTCGTTGTCCTGGAAAACTGCGAAGTCAGGGATTTGGTTCACGAGGAAAACGCGGTTTCGGGGGTTAGAGTCAATTACGAAAATGAGTCAAAAGAGTTCAGCGGCAAAGTGGTTGTTGGAGCGGACGGGGTCCATTCAATCATAGCTCGAAAAACCTCATTCCTAAATAGTAACCCAAAGCATAGGGTTCTCGCAGCCAGGGCTTATTTTGATAATGTTCCAGGATTGGATCACTATATTGAGATCCACTGTGACAAATCGATTTTGCCTGGTTATGGATGGGTTTTCCCGACGGGTGAGGGTTCTGCGAACGTCGGGGTTGGAACTTCTTGCCGTTCGGCTACCCGCAAAAAAGACATCAAGACGTTATTTGATACGTTCTTGGAGCAAAACAAATCGATGAAAAACAGATTCAATAGGACTCAGATGATCGGAAACTCACTCAAAACCTGGCCAATCCCCTTAGGCTCCTGTTCGTCTAAGCGGAGTTACGAAAATGTCATACTCATTGGTGATGCGGGGAGTTTTGCTGATACTTTGACGGGTGAAGGCATCTACTACGCATTGAGAAGCGGTGAATATGCAGCCCAAGCGATTACCATAGGATTGAACAACAATATCAATAAGATAGCTGACATCTTTGAACGCCTGTGGAGGAGAGAGTTTAAGCGAAGGGAGTATATACTAGGCTACCTCATCCAAAGATTTGTGTTTGGTGAGTTTTTTCTGAACTTCAATATCAATAGGGCACTTAGGAACGATAAGATGGCCGAAGCACTGGTTGAAATCCTTTGCCATAGGAAATCAAAACTGCGATTGTTGGTTTAGGGCATCTCAGCTGGATCACGCCACCACGGATCGGTTTCATTCATCATTTCGGCATTGATATGTGAGACACGCCGGTTTCGGTCTTTCAGCTCTTATTCGGCATTTTGGTTTCTGCAACTCCATGGCTCCGCAGATCCTTTCATTCACTCATTTGAATCCTCCCTTCGGAAGAATTCCCGTGTCCCTGTCACGGTTTTGGCTGTTTTGAGATCCTCAGGCTGTTCCCGATGACCGTGAGGCTGCTGGCAAACATGGCAAAAACGGCTACCAACGGGCTTAGTGCACCGGCCACCGCCAAAGGAATGCCAAGGGCATTATAAAAGAAGGAGAAGAAGAGGTTTTGGCGGATAATTCGCATGGTCAAAGCCGAAAGATCAAGGATCTCCAAAACCCGGATCGGATCGTCCACCAGGATATTGATATCCGAAGCATCCTGGGCGATGTTCGACCTCATCCCCAGGGCAAAACCCACATTCGCCTGGGCAAGGGCGGCTGCATCGTTAATCCCATCCCCAACCATGCCGACGCGAAACCCTTTCTCCTGAAGTTTCTTGATGATGTCTACCTTGTCTTTGGGTAGGGTCTGCCCGAAAAACCGGTCGATATGCAATTGCTCAGCGACAGCCCGGGTCGTCCCCTCTGCATCCCCCGAAACCATCCATGTCGTGATCCCTTTGGAACGTAAGGCGAGAATGAGTTGCTGGGCATGATCCTTGAGAGAATCCCCAAAGGTTAGGAAACCCTGGACGAGTTTCTGCCAGCCGAAAAAGACCACTGTTTCCCCCCTGAGTTCTCTTGACCTGGCATTTTGTTCAAGTGATGGTGAGAGACTGATTCCCTCGTTAGCCATGAGTTGTCTGTTCCCGACGAGTGTTTCTGTCCCCTGAACCACGCCTTTAACCCCCAGTCCCTCGAACGCTTCAAAGCCTCTGACAGACTCCATTTCCAGAGAGGCCTCCTGGGCGGCTTGAACGGTTCTTCTGGCCAAAAGGTGATCTGAATAGGCTTCCAAAGACGCCACGCGGCCCAACGCCTCCTTTTCATTGACCTCCAATGTGAAAATTTCCCGGAGTGAAAAATCCCCCTCGGTGACCGTTCCGGTTTTATCAAGCACGAGGGCATCGAGGTTCTTTACCTGCTCGAGCGCCCCGGGCTCCCGAATGAGGATCCCCCTCGCCCGAGCTGCTGCCATGGTCGCTACTTTGGCCAGAGGCGCTGCAATGCCTAAAGCACAAGGGCACGCAATCACAAGCACGGTCACTGCCCGGAGCAGGGCGACCTCGACCGACACGTGATGGGACCACAGATACAGTGCAGTCCCCCCTGCGAGGGCAAGAATAGCCGGCACAAACCCGTGTGTGATTCGGTCAGCCAAAAGTTCGACAGGGTCCTTCTTGCTGAGAGCTTCTTCCATTAACGCAATCATCTGACCCAGGGACCCCTCACGACCTACGTGGGTTGCCTTAAGCCTTAATTCGCCTTCCAGGAGAAGGGCCCCTCCCATAGCGTCGTCACCAGTCCCTTTCCGCACTGGCCTTGATTCGCCCGTGAGGATCGATTCATCGACATTGACTCGGCCCGAGACGATCCGACCATCGATGGGAACTCTCTCGCCCTCTTTGACGAGGAATTCATCGCCTGGCCTCACGGCCTCAGGAGATACCCATCTCTCTTTGCCCGGACTCCAGAGGCGGACTTTCTGGTTGGCTAACCCATAGAGTTCCATCAGTCCCCTGGATATTTTCCCCTTTGCCTGGATTTCGATGTATTTCCCCAAGAGAACCAGGGTCACAAGCATGGAAGCCGTATCGAAGTATAGATGAAGGCTCCCCCGGGTCATCTGAATGATGCTATAGGCATACGCCGACAGGGCTCCGACAGAGATCAGGGTATCCATGGAGGTTTTCAGATACCGTAATCCCCCGTATGCCCTCCTGAGAATGGGAAAGCCTCCATAGAAGATGACCGGGGTAGCGAGTGCCCACAGGGGAAAAGAAAAATACCCGATAACTTCCCGGGAGAAATTCTGAAAAAAGCCAAAATACAAGGCAAAGGAGATCATCATAATGTTGGCAGTCAAAACCGATGAAATCCCCAGACGCATGAGCAGGCTGTTTCTCTCCCGGGAGTATCCAGTTTGATCGTTGAAAAGTGATGGACGATATCCCAGGCTTACGATCTTGGCCGTGATGTCCTGAGGGACCAATACTTGCGGTAGGTATTTGATTTGGGCGATATCCGAGAGAAAGAATACCTTTGATTCGATGATTCCCCGGGTTCGGCTCAACACTTCCTCGATCAGCCAGGCGCAGGAGGTGCACCACATCCCCTCAATCCTGAGGGTCAGTTCCTGGGCAAGATTTTCTGCTTCGAAGCTTTGAGAGGACAGGGCCTCCTGGCCGCCGGTGTTCATTTGGCTCTGCCTCTCCGTTCGGTTCTCTTTGTTTCCGGGGATGACGCCAGATGCAACGCAGGCTCGATAGAGGTCTGTCTCCCTGAAGTCAGTGGGTGGACCGCTGGGACTGTTGAAGAGGATTTGAAATACGTGGTGACAGCCCGGACAGCAGAAATGAAGGGTATCTCCATTGACGAACAGTTGGACTTGTGACCGTCCAACCGGGAGTCCGCAGAGGTCGCACCGACTTTCTTGCGCCTCCTCTTCGGGCTTTGAGTCCTTCGACTCGGCTCGCAGGTTGGATGGAGCAAATTCAGGCAAGGACTCGGACCCCCTTGAAAACTAGAATCAGCCCCATGACGATAATAGAGAGGGCGGCAACTCGCTCCCCGATGAACCGCAGCTTAATGGACAACATCGAGGCGGATAGCCCGGTAAAGAAAAGAGCGGGTACCGTGCCGAGTCCGAAAGCAAGCATGGTGAGAAACCCGCCGGGAAAGCTCTGGGTGCTCGCTGCCTTCATCATCATAGACCAGGAAAGCATACACGGCAAAAATCCAGTGGCAAGCCCCAAGGCCATCCTCGATCCAACCCCCTTGGATCGGAAGAGCTTCGAGATCCAGGGGCCGGAGAAGGACCCGTGGCCAAAGGATGGGGCAGCAGGGGTGAAGGGTATGGGGAGGATACGAAAGAGGACCAAGCCCGCCAGGACCATCAAAGTCCCGCTCACGAGGGTCACGCCAATTCGAACGTTGAAGAAAAACCGATCTGTTTGGATGAGGTACGCAAGCCACCCCGCCAATGCCCCTAGAAATCCGTCTGTCAAGAGCCGCCCAACGTGAAAGGCCGTATGATGAAAAACGCTCCTTTGGAACACCGACGCCCCATCAGCTAAACCAGAGTTTCCGTGCCCCTGAATATGCAGAGAATAGGCCAATATGAGGGGCCCACACATTCCCACGCAATGGAGGCTTCCAAAGAAGCCCACCACAAAAGGCGCGACAAGATCGAACATGCGGCTACTTTTCCTCCGAGTTCTTCCCGAGGAAGCGGATATAATGGACGATGGCCCAGCGATCTTTCTCGGCCACTGTGTAACCGAGTGGCGGGTGTCTTCCAATACCAAAAGTTATCGAGTAAAAGAGCTCTCCGTCAGACTGCACCTCCACGTACTCGCTCTTCAGGTTCGTGGGCAGAGGGTAAAAGCTTTGCCCAACGGTGCCATTGCCCTCCCCTTTGGCTCCGTGGCACATGATACAAAAGTAACCATAAGCCCCCTCTCCCTGATCGATGGATGCCCGGTCATAGGGTAAGGGGTTTTGCAGATCCTCGAGATCGATTTCCCTTGCCACCTGGAGACCGCCTCGGATGGGGATCGTCTCCTCAGGCATCTCTGGCATCGGGGTCTCGTAGGTGCGAATGGATTCCTGCTCCCTCATCCGGGCATAGTCACAGCCACCCAGAACGAGAATGGCCGCGAGCACGGCAACGACGTTTTGCAACCGAGTTTTCATGGGTCCCCTTTGATGGAGACTTGCCCGAACCCTCTTGCCTATGAGCAATATCACATCACCTAGTCTGAAACATGTTGGGTGATGGGCTCAGTGGATTGACTGGAATAAGGTGATTGCCCGGGGATATCCTCCACAACGCCGAAATGCCAAGAGGGCGGGCCCTTGTCCCCGACGGCGATGAATATGAAAACCCCCCAACAGAGAAACAAAACGGCAATGACGACCACGATGATCCAGCTTCGAAGAGTTGCCTTCCGTTCTAAAATTGAAGTCGTATTCTCCATCCCGGTTTACCCCTTCAAATAAGCTCATTCGGTGAAACCCCAAGGCCTCTGTGATCCAATCATCCGCCGATCCAAACCCATCATAAAGGTCCTCCCAGAAGGCCAACCACGATCAAGTAGCCCAAAGCCCAAAGAACGAAGGTCACGTACAGGAAGATCAAGATCGGGGGGATCGGATTTCTGCTCACCCGAATACCCTCGGGATAGCCCTCCGTTTCATCCGATTTCTCTTGTTTGCCTCGATGGAGCGCGTGACCGTAAAAGGCCAAGTAAATGAGAATCAGCACGGTTAGACCGAGAAAAACCAGGAGCACCACGTATTGGAAATCGAGGAGCGCGAAGTATCGCATGATCCTACTTATCCCCGTAAACTCATGATAGTCAAAATCACCGTGGTCATCATGGCGATCAGTCCAACGGCAATGATGATAACCAACGCGTAGACCTCTGTCGGGGGTCTCGATGCGTTTTCCACCGGTGGCACCGGTAATTCGTCGCTCAGCGGCAGGTAACGGGCTCTTCCCTGATCCGAGAACTGTCCTGACTTCAGAGCCCAAAGAAATACCGATACGCCGACTAAGATCCCCGAAGCAGTCAGGGCGATCCAACCAAGGTAGAACACGGGTTAATCCTCCCTCCTAGGCCCCTCATAAGCGGCATCGATTCCTCTCGGTTCCTGGTCCGCATCGGTTTCACCGATGAAGTACACGGCCACATAGTTCCCCACATCCCAAATCTTCTCTGACTCCAGTTCCCTTTTGAAGTAGGGCATGGCCGTTCCCGTGATTCCATTCATAATCTGATAGTAGAGGATGCCCCCTGAAACCCCCCTCCCCTTCAGGATGGTGAAGTTGATGGGCGGGGGATACAGGTAGGGTTGAGCCGGACCCATCCCATCCCCGATGGGGCCATGGCACCCGATGCAAAAGCTCTGATAGATCCGATGTCCTCGCTCCAAGCCGGCCCGGGTCGTCGGATAGGGATTGGGCAACTTTCTCCATGGCTCAGGGACCATGCTATGCAGCCAGGCCACATTGGCATCGGGGCCAGCTTCATAAGCCTCGATGGCCTTTTTTTTCCAATAACCTTGCCGCTGAACCCGAAAGTCCGCCTCCTTGAATCCGAGACCCTGCACGTAGGCGGTCAGAGCCTGGATTTTCTCCATGCCGAGAAATTCAAAGGACGGCATCAACGACTCCGGCCGAGTATACCGGGGGTTGATGAAATGGGCCAGGTGCCAATCATCGGGGTGCTCGCCGCCCTCCTGGGACAGATCGGGGCCCGTTCGCTCTGAACCCAGCTGGTGGGGGCGGTCCTGCACGTAATCGCCGGCCTGAGCGATCCGTTCTGCCCCCAATCCCCAATCCTGATAGCGGATATATTGGGAATGGCAATAAGAACAGCCGTTCTCTAGGTATATCTTGCGCCCCTGCGCTTCAAGAGGGGTTCTCGATCGCAAGATATCCGACGGAAGATCGCTCTGGGTATATCCCGGCAGAAAGACAGCCACAAAAAAGACGGCCCCGAAAATAATCAAGCACCCAAAAATAAGGATCGTCGGCGTCATCCTCATGATGTCCCCCTCTCTGGCCCATAGAGGGACATGAAGATGTTGTACAGCCCGATTATCGCACCGCCAGCCACAAGGATTCCTAAAGACGCACGGAGGACCATGTAGAGGTGAATCTGAGGCAAGATTCGGTAAACCACCTCCCCGTTTAACCATCCATTTCCTTGGATGAGACCCGCGGTGGTCAACACCACGAAAAAGCCGGTCATGCCAATGAGTACAAGCCAGTACTGAATGTCGGCCAAGCGGGAACTGTATATGGCGCGACCCGTCACCCGAGGTAGAATGAAGTAGAGACCCCCGAGGGCAGTCATACCCGCGAAACCGAGGACTCCCATATGGGCATGGGCCACAACCCAATTGGTGAAATGGGTCAGCCTTTGCACGTAAGGCAGAGATTGCAGAGGCCCCTGGAGACACGTCAAAAGATACCAAACCGAACCCGCAAAGACGAACTTTCCCCCAACATCCCCATGAATGTTCCCCAGTCGACCTCGCATCGTGAGCCAGAGGTTCACAAGGACCGTCATCACCGGAATCAACATGCCTATACTGCCCGTGATGGCGATCACTTTCAGCCAGGTAGGGGCTGGGGCCTGGATAATGTGATGGGTGCCGATATGGGAGTACATGATGAGGATGGTCCAGAAACCGATAAGCGACAGGGTGTGGCTATACAGAGGGGCCCTGCTGACGACGGGGATCACATAGTAGGCTACAGCCACAGCCAGCGTGGTGAAGAAGAATGCGATGATGTTATGGCCATAGAACCAGGCCAAGACCGCATCGGGAATTCCCATGAGAGATCCGGTTTCAGGGTTCCATACGGCATTGCCGAAAAAATAGGTGAAGAAGGTGAAAATGACAGAGCCCAACACATACCAGATGGACACATAGAGGAGGTTTTCCCTTCGATTCCTGACGGTTTGAAACAGGTTGTAAAAGATCAGGCCCAAAACGATGAGGACCCCAATATCGATGGGCCAGATGAACTCGGCGTATTCCCTATTCTGGGTGTACCCCATGGAAAGGGTGAGGATCCCAGCAGCGATGGCCAAGTTCCACGCCCAAAGCGCGATCTTGCCAACCCGTTCACTATGGAGAGGCACTCGAAGCAGTGTGGGGACCAGATAAATAGCCGCTCCAATTAGGGCAGAACCGACAAAACCGAACATGACCAGGTTCGTGTGAATTTGACGAATTCTCCCGAACGCGATCCACGGGATGTTCCCCAGAAGTTCCGGAGCCACCAGTTCCACGGCACCGATCAGGCCGGCAAAGGTCCCCGCCACCATCCAAACCGCGGAACTCAAAAAGAAACCTTTGGTGGTTCCATGGGGTTCATCCTTTAAGAAATTCAATTTAGTCAACTCCTTCAGACGACTTAGGGTCGATCCCAGTTCACTCGCCGTCGCGCAGATGCCTCGCTCCTTGGCACGGAGAGCTTCACTTTGGAAGCTCGAATTCACCTCAGGCACTTCTAGTTATGACAGGCCAACCAGCAATCCAATTGAGCCCTCTCTCTCTTATGACAGTCAATGCAGAAGCCCATCTTGAATTCCACGGGCATCAGGCGATCCATTTTTTTCACCTCTCCGTGACATACCGCACAGTCGATGCCGCGCGTGATATGCCTCTGATGATTGAATTGAACGTGGTCCGCTACGTAGGCGATCCTGATCCAAGGGATGGGAGTCTTGGTCTCGTAATGCCATTTTACGCGGAGGATTTGGGGATGCTGTGACACGACATACCGATGACAGTAAAGGCATTTCTCCACAGCCGGAATCCCTGCATTCTTGGATCGGTCTACGAAAGGATGACAGAACCGGCAGCTGATCTGCTTCACCCCTGCATGGACGCGGTGACTGAAGTAGATCGGTTGCTTCGGGCCGATCCCCTGGCGGGGATAAACATAATAGAGATAGAGCATGATGACGAGCAAAAGGGCCGCTGTTGCTGACCAAGCGTAGGCTTTTAGCGCGATGCCGATCCGCTCAGTTCCTTCGGTCCTGCCTTTTCTCAGCACGGAAATCGAAAATCCCATTCTGGTATCCGAGTCACTGTCTAATTTCTGGTCGGTCTATCTCCAGGTTTTCCCTAAACAGGGGATCCGAGACAGGAAGCAGGGGAAATCTTCGCAAGAAAACAGTCAGGCTCAATGCCATGAGCCCAAAAAACCCTGCAGTGATGAGAACCTCCCAGACACCGATTGGAAGGTGCTTCCCTTCCCAAAGCGAAGGCGCTACCAGGAGGAGCCGCTCAAGCCACATCCCCACAAGGATGATGCCACACAATACGATCAGCGACCTCGGCTTCATCTTGATCTTTCGGCTCAAGAGAACGACAAAAGGGATGCCAAAGGAGACAATGAGAACGATCCAAGCCAGGGGTTCCCACGGGCTGAGCCGGACGCGAAGGATCACATATCGTGCCTCTTCCGGGAGATTGCCATACCAGATGACCAGAAACTGAGAGTAAAAGAAATCGCCGGTCAGCAAACAGAAGCCGAAAAGGATTTTGCCCAGGTCGTGAAAGTGTTTGGAGTGTATCAACGGCTTCAAATCCACGGCGTTCCTGAAAAGGGCGGATAGGATAATCAGAGCTGCCAGGCCCGTGTAAAAACTGCCCACGAAGTAGTAGGCCCCGAACAGGGTACTGTACCAGTGAGGGTCGAGGGACATGATCAGGTCAAAGGCGATCAGGCTGAGGACTAAGGCATACAGTAACCCGAGGATTGGAGAAAGAACGGTCTGAATTCGCCAACGCCGATTTATTTCGCCATGATTCTCCACCCGACTGCTCTCCGGGGGAAGGGAGTCGATTCGGTGAGAAGCAACCCCAATGTCTCCACGAACCGATACCAACACGAGGATCATGGCAACGCCTGTAAGGAGCAAAAGGCCTGCGCCATCCCTGGCAAACAAGAAGCTCACACTGAGCCAGGCTTCTTTTCCAATCGCCGGTTCATGAATCCAGGGGAAGATCTTTTCTCGTCCGAAGTATAGGACCCAAAAAAGGAGATAGGAGACCGGAAGAAAAGCCGCCGGAGCCTCGGCCAGCCGTTTGATCGGACGGGCCCACCGTGCTTTGCTTAAATTCAAGATGGCCACGAAGACCACGGCCCCAAAGGCGAGGCCAGACCAGAAGACATAATTGACTAAATAGGCCTGCCACGCCCGCTGAGCTTGAGGTCCCAAGACCCCAGTCAGAAATGCACCGCCCCCTACCAAGATGAGTAGGGAAAAGAAAATCATCCACCGACGCTGATGTCCGTCAGGACCGGCTCTCTTGTTTTCCTTATGGATTTCACCCTTCGAGCCCATGAACCTCCTCAGCACCAGATTCTTTCAGGACCTCAGAGGCCCTAGCCTCTTCACTTTTTGGGCAGTAGATCAGGATACCGAATCGGTCTTTGGTGAACCGAGGATCGTAATGCTCAGGTAACCGTATTCGCGGCATTCGACTGTTAATCAGCATACCGATCAGATTACCGAGAATCCCCAAGAGGATCGTGAATTCGAAGCCGACGATCATGAAGGGTATCCAGGCAACGACAGGCCTTCCGCCTACAATGAATTTCCATTGGAGGGCGGTGTAGATCGCTAGACTCATCCCCACGGCGAGACCCAGTATCCCTCCCATGAGCGTAAACAAACGGACAGGGCTGGGCCTCAGGCCCAGGATTTCCTCGAGTTCATGGCAGGGGGTTGGCGAGTAGACGGCGTGCACCTTTATCTTCGCCTTTTTCGCTGCCTCGATGGCTCTCAACGCGTCATCCAAATAGGAGAAAACGCCCATCAAAGCTCGTTGACCAACCATCGTCTCTCTCCCTCAAAAGACGCCCTGGCCTTCCATTTCAAGTGCTTCTTACCGGAGGTGCCATTCTCTCTTTGACCTCGGTTATGGAAATGGAGGGCAAAAACTTGATGAACAGGAGAAAGAGAAAGAAAAACATTCCAAACGAACCCAGAAGGATGCCCATTTCGACCCACGAAGGGCTGTACAGCCCCCAAGAATAGGGATCGTACTCGTGTGCCACGGAGCCCACGATGATCACATACCGCTCAAACCACATCCCAATATTGACCAGAATAGCGATTCCAAAAAGGCTGGCAAGGTTGGTCCGAACCTTTTTGAAGAAGAAGGCGAGGGGCAGGACCGAGTTGAATAGGACCATGACCCAAAACTGGGGGGCATAATCCCCAATGGCCCGCCAGATGAACGTGTCCCGCTCAACCATGTTTCCACTATACCAGGCTGTAAAATACTCCACCCCGTAGGCGTAACCCACAATGAGCCCCGTAAAAACGATGGTCTTGGCGATGTTTTCCAGGATTGACAGGGTGATCAAGTTTTCGAATTTACAGATCCGTCGAAGAGGGATCAACAGGGTCAAAACCATGGCCAGGCCCGAGTGGATCGCGCCGGCTACGAAGTAAGGCGCAAAAATGGTACTGTGCCATCCCGGCACGATGGCCAATGCGAAGTCCCAAGATACCACACTGTGCACGGATATCACGAGGGGCGTTGCAAAGGCCGCGAAGAAGAGGTAGGCCCACCCGTGATGCCGCCACTGATGATGGGAACCGAGCCAGCCTAGGGAAAAGAGGCCGTAGATCTTGCGACGGAGCCCCTGTGCCCGGTCACGGACCACGGCCAGATCGGGTATCAGACCGGTGTACCAGAAGAGGAGACTGACGATGAGGTACGTGGAAATGGCGACCATGTCGAAGATCAGAGGGGATTGGAAATTCGGCCATAGATTCCGCTGATTGGGGTAAGGTAGAAGCCAATAGAAAATCCAGACTCGTCCCAAGTGGATAAATGGGAAGAGTCCAGCCACAGCAATGGCAAAAACCGTCATGGCTTCGGCACTTCGGGCAATGGCCGTGCGCCACGTAGCCCTGAGCAAGAAGAGGATAGCCGAGATCAGGGTTCCCGAGTGAGCGATTCCCACCCAGAAGACGAAATTGACCAGATAGGTGCCCCAGTTCACCGGATGCATGACACCGGCGGTACCGAGACCCGTCAGGATCTGATAAGCCCAACAGGCGGCTCCCAATACGATCCCTCCGAAGGAGAGCGCCACAAGGAAGAAGTAGGACCGCCCAGGAGGGGATAGAGTCCGCAGTACTTCCTGGTCGACGTTGCTGTAAGTATACTTCTCCATGGTCTACGTCAGGTCCAAGCGATGTCTAATCTTCTTCAAATAGATTACGGCTGGTTTCGTATTCAAATGGCCTAAGACCTGGTAGGCCCTTGGGTCTCGGATCAGTTTGGAGACGTGGCTTTCAGAGTCCTTGAGATTGCCAAAGGCCAGCGCGTCCGTCGGGCAGGTTTGCGCACAGGCCGTAGTGAACTCTCCATCTCGGATTTTTCGGCCTTCGTTCTTTGCCCGGTTTTTCGCCTCCACGATTCGCTGGACGCAGAAGGAACACTTCTCCATTACCCCTTTCTGCCTTACAGTCACGTCGGGATTGAGCTGCCAGTTTAGTGGTTTGGGCCGCGTGAACGTGAACCAATTGAACCGCCGGACCTTATATGGATCGTTTTGAGAACAGAACCGTGTGCCCACACAGCGGTTGTAGACCTGGTTGTTGAGCCCCTCGATGCTGTGATGGGGCGCAAAGACCGGGCAGACCGGTTCGCAGGGAGCTTCGTCGCAGTGCTGGCAAAGCATGGGGAGGAACCGAACGACGCCCTTTTCTCGTTCGAAATAGCGTTGGATGCGGAGCCAGGACATCTCCCTCCCTTTCAGAACCTGTTCTCTACCCACGATGGCCACGTTGTTTTCGGCATAGCAGGCGACCACACAAGCTCCACACCCTATGCACCGATCCAAATCCACGACCATACCCCAACGATAGTCGGGATGCCGGTGGGGGGGATAGAAATCCTTTCGGGCATCATAGCCCTGTGGCAATGGAAGGTCAAGATGGGGTCCATGCTTTCCTGTTCCTTCTTTTTGATAGTGCTCAAGAGGAATCGCCTGCGCGAGACCACGCCCCTGTTGATAAAAGCTGCCGTCGGTGTTCGCGAGGGGAAGGGTTTGGCCTCGTTTCTCAAGGGTTACTCCAAATGGCGGCCGAAGGATTCCTCCTGAGAAGGTGTCAAGATCCCTTGGGAAAAGGTCCATGGGATTGGCAGGGTGGCCATTGGCGAATCGCCCGTATGCCGTGTGCCCCTGTCCAATGGGAAGGGCCACGGTGTCGGGAGGAACGGTGAAAATGGGAAGGGCGGGAACCTCTATGGTACCGTGCGGAGATCTGAGTTGGAGGAGGTCTCCTTTCTGAATGTTGAGCCTCTCGGCCGTCTCAGGGTGAATCTCCACCCAGCCTCCCCAAGTGACCTGGGTCATCGGGTCGGGGAGTTCCTGAATCCATGGCCGGTTAGCCATTCGCCCGTCGAAAAACTGAACGGTCGGGTATCCCGTGAAGTGGAAGGCTTTTTCGGGTTTTCTTTCCAAATCCAGATCTGGGAAGGGAAAATCGAACGAGGAGTCCAGGGAAAGTGGGGGTGTCCGGGTATCACGCCGTCCCCAGATCCCACCCCTTTGCAAGGTATCCGCCCAAAAAGATTCAAAGGGAAGAGTAGGAGCCCTCTCCTGCCACTTTTGGCGCCATCCATCCTGAAGGACGTGATAGAAGTCTTGCCAGGGGAACTTCTCGGTTCCGGCGATCTTTTTCCCTGTGGAGAGGAGAATATCTCCGAGTTGCCTCGTCTGGAACATGTTCCCCATGACGGGCTGCATCAGCCCTTCAACATCCCTATTCGGCGCGTAATCCCCCCATGATTCGAGAGGCGTGTGCGTGGGGAGGATAAGATGAGCGAATTGACTCGTTTCATCCAAACAGCTAGAAAAGCTCACCACCAGCGGAACGGCTTCCAGGCTCTCGCGAAAATTCCATGAAGAGGGAAGCGAAAATACAGGATTGACATTATGCATAAACAGCAGGTCGATCTCCCCTTTTCTCATTCTTTCGGATAGCGCCTTAATTCCCTCGGCCGAGGCAACCTCACTCAGGGATGATCTCCGCTCGAAATCCATTGTTTCCTGAGTTCCCGGTATGACCAGGGATAGGAGATTCGCCGCGACAGCGGTCTCCGTCGCCCTGGGTCCGGGAAATGATAGCCCTTCCGCCAAAGCAAGGGGTCTCCTGGCCTGGGCAAATCTTCGGGCGACCTTTTGGATCATCTGCTCCTTGACACCGGTTTCGGCCGCTATCTTCTCCAGAGAAAAGGGCTCAACTACAGATTTCAAAGCCCTTTGGTCGTCCTCATCGAGATTGGAAGAGAGGTTCTCATCGATCATCACCCGCAGCATGCCGAGGGCGACAAGGTATTCACTGCCAGGGGGGACAGAGATCCATTGGTCTCCGTTGGCCCCTGTCAAAGAGAGTCTGGGCCCCACATAGACGAATAGGTTTTTCCTGCCATCACTCGGGGCATGGAAGGAGGCAAACTGACGGGCATATTCGACGTTGGAAAGCCAGGTCTCAAGGAATCCGGCTCCGAAAGCGATGAGAAAATCCGCCTTGTCGATTCGATACGTTGGGATGCCATGGAGCCCGAAAACGGTCTGGTTCGCCTTCCGAAGAGGCTCGTAAGCAAAGGGCTCATAAATGACCAGTCCCCTCGAGCCCATTTCCGAAAGCCAGCGGACCATCAGATCCCGTAATGTACCCGTCTGGAGGTCTGTCAGGAAGGCGATACGCTCTCCCCTGTCCCGTCCGGTAATTTGAAGAAGACTCTGGATCAGGGTCTCTTCCGCTTGATTCCACACAGCGGGCTCAAGAGATCCCCGAGAGCTTCTCCTCAAAGGACCTCGGAATCGATCCGGATCGTAGAGCCTCTGGAGCGAGGCTTGCCCCCGGGCGCAGAGTTTTCCGCCATTCACAGGATGGAGGGGGTTCCCCTCCACCTTGATGACACGGCCATCTCGGTTCTTGGCCACAAGACCACATCCGGCCGGACACTCCCGGCACGTGGTGGCGTACCAAGTGGCCTTACCTGGGACGATGTCTTCAGGAGGGGCAATATAGGGGATCAACGTTCTGGCCGATTCTCGGGAACAACCCACTGCCGCCGTCGTGCATGTGAGGCCAACGATTTTCAGGAACTGCCGACGACCCACCTCTGCCATGATCGATTCCTCTTTCCTAATCCTCGCGATTATACAGAACCTTCTGGGAAGTTTCAAATGGTATTTTCTGCATTCAGGTTCACCCACGCTGTACATCCCACAACTTACAGAAAGCCGCCCTTTCATCGGGCAGGCATGTTCGCAGAACAGCCCACCGAAGAGAAAGAGGCGCCATCAGGGTTGTCAAAAAGGCCATGAAAATTAGGGCTGAAAACTGGCTCTCGGTGAGTAGAGGTTCTGCGATAACACCACTTGCCATCATATCACTGCTCAATCTGATTACCACGGAAGCCACCACCAATTCAACAGCTCCTCGGCCGTTCATCCCAAACCCGACGATTGCTGATTCCCAACGATTGTAGCCGAAGACGGCCAAGCCTAGTCCACAGCCGACCACTTTACCCAGGACCGCCACCGCGGTGAGGATGAGCATGAAAAGGATGGATGCCCAATCATAGGAGAGATGGAGGTGGAAGGAAAGGGATGCAAAGAAAATGGGAAGGAGGAAGCCATAACTGATACCGTAGAAACGATCGATGATGACAGAATGGATTTCCTTCTCCATAATCTCCTCTCTGACAAATTGCCCTGCCAAAAAGGCCCCGATCACGAGATGAAGCCCTGCGAGTTCAGAGAGGTAACCCATAATCAGAGCACATACGAGGGCGAATGTGAATGCCTTCCCCTCGCGGTCATGCAGTTTTTTTGTGAACCTCGGGACGACAAAATGCCCGATGAGAATGGTCAAAGCAAAAAAAGCACCGACTTTGAAGATAATCGTTGACAAGTTCAAGATATCAACGGTCCCGGTTCTGGCCAGTCCAACAAGGACAGACAATGCGATTAGAGATAGGGTATCATCAACAATAGCAGCGCCAATGATGATATGCCCCAACGCCGTTCTGCTGATCGCCATGGCATTTAGAACCACGCTATTCACCGCAATGGCCGTTATCGAGATCCCCATTCCCACGAAGAGGGATTGAAATACGGTCCCCCCAAATAGCCTTGAGGTAACGTATCCTAAAATGAAGGGAAGAACGAATCCGCCCAGAGCAACGCCCATGGAGGGCCAGATGTGTTCCAGGAGTTCTCTGGGGTCCATTTCCATTCCCGTATAGAACATGACAAAAAAGATTCCCAAATCGGCCATCAGTTCAATGGGGGGAGATGCACTGACAATCCCCAACACGGGGGGTCCAAGTATCAACCCGGCGAGTAACTCGCCGAGCATGGCCGGAAGCCCAAGGCGAGTGAAAACCCATCCCAGAATCCAGGCGACGACCAGGATAAGGAGAATACTCAGAATGAGATCGGTCGTGATCATATCAGGTTACCTTCCCTTCTGATTTCTCGAATCTTGTTTCAATGTCTGATCTTTCTTAGTCAACGCCTACCCGCCAGGTTGGCAGTGGATGGGAGCGCAATTCAGGAAAAGTTTGTTCCAAGGGAACACGGAAATGTTCACTCCCCATTCTCGTGTTTCATGGCGCCTCAAAGGGCATGGTTGTTTTCGGTTAACAGGGGTTAGGAATCGATTCTCTCTGAATGCCGCTTTCAGGTTAACAGATTCCCCAGGGCTTCTTCGAGTTGTGGGTAACCGAAGGAAAAACCGCTTTCCACCAATCTTTTCGGGATTACCCGTTGGCCCTTGAGGATGACCGAACCGAACTCCCCTAGCACAAGCCGGATCATGAAGGCCGGTGTGGGCATCCTAGAAGGGCGACCCAGCACCTTGCCCAGGGTTTTGGCGAAGTCGCGGTTCTGGACAGGGTGAGGAGATGTCAGGTTGAACGGCCCCGAGAGGTCGGGATAACCCAGCAGGTGCATGAAAGCTTCCACGAGGTCATCCATGTGAATCCAAGAGAGCCACTGACGACCACTGCCCAAAGGCCCTCCAACGAACCACCGGAAAGGGGTGACCATCTGTTGGAGGGCGCCCCCCCCTCGGCCCAAGACGATACCAAATCGGGTAATGATCACCCGGGCTCCCTTTTGTTGGGCCTTCATGGCCTCTGACTCCCAATCCTGGCCCAGGATGGCGAGGAAATCCCTTCCCGGCGGAGAGGACTCGTCCAGCTCCTCATCTTCGTGGAACCCATAGAAACCCACTGCAGAGGTGCTAAAAAGCACCTTTTGTCCATTCGAGGGAATAGCGTCTACCAGGTGGCGGGTTGTCAAAATCCGACTTTCTCGAAGGAGCCTTTTATGTTCCGCCGTCCAACGGCCAAACACGGAAACCCCTGCCAGATTGATGAGGACATCCTGGTCTGCAACAGCCTCCTGCCATGGGCCAGGTTGGGTCGGATCACCTTCGACGTATTGAACTCTTTCTGGCGCGTCTCGATGCTTGGGGATCCTTCTGGTCAAAATACTGACCTGATGCCCCTCCCGGACCAAGCCGGGGGAGAGGCTCCTCCCCACAAACCCTGTCCCTCCGGTGATGAGGATCTTCACGGTCAAGCTCCTTTGTTACTATATCTATCTCAAACCCGTACCGTTCTGCAATCTTTTCAAATGCTTTTTTTGGGCCTCTTCGCAAAGGACCTCTCAATAACACCGTCCGGGATTGGGGAACTTGAACCCCATGATCCATGAGACAGGAGAGTTTGAGAGGCCTCAGAAAGGGAGAGCAAGAGTTAGTCCAGGTTCTATGCTTTTATTCCGGATTATTGACTTTGCTAAAATTCTTGCGTATTTTAAGCCAAGAGTTAACCATCCTAAATCCACCGTTCAAGGCAACAAGGGAAGTCCAGTCCCTGAGCGACCATCCATGGTAGGAAGACGTTGAATCGTGGGGAAAAAGCTTCGTGGAGACGATCCCGGTTCCAAATTCTTCGGCATTCTCCCGGCTAAAGCTCTTTTTGGCCCTGTCCCGAACCCCTCACGGCCTGCTGGATTTGGCCACCCCCGCCTTGGGAGCCCTCCTCTGGCTGGGGAAATTTCCGTCTATACAGGTGACCGCTTTGGGTCTTCTGACCGCCTTTGCCGGGTACACTGCGGTTTATGCGTTGAACGACTTGGTAGACTATCGGGCGGATCGAGAGACCATTCGGCAGGGCGGACTCGATGATTGCGGGGGTGACCTGGACTCGGTATTTGTGCGCCACCCCATGGCCCAAGGATTGATGCGTTTTAAGGAGGGTCTCTGGTGGTCGGGGGTTTGGGCGATCGTGGCCCTGATAGGGGCCTACCAATTGAATCCCGTCTGTGCGCTTGTCTTCATTATCGGATGCATTCTGGAGGCCGTCTACTGCCTCTTGCTGGATGTCAGCCACCTGCGCACACTGTTGAGCGGTGCGGTCAAGACATCGGGAGGGATCGCTGGGGCGTTTGCCGTGGATCCCCATCCCTCTCCTCTTTTTCTGATCCTACTGTTCTCGTGGCTTTTTTTCTGGGAGATCGGGGGCCAAAGTGTTCCCAACGATTGGCATGATTTAGAGGAAGCCAAGTGGTTGCGTGCTAAGCCCATTCCCGTGCGGTATGGGCTCCATGGCGCGAGTGTGATCATTTTGGGTTTTCTGGCCCTCAGCGTTGCGTCGAGTGCTGTTCTCCTTGGGCTTGCTCCGGTCAGGCTATCCGTCCCCTTTGTAGCGATGGTCTTGGCTGCAGGCTTTTACTTTCTCCTCATCCCTGCCTTTCGGCTTTACCTGACCCAGACTCGACTCCAGACGTCGGTTCTCTTTAACAAGGCCAGCTACTACCCCCTGGCCGTGCTCGTCATTGTCTTGATTAGTCTGATGACCTGAGATTCAAGGGGATCGTCAGCATTGGGTAAGGAACTTGATCTAGGAACTGCAGCCGAGTTAGACTTTAAAAGGATTCGGTCTCTGTGAATTGTTCATCAGGACAAGCTCAAGGATCTCGACGATCGTGAGTCATCGCAAAGGGCAAGGGCTTCGGTTCGGGCATTGAGCCGTTAGCGCTTGTATGCTGTGCTGTCAAAACCCATGATGCAGGTGCGTGGGCAGCGAGTCAGGTGTACGCCTAGAATAAAGGCTAGTTTGTCCGTCAAAAGAGATGAAGGAGGAAGGATTTGTCCAGCGAAGAAAAAGAGATTGCTTTAGAGGAACTTGCACAGTCTAATGGATCGGGTGGCAACCCCTCCTTGGTTGCATACAAGGGGAGGGTGTACGATGTCAGTGAAAGCAAACTGTGGGCCGGGGGTGTTCACATGAAACGCCACAAATCCGGGGGAGACCTCACTGCGGCCATGGAGGCAGCCCCTCATGGCCCAGAGGTTCTGGAGCGCGTTCCGGAAAAGGGCCTCTTGAAGTCCGAAAAACCCGCAGACCGGCCCATGCCGAGGGCTTTGTCGAATCTGCTTTCCCGTTTTCCCATGCTTAGGCGCCACCCCCATCCCTCGGTCGTTCACTTTCCCATTGTGTTTCTCTTTTCCGCTCCCCTTTTCAACATCCTTTACGTTATCACAGGAACGAAGCCTTTCGAGATCACGGCGCTGCACTGTTTAGGGGGTGGAATTCTCTTTATGGTTCCCGCCATCCTCACCGGACTCTTCACGTGGTGGCTGAACTACCTGGCAAAGCCCATGAGGTCTGTGACTATCAAAATACTGCTCTCCCTTGTCTTGATGGCTGCCTCTATCGTTGCTTTTGTCTGGAGGCTCGCGGCTCCTGATCTTCTAAGCTCTTATGGGACTACAAGCATTATCTACTTTTTACTCGTCTTATCATTCATTCCTCTGGTGACCCTTATCGGCTGGCTCGGGGGTCTGATGACCTTCCCTATTGAGCGAGGTTAGGCTGTTCATTTTCTTAATGTAGATCCCCAGAATACCTACCCTCTCACGTTCCAGGCAACGTAAAGGGGCGAGGTTAACCTTTGCTAAGGCTTCCTTAAACTCTCGACTAACAAAGCGATCCTGTTCAGGATGGAGAAAGACATGCTTTGTCACGAAGTTCTGATAGAAAGAAGGATACAATTCCTCAAAAAAATACATGCCCCCGCGTTTTAGGACTCGTGCAATTTCAGCAAGCCCACCCCGCCAATTAAGCGCATGATGCAAGACGCCAAAACTGAAAACGGCATCCAAAGCGTGGTCCCCGTATGGGAGGTGCTCCACGTCCCCCACACACAAGAAGATCTTTTTTCTTTGCACCGGGCTGAGGTATTTCTTGGCCTGCTGGATCATCTTGAGGTCCAGATCCAGGGCATGAAGGGTCCGGGGCTGAAATCGCTTAAGGAGGAGATCGGCCCCCGCACCCCGGCCGCACCCGACCTCCAAGACCACGGCCTCTGGACCCGGAACCCTCACCTTGTTCATCCAACGGATCAATTGGCTCTGGACCATGACACGCACCGGATTGTTGACTGCCCACCGCTCGGCCCAGTTTAGCTTCATCGACAACGCCTCTGTGAATCGAGTGGGTCGTTCCTCATAACCTGATGCCAACTCTGCATGATCCAGGCCCAATCCACTGGACCACCCCCTAAAGGGCGGGTTCTCTCCCGGATCTCATGTTTTGATCCCCAAATGGACAACCGCGATCCCATTGGTCAGCTTCTTTTGGGTGACTTGAGAAAATCCGATTCTCTCCAGAACACCGGTCAACTCTTCTGGCAGAGGAAACATCCGAATCGATTCGGGCAGGTAGGTATATGCCTCCCAAGACCCGACCAGGATCTTGCCCACCAAGGGCATGATGGAGAAGGAGTAAAGATCATAAAGCCAGCGAAACCAGGGGGCAGTGGGTTTCGAGAATTCCAGACACATCAGCTTTCCTCCGGGTTTCAATACCCGGTGCATTTCTTGAAATCCCCGTTCCATGTGGGTCAAATTCCTGATGCCAAACCCCACCATAGCCGCGTCAAAGGTTTGATCTGCGACGGAGAGTTGCTCCGCGTCCCCTTGGACGTACATAATTCTCCGCGTAAGCGAGGACTCGGCCACCTTGGACTTACCCGCGTCCATCATCGACCGATTGATATCATACAGGGTCACCCGACCGAAGGCTCCAACAGCTCTGGCCGCCAATATTGCCAGATCTGCAGTTCCACCGCACACATCGATAACCCGATCCCCTGGTTTTAGTCCTAACATCTCGATGGCAGTCCCCTTCCAAAGGTGGTGGAGGCCAAAGCTCAAGATGGTGTTTGCGAGATCGTACTTAGCGGCTACCGTATTGAAATGGTGCTGAACCAATTTCACCTTCTCAGTCTCGGCAACCGGTCGATATCCGAAATAGACCACCTTGCCTCGATTCGCCAAGTCCCGCAACGGTTGTTCCGTCAACTTCCTCTCGCGACTCCTCACGGAGTTTGTCTCGCCATTGTCTTCATTGTGGTTCAGTCACTTGGTCGCACCATATCAAGGAAGGATTCTCTCTGTCAACAGGCTGAGTTCTCCCCTCGATATTGAGAGACGTGGGTCACCCTCAATAGGGGGTCGTCACTGAAAAATGTCCCTGGAGCGGACATTACAGAGTTTTTGGGGCTACCCGTCTTGGCGAAGAGCCTGTCCTGAGCTTGCCGAAGGAGAGTGCTCCCGAAGGGGCGAGATTCCGCTGTCTGAGGCCGCCAGGCCGAGTTCGGAAGATCCGACCGAGCCTTAGAACGGGTCAAAAATTCTGTACAGAGAGCGCAGGAGGGGTTTTTCAGTGACGAGTGGGTAGCCGCAGATCGTGGCTCTCACAGCAACGACGGGTTTCAGCAAGAGCGGCAAAAAAGCACCTTGACATGCTATCTACAATGTTGCTAATTTGGCCAATAGGCGGTTTTCAGCCCGTTCCAACCGAGAAAAGGGGTTTCGAAGAGACGGGCAGACTCCCGTTCATAACCCGGTTAGAACCGGCCAGAGGCGGTAGACCAAAAGACGAGGGGAAATGATCGGACTGAAGGAGATCGAACGAGCCCGCCACACTATCCGAGGAACAATCCGTTCCACCCCCTTGCTCCTGTCCGACGCGATCAGCGCCACGGTGGGTCCAAAGGTCTATCTAAAGCTGGAGAATCTTCAAAGGGCCGGATCATTTAAGATACGGGGAGCTTCCTATAAGATCTCAAGACTGGGAGCCTCTACGGGGGGAAAAGGGGTTATCGCTGTGTCAGCGGGCAATCACGCCCAGGGGGTGGCCTTGGCCGCGTCTAACAAAGGTATCCCCGCCACCATTGTCATGCCCCTCCACGCTCCCATATCGAAGCAGCTGGCCACAAAAGGATATGGGGGAAAGGTCATCCTTGATGGAGAATCCTTCGGAGAGGCCGAAGAACGTGCGAGGGAACTCGAGCAAACGGGTTTCACCATGATCCATCCCTTTGACGATGAGGATATCATCGCCGGTCAGGGGACTATCGGCCTTGAAATCATGGACGAGCTTCCCGAAGTGGATGTCATTATCGTTCCTGTCGGGGGTGGGGGCCTCATCTCGGGCATATCGATCGCGGTCAAGGAGAAAAATCCCAAAGTTCAGGTGATTGGGGTGGAAGCCGCTGCATCCGCTTCGGCCTTTCACTCCGTGAGAGAAGGAAGAATCGTTCCTGTCAGGCCGGGGCCCAGCATCGCCGACGGGATTGTCGTAAAAAGCATTGGAAAAATCACCTTTCCCATCATCCAGAAATACGTCGACCAATTGGTCACCGTCGAGGAGGATGAGATCGCTGCAGCCATACTCATGCTGATCGAGCGGAAGAGAATCGTCGCAGAGGGAGCCGGTGCGGCTCCCCTCGCCACCCTGTTGGGTGGAGGAGTGAAACCCACGGGATCCAACTGTGTTTTGGTGATCAGTGGTGGGAACATCGATGTAAACCTCATCGACCGCATCATCGGCCAGGGTCTCTCAAAGACAGGTCGACTCATCCGAATCGGTGTCACCCTTCGAGACACCCCGGGCTCCCTTGCAAATCTCTCTAGGGCAATCGCTGCAAGGAGAGCCAATACTCTCCATATCTACCATGACCGAACTTCAAAGGAGATCCCCATTGGAAGTTCCAAGGTCGTTCTGGAACTGGAGACAAGAGGATTCGATCATATCCAGGAAATCCTCGATGGATTGAAGGGGGAAGACTACACGGTGGACCTCGATCCCATCTGCCCGGTGGTATGACGTCCACTAAGGATTGTGGGGATCGATCGTTTGGGAGGGAAAAATGAACGAGGTCATCAAAGCTATCCTAAACCGAAGGACCATTAGGAAGTTCAGACAACAACCCGTTCCGAGGGAGAAAGTGGAAGCGATTCTGGAGGCGGGCCGGTGGGCGCCATCTTTCAGCAATGCCCAGCCCTGGAAATTCATCGTGGTTCAGGAGGAGGAAACCAAAAAAAGGCTGAGCGAGGAAGCCGGAAGGAGCGTTTATTACAAGGGAATCGTTGAAGCTCCGGTCACGGTTGTGATTTGCGCCGATCCCGAGGAGGATTCCCAACATTGGATGGAGGCAGGATGGTTGGCCCATCAGAGTATGGCACTGGCCGCTCACAGCCTCGGGTTGGGGTGTTCATGGATTCTTATCGCGAATACCAAATCCGAGGGGCCCGTCAAGAAACTTCTGAAGATTCCGAAACGCTTGAGGGTGAGTAGTCTGATGCCCGTCGGATTCCCTGATGAGACCCCGAAGAGTCACAGGAAACCCCTCCAAGAGATCGTCTCCTATGAGAGGTTTGGAAAAAGCGAATGATAGAAACCGAAGTCGATTGAAAAGCGCTTCAGGGATGAGGGGTTCGAGCAACAGTCGTTTCAAAGGGAGTCAACAGCCCATGACCCAATGGGGATCGACAGGGTCACCTATCCCCAGAGATCGGTGTTACCCTATCGTGAAGGGGGAAGTAGTCTGCCAGAAAGAAGGTGAGACTCGATATGACGGCGATAGATGGTCAAAGGCTTTTGCCCCTCTTGGGTGCTTTTCTTCTCCTGAATCTTCTCCTTTTCGGTTTTTTCAATGAACCGTCATCTCAGGTTCCACCCAGCCCTGCAACCCTTCAGGGGGGAGAAATAGACGAGATAGGGGAAGAGGAAGGAATCCAGCCGCCAGAAGGCCAGGTCCCGGTCCGTCCCATAGCGCATTGGGAGGGTTCAGGGGAAGGGCCCCCCGATCAACCTGGCGAGGCGAATAGCCGTCTGGCCCTGTCAGTCGCCGAACCTGATACCTTGGGCCAGGGGCAGTTCACCAGACCAGTTGATGGTATTCGTCTGGCGCCGCATGTAGCCCTTCCAGGCATCTGACCCGGACTCCCTCCCCCCGCCGGTCTCCTTCTCTCCGCCGAAGGCACCCCCGATTTCAGCCCCTGAGGTGCCGATGTTGACGTTTGCGATGCCGCAGTCCGAGCCACTTACTGAAAGAAAGGCTTCGACCTTGCGCATGCTCTCGGTGAAAATAGCACTCGTGAGACCCTGGGGCACCTCGTTGTTGAGTCTGATGGCTTCTTCGAACCCCTTGTATGCAATGAGATAAAGGATCGGTGCAAAGGTCTCACGCTTGACGATCTCAGTCTGGGCCGGCATTTTCACAATGGTCGGCTCGACGAAGTTCGGTCCCAGGTCCGGGAGCTTCTTGCCACCAATGAGGATCTCGCCGCCCTCTGCGATCGCCTGCTCCAGGGCTTTGAACATCTCTTCCACGGCACCGGTTGTCACCAGGGGACCCATAAGGTTCGTCTCGTCAAGGGGATCGCCTATACGAACCTGTTGGTATGCCTTTAGGAGTCGTTCTGTCAAATCCTGAGCGATGGCCTCTTGGACGATGACTCTACGGGTGGTGGTACACCTCTGTCCAGCCGTTCCGACAGCGCTGAAAAGGATCGCCCGAGTCGCAAGGTCGAGGTCTGCATCCTCGGTGACAATAACGGCGTTGTTCCCGCCCATTTCCAGAATGGTTCGCCCGAAGCGCTGAACCACGGTTTGTGAGACATGACGGCCTACCTGGGTCGATCCGGTAAAAGAGACCAGGACCACCCGGCTGTCTTTGAGCAGGAGATCCCCCACGTCCCCGCCAGGACCGACCACCAGAGTGAATACGCCAGAGAACCCATGATCGGCCATCACCCGGTTGGTAATATGCTGCACCGCAACAGCCGTAAGGGGGGTGAGGGTCGAAGGCTTCCAGATCACCACATCGCCGCACACGGATGCAATGGCCGCGTTCCACGACCAGACAGCACCCGGAAAGTTGAAGGCCGTGATGACACCCACCACCCCGAGGGGATGCCACTGCTCGTACAGACGATGCTTCGGCCGTTCAGAGTGCATCGTCAGGCCATAGAGCTGACGGGAGAGACCGACGGCGAAATCGCAGATATCGATCATCTCCTGAACCTCACCTCGCGCTTCTGCCTTGATCTTGCCCATCTCCAGACAGATCAGGTCACCGAGTGGGTCCTTGAACTCACGAAGGGCGCTGCCAAGGTCTCGTACCACCTGGCCGCGTTTGGTGGCCGGCGTTTCACGCCATTTTTTGAATGTTGCCGCCGCTACCTCGGTCACCTTATGAAAAACCTCAGGAGTGGCCTCAACGACGCGGGCGATGGGCTCCCCGGTTGTCGGGTTGTATGAGACCAGTTCTTCTCCCTTCGGGTCCGTGATCCATTCGTCCTGGCCCGTGCATGCACCGGAATTCACGTCCGTGAGATGTAGTTTCTCCAAAAGGGCCTTCACGACAGAACCTCCTGAATTCGTCATCCTCCTGCAGGGAGTGAGACATCCTGTGTTACCATAGCAGAGTGACGATAAGACAATCAAGCGAGATACCGACCCATGGAAGACCGTTCCAAAGGGCCTCGCCGATCCCATCCCCTCCCCTAACGTTCTCTCCCTGTATCTGTCATTAGGGTAGAACCGACCGGGGGCAGGCTGGATCGAACGGGTCGTCAAGGACAACGGACAGGGATTCGATTTGGAGACCATAGTCTCTCTGGAGAACGCCAGCAGAGGATTGACAGTCTCCATGACGAGAGAGGGGACAGAACCATCACGTGGGGCTTTGTCTACTGAGTCCGTTAGAGGAAAAGGGCCCACGGTCCATGCCCAATGACCACGTCTTTTGGAATGAAGATGAGGGAGGATCAGAAAAGAGACTGCAAGCGGCCATTCATCTATTATTCTTCATCCATCAGGCCTGACCGATCCCTACCGCGTAATCAACCCTTTATCCATGGCAAATGCTGTCATGGCCGAAGCACTGTGGAGGTCCAACTTCTTCATGAGATTGGCCCGGTGTTTCTCCACCGTCTTTATACTGATACAAAGATAATCGGCAATTTCTTTGTTCTTGTACCCCTCGCCAATCAGCTTCAGAACCTCTCGCTCTCGCTGGGTCACGGTATCCCACGGTGAGCTGGATGTCGAAGTTTTTCTCCCTTCGAGGTACCCCCCGATCACCTTTTCAGAAACTCCAGGGCTAAGATAGGGCTTCCCAGCCAAAACACTGTTTATGGCCATCATCAGCTCGGCTTGGGTTGCATCCTTCAAGACATATCCGTCCGCACCCGCCTGCAGGGTCGCGAGGATGTATTCCTCGGTCCTGTGAACGGTCAAAGCCAAGATCCTTGTCGCCGGGCATCGCCTCTTTATCTCTCTGATAGCCTCCATGCCATTCATCCTCGGCATGGAAAGGTCCATCAAGATAAGGTCAGGCATGAGTTTACTGGCCCATCGAATAGCATCACGGCCATCTTCTGCCTCTCCGACGATATCAAAATCCGGATTCGAGGATAGGATCGCCTTCAGTCCTTCTCGCAGGATCGTATGGTCTTCGGCTATCAAGATGCGTTGCTTGCTCAATCCTTCTCCCCCCATTCTTACTCAAAAATACAGTCTCACCGGGCTGTGAATACAGTACACACCCTATTTACCACGCTCTGCGAGAAGAGTAAAGAAAAGATTACAGAATGTACCCTCGGAAGCGCCAGCCCATCCCAATCAGGATCGCTTTTACGGATGATTCAGCATGTTCAGGACTTTGATCGTTGAGGACAACGCTTCCTTTCGACAATCCCTCAAGGGGATTTTACGCGAGCGATTTCCTTCTATGGAGGTTGGGGAAGCCGCTGACGGAAAGGGCATACTGCAAAAAGTCAAGGTCCTCCGGCCCCATCTCATCTTCATGGACATTAAATTGCCCGGGGAAAACGGTCTAGAGCTTACCAAGAAAATAAAGGCTTCCCATCCCAAGATCATTATCATCATCCTCACCAGCTATGATTTGCCCGAATATCGACACGCAGCGTATCAATATGGGGCCAGTCATTTTATTTCCAAGGGCCGTTCCACAGGGGAGGAGATTCTGGCACTGGTTGAATCCATCCTGGCAGGGATGGAGACCGATCTGAATGGTCAAGACAAAATGGGGGACTAGTCCGATATGCAACTCATCGGATCCTCAAAGGCTTGCCCGGGAGGCCCGGGGGACCGGCGTTGTCAAGATCTTCTCCCCCAGGGAATCTACACATCAAATCGACCTCAAAATGCAGTGTTTCTTCTCACCAAATACAGGGTTTACCCCATTTACTTCTCATTTCCTGCGTCTACAATCATTAAGAGGAGGGGGCAGTGATAATCTCTGGGACATCGGAACGCCTCTGTGAAGTGCCCACATTCTCCCCGGGGAGGATGAGCCCCACACGCCCCGGTGATAGGGGACAAATGGTTTCACACTCTTGCCCCCGCTGCAAGGACGATCTTTTGCATCGGCGGCCATAGCGTGTGAGGAGAACATAACGCCTGAGCAATACGGACGTCCATGAGTTACGACGCGTCAGAGAGACGCCGGACTACGGGAGGTGATCATGTTTTATATTGCAGACTCAGAGGAACGAAGAATCCTAGACCCCACCACGTCTGAGGGGGAAGAAGGAGCCGATGGCCATAAGGAGGTGGGGGATCATGATGAAAACATCGCCGGGGTATATCTCAAGGAGATGGTCAAAATTCCACTCCTCACAAGGGCGAGGGAGATTGAGCTCGGCGAGCGCATTCAGCTTGGTGAGCAGAGGCTGACCACACTCATTCTGAAATGTTTAGATCTTTTGAAGAAGATCGACCGAGCCAATCAGAACCCTTATCGGGACTGGGTCGAGCAGGAACAGGAAGACGAAACGCATTCCAAAGAGGAAATGATCAGGAAAATCGTTCTAGAGCAAGAGAAATTACGGGAACACTCTGGGAGTGATGAGAATGAACTCGGCGATTGCCTGTCAGAGCTGAGAAAAACAGAGGCCGATGTGAAAGCGGCAAAGGCGGAGATGATTCAGTCCAACTTAAGGCTGGTTGTCCGCATTGCCAGGATTTATGTCAACCGTGGCCTCTCTCTCTTGGACCTGGTTCAAGAAGGAAATCTGGGATTGATGAAGGCCGTCACAAAATACGACTATCGCAAGGGATACAAGTTCAGCACTTATGGGTCGTGGTGGATCAGGCAGGCCATAACGAGAGCCTTGGCTAACAAATCAAAAACCGTGAGGATTCCTGTCCACCTGTTGGAGACAAGAAGAAGAGTTGACCGGGCGAAGTCCCAACTGATCAAGAACTTAGGCAGAGACCCCTTGGCTGAGGAGATTGCCGAACAGGCAAGAATTTCCTTGACAGATGTGCTGAAGGCCCTCAATTTGATGCAGAAGCCGGTCTCTTTGGAAACTCCCGTGGGCGATGATGGTGGCAAACTGGAGGGTTTGATCGAGAGCGAAGCAAGCATGAGCTACAACGACAACCTCCTCAGGAACATGGACCTCGCGAAGAGGACCAGGGATCTCCTCTCATTGCTCAAGCCGAGGGAAGAGCAGATTCTGCGCCTTCGGTTCGGTATTGGCGAACCAACAAGCTACACCCTCCAAGAAATCGGAAGGCGTTTTGGCATTTCACGAGAGAGGGTCCGACAAATCGAAGGGAGGGCGATCAGAAGACTCAAGACCCAGTGCACCTGATTCGTCCAGCAATCGCTGTAGAACCAAGGTGAGACCGGTGCAGGATGGAATGAAGGGGTTTCCGGGATCAGAATCTGCTCCCTTTGGCCTCGGGAATGAAGAACTCCCCAGTGTGACATCGATTCGTCGAGAGGTTATGTGAGATGGGGATTGGAATGAAGATGAAATCCTTTGTCGAATGATCCAATCTTCTCATGGGTATTGATTCCAAGGAAGGAGGGGGAACTCGGCCTTTTGACTCAAATCCTGGGAGAGAGTGGAACTCCAACGACCATTCCCCAGGATTGATCTGAAAAAAAACTCGAAGAACCGCTCAAAACGATTTATACTTAGGCAATACTCCCTTAAGAATGAGGTATGGGGATGCTGAGCAAGGAAAAAGAGAAGATAGGGGTCATTGTGATCGATGTTCAGAGAGACTTTACTCATCTCGCAGACGGGGCCTTGGCCGTCGAAGGGACAGACCAGGATTTCATCGATCAGGTGAGGGAAAGCACCGAGATGCTGAAACGGGAGGGCTTACCGATTTTTGCGACCATGGACTGGCATCCTCGTGAACACATCTCATTTTTTACCAGCCACAAAGGCAAGAAACCGTTTGATGTGATCACCGTCCGGGGCAAAGCGCAGGTTTTGTGGCCTCCTCACTGTGTACAGGGAACGGAGGGTGCCAAGCTGCTTCTTGATGAGAAACTCTTCGAGGTTGTTGTAAAGACAGGCTCGAAAATTGAGTTTGAGAGCTATTCGGGATTCGAGGATGATGGAGGACACAAGACAGACCTTCACCCCCTCCTTCAGGAGAGAAGGATAACTCAATTGGTGATTTACGGCATTGCTACTGATTACTGCGTCAAAGCCACAGCCCTTGACGCAGTAGTTCGAGGGTACAAGGTGATTGTGATTAAGAACCTGACTCGAGGGGTTACCCCCGAAACCTACCAAAAGGCCCTGGATGAGATGGAGCATCGGGGTATCGTCCTCATCGACCAGCTCGACCTGGACAAAATTCAATCTTAGCCTGGTCCGTCTCTCAGTAGAGAAACATCGCCTTTGGGGCTTTTCCCTCCTTCGACCGAGGGAGCTGAAAAAGACGCCTGATAACCCCAGCGATCCACCCACGCGTGGATCACATGTCGCTCCCCAAAACCAACCAGATCAGAGGTTCAATTTTGTCTCTTCTTTTATCGTCGAGAGAACCATCTCAGTGGTTGAATTGGTTACCCCCTCGATTTCTCCAATCTGTTGGGTCAAGAGCTGATCGAGAGCCTCGGTGTTCTCCACTCTAACCTTGAGAATACAGGAATGGTTCCCGGTGATCCTATGGCACTCGAGTATTTCTGGAAACTCCCTGATCTTTGAGATAAAGCCCGGAAGGTATTTGGGATATTTGATATTGACGTGAACAAAGGCGGTTGTCTCTTTTCCCAGTTTTTTTTCATCCAAGATGGCCACATACTTTTTGATGTAACCCCTGTTGTGGAGTTTCTTCAACCTCTCGCAGACCGAGGGCGAGGAAAGGTTGACCGCTCTGGCAATGTCGAGAACGGTTGTCCTGCCGTCGTCCTGCAAAAGGCTAAGAATCTTTCTGTCGATGGTATCCATGGTGAATCGCCCCCATTTGTCCTTGATTTTATCTCGATTCGGAGAAGATCTCAATCGTATTTCAGTAATTCGAAAAGATATCTGGGGCTTGTTTATATTATTTATAAAAAGAAAAAACAATCCTTATTTTGTTTCGGATGAATAGAAATGACTCTCTATCTGCTCCTAGCCCTTTGGTTGGGCAAAACGGAGAGGGGATCACCATTTCTGAAGAGGCTTGCCCTGATCGCCATGGCCATCTTCATACTGCTTACTCAATATGGCTGCGTTACATCGAGGAAGGAAATCTCTCATGTCGAGCACAGGACATCAGAGATGGCGATCTCTTTGTGATCTCAAATGGCGTCGTGCCCGGTGACAGCGGTGCACCGGTTTTGAGCTTGAGAGATGGGACCCCTGAATGGGTTGGCCTTGTCCAAGGGACCTTGGGAAGCACGAGAATCGGCTGGGCAATCAAAATCAATCCGATCCTGAAGACCCTATCCAAACATCCTAACAACAGAGAGTTCTCTGTGGTTGAGAAAGCTAGCTCTCCCCTGTTGTGATAGGATTCACGACAGAGCTTGATCCCTGGATTCGCAGGATGCCTGACTCACACAGCTTCTGACGGGAGCCCCATTATTTTCCATTCGCCAGGTTCAAAACCTTCGCCTTTCAGGCGAACAGCTTTACCCTGGTTGGCAGTTTGAATATCGAACGGCAGCTTTCCCGTGGCAGCCGGGGTGGTGATCAGCCTATTCAATCGAGCATGTACGGTGAACTCGGAACCTTTGAAAGCATCTTCTCTATCTGGTCTTCCCCGTAGCTAAGAAGACGGCCCAGTTTTCTCGCAATCTCTTTCCTCTGTTCTCCCTGGAAATGCCCTGCCTTGATAAGGCCCGCCTTTTCCTCCTTGAGGGCTATATAGATATCCTTGACCTCTGGATCCTGATAGATCAGAAGAACGTGCTTGCCTCGGGTGAACTCAGGATCGAAAAGATCTGTGGTTATGAACTCTTTTTCACGATAGAGCTTTACGCCATACGCCGTGGCAACCCTCTCTGCCCCTTTCAGCAGTCGTTCCAGTTCCTCTGGATCGAGGGGGGGGCTCAATCCCAGTTTTTTCACACCCGCCGCCACGATCTCAACAAAGGCCGTAATCATGCCCAAGTGATACGAGGCTTGGTCAATCGGTATCCCGTCTAACGGATCCATCTCTCGTCCTCCCGTCGTGTGTGAAACACTCCGATTTCGAAGAAGGATAAAGTATTTTCTTCCACAAATCTACCTCTCCGCTTCGCTGAGCATGGTTATCAAAGAATCTTGATTCCCACCAAGTGCGACGTTTTGGGTTCTTTAGAGGTCTCTGTGGATTTCAGAAACCCATGATGGGATATCTATTCTCAGTTTCACGGGAGCATTCTAAGGGGTACGCCTGTGGGTCCGATCCACTACTCCAGCAACACGCTGAGCCAAGCAGTTGGAAACCCCGTGGATAGACACGCAAAAAAATCCCTCTACCGGCATTGGGGGGCAAAACCAGTAGAGGGAAGACGATCAAAGGGAGATTGCTTCTCCCTTCGTGTATTAGATTTTAGAACAATAGAAAAGGTCTTTTCAAGGGCTGAGGCGATTCTTTACACAAGGCAAGGGTAAGGAGAAGTTTATAGGGAAGGCCTTCTGCCTGAGGCCAAACACCAAAGCGCTGATGGCACGATACGATCGTCACCCTCCCCTGCCACCTCCCTCGAGTACGTAGAGGCACACAAGATTACGTGCCAATCGTGTTAATGTGATTTCTAAGCTCTTTTAGTGAACCATTTAAATACACAATACAAAAGAATCGATTTGAGTTTGCAAAGTCCAAAAATGACCCCTGCCACTTCCACATTTCAATTCAAGCCTAAATGCCTCGGCACTAGGAGTTTTTGAGACTGGAATTGGGATCTCCTTTTCGCTACCAATTTTTATCTCTTTACAAGTACTTACACATCAGATTCTAACCAAATTATTCGCATAAATTTAAACATTAGAAGATATATCCTAACCATTTAGAAATTAAAACTATTTAAATCATTCGATGCATTCCCTGATACAAGTGCCCTAATCCATAGCAATTTAGCCGTTCTCGTCACAAGAGAAGTCGCCGAATATCTTGATAGAAAAGGACAGGTCTAGGGCCAGGATGTGGAAGGTATGGAACTCTTCGAAGGGGTCACCCATTTCCTATTCCACAGTGTCGAGGGAGTCGAACCCGTACTCGTCAGTGAATGTGGGGCGGAGATTGACTTCGCCTGTGTCACGCATCATCGTTTTCCAACTTGAGAAGCATTGGGGTTTGTCGTATTATCTTATCTCCCCTTTTGGGTCATCGCTTTCACTCAAGAGGATTGTCTCTTGAGGAAGTATGAGAATGAGATTACAAGGTACGGGTGCCAAAGCGGCTCGGATATCTGGAGCCCGTTTTATTGCTGAGACTTTCAAAGGCTACGGTGTGACCCACGTCTTTTGGGTCGACGCCATTCTGAGGCGAGCCCTCGTAGAGATGGAGACCTTGGGAATCCGTCGGATTTTGACTCATTCGGAAAAGGCAGCTGCATACATGGCAGACGGATATGCTCGAGTGAGGCGCGGACCGGGGATATGCATGGCCCAGTCGGTGGGAGCTGCAAATCTGGCGGCCGGGCTTCAAGATGCGTTTCTTGGATTTTCGCCGGTTATCGCGATAACCGGGCGCAAACCTCCGATTGCTCAGTATCGGCACGCCTATCAGGAGATTCTTCACAATATCATGTATGAGCCGGTCACCAAGTATAACGCATGCGTGGACACCGTAGAACAACTCCCCTACCTGCTCCGTCAGGCCTTCCGTGAGGCGACCTGCGGAGCGCCGGGCCCTGTCCATTTGGATTTTTTGGGGTATCAGGGAGAAGCGATTGCTCTGTCTGAGACAGATCTGAAAGTCATCGTTGAACAACCCTTCACCCATTACCCGGCAAGACGGTCCGAGCCCGAAGATCATTGTGTGCGAGAGTCAGCTCGGATTCTGGCAGATGCCGAGAGGCCCGTCGTTGTCGCAGGCGGCGGAGCGACGGCGTCCTCAGCAGGGCCTGAAATCGTGAAGCTTGCAGAAATGCTTTCCATGCCAGTGGCCACCTCCCTTAATGGGAAAGGGACGATCTCGGAAGGCCATCCCCTCAGTGTGGGGGTGGTCGGCTCCTATTCCCGCTGGTGCGCCAACCAGATAGTTACAGAGGCCGACCTGGTGCTGTATGTCGGAAGCGGCACTGGAGAACAAGTCACCAATGCGTGGACCGTACCCCAGCCGGGCACGCCGGTGATCCAGATCGATATCAATCCGTCCGAATTGGGCAGAAGCTATCCCAATACGGTCGGGCTTATGGGAGACGCCAGGGTCACGGTTAGCCGGCTCATGGAATGGGTTAAACCTAAAGGCAGGAAGAAGACGTGGACCCACCGGGCTCACCAATTGGTGCAGGGGTGGCGCGAGGAGGTGGAGCCTTTGGTCAACTCCGACGCTTCGCCAATACTTCCAGAGAGGTTGTGCAAAGAGCTTACAAATAGCCTACCATCCAACGCCATCCTGGTCGCAGATACGGGCTACTCAAGCCTCTGGACGGGTACGATGATGGACCTCACGGATCCTGGACAAACCTATCTCCGGTCCGCCGGTTCCCTGGGTTGGGCGTTCCCGGCGTCATTGGGAGCAAAATGC
Organism: uncultured Thermodesulfobacteriota bacterium; assembly: GCA_964348185.1. Taxonomy (GTDB): domain Bacteria; phylum Desulfobacterota; class BSN033; order WVXP01; family WVXP01; genus CAYGBW01. The sequence goes on along the minus strand of CAYGBW010000101.1, from coordinate 5,363 downwards.
GCAGCACCGGAACGGCCCGTGATCTGCTTCACCGGAGACGGAGGATTCTGGTATCACCTGAGCGAGCTTGAGACCGCGGTTCGTTGGGGGATAAAAACGGTGACCGTAGTGAACAATAATCACTGTCTGTTACAATGCTTGCAGGGAATAAACCTCGCCTATGGCGATACCCCTGGGAACAAAGATGATATGTATAAGTTCCGAGACGTCAACTTCGCCAGAATAGCTCAAGAGCTCGGCTGTTTGGGAATACGGGTGGAGCGTCCTGGAGCGATAAGAGCCGCATTGGAGACGGCCCTGGCGGCAGATGTGCCAGCCGTCGTTGATGTGGTCACCGACCCGGAGCATCACCCCGCCTGGCCTGCGCCGACCTTTCAAAGGTGATTCTGAGCGGAATCCTATCGGTTGACGGTTTCTGGACTTTTCAGGATAAAAGCAAGGCACGGATATGCGTTGACCGGGCATTGGTCGGCCGCGAGATAGAAAGGAAGCGAAAGGTTAGCGTCGGAAGAATCATGTGTAATTCTATGGTTGAAAAACGGTTCGTAAAAGGGGATTTCTATGATTGACAAGAAGCTGTTTGATGATTTTGTGAAGGGTATTCACAGGACCTATGCCTCCAAGAGGCCTAAATCAGAGCAGTTACATAAGGAGGCTCAACGGTTTCTACCTGGAGGAAACACAAGGACCGTGACGTTTCACCGACCTTTTCCGTCTTTCATGGGACGTGGTGAAGGATGCCGGCTTCATGATGTTGACGCCAATAGATACATCGATTTTGTAAACAACTACACCTCACTGGTACACGGACATGCCCATCCTCGAGTTGTGGAGGCCGTGAACGACCAGGTCAGACGAGGGTCTGCCTATGCTTCTCCGGTAGACAGCCAGGTTAGGCTTGCCGAGGAAATCTGTGATCGATTGCCTTCAGCAGAAAGGGTAAGGTTTTGCAATTCGGGAACGGAAGCAACACTTGCTGCCATCCGTTTGGCCAGAGCCTATAGGAAGAAATACAAGGTCCTAAAAATGGAGGGGGGCTATCACGGGAGTCACGATCTGGCGGAGATCAGCATTAAGCCGACCTTGGAGAAGGCCGGATCTATCGAGAGCCCGAACAGTGTGCCGGAAGATACCAGCATACCCCCCAATGTTGTCAGTGATTGCATCATTGCGCCGTTTAACAGAAGCCGGATAGCGGAGCGAATCGTTGAAGAACATCACGAGGATTTGGCTGCCATCATCGTGGAGCCAGTGCAAGGAGCCTGCGGGATGATACCGGCTCATCCAGACTTCCTCAAGACGTTGAGAGAATTGGCATGCCGGTATAGGATTCCATTGATCTTTGACGAGGTCATTTCGTTTAGATTGGCAAAGGGTGGCTGTCAGGAGATCCATGACGTCGCTCCCGATTTGACCACTTTGGGGAAGATAATCGGCGGTGGATATCCTGTGGGTGGAGTCGCCGGTCGTGCGGAACTCATGGATCTTTTTTCTCCATTGAACCCTGGTTCCATAGGGCATTCGGGAACCTTCAATGGGAACCCAGTGAGCATGGTGGCCGGATTGGCAACACTCAAAGTGTTAACGGCTACTGAGATTGATCGAATCAATGGGTTGGGTGACAGGTTAAGGAGCAACTTTTGTAGGGTGTTGGAGGAAGTCGGAATCATCGCTGAGGTAACCGGAACAGGCTCATTGGGTCAGATTCACTTCACGAATCAGGAAGTCACGGACTGGCGAGGTGCTGCGACCGGGAGAGCAGATATGAGGACGATTCTCCATCTGATGCTTATGGATCGAGGGGTTTTTGCGGCGACAAGAGCCATGTTCAACGTCTCGACCCCCATGGGTGAAAAAGAGGTCGATGAGGCGGGCGTTGCGCTGAAGGATTGTCTGGTGGAAATGAGACCTTACGTCGAACAGGCGGCGCCGGAGTTAATCTCCCAGTAAGCCAAGGAGGGGCTAAGCGACCCGATAAGGATCTTCTGATGATCTCTCGCCCGCTCCCTTCGGCTCGGCTCAGGGTCGCTAGAGCGCCCAGAGAGGTTCGGATCGTTCGAATTGTTCAATCGCTTCGCTTGTTCGAGCAGCTTGATCTCGTGTTCGGGTGGTTTGGTGATTTCGAAATGGATTTGCGTCTTGAACGAATCGAACAACTTGAACGAATTGAACATTTTTGTAGTCTTCCTCTCAAAGATTCGCTCAAAAACTCTGAGTCTCTGTACCCTCTGTGAGAGATAGATAAGGCCCTTTTAGGGTCGCAATCAAGCTACCCCTTCCAGGGGTGGTAGTTGACTCCAGAAAACGTGAGGTTCTGTTATGATCTTTTATCTGAATGGTGATTTCGTTTCAGAAGACCAAGCCAAGATTTCGGTTTTCGATCACGGATTTCTCTATGGGGATGGGGTATTTGAGGGCATCCGCGCCTACGATGGACGAATCTTTGGCCTGGAGGAGCATGTGGATCGCTTCTACGAGTCGGCCCAGTCCATCATGTTGGAATTGCCTCTGAGTCGCGATGCGATGAAAGAGGTGATCCTGGAGACTGTGCGTCGCAACAGTTTGCGAGACGCCTACATCCGGCCCGTGGCGAGCCGGGGGTCAGGACCTCTAGGTCTAGATCCTATCAAGTGTCCGAAGGCGACCCTGGTCGTTATTGTAGATTCTGAGATCCGCCACCCGGAGGATATTGGCCAGACGCGTGCAAGCGAGAGGGGGATCAAAGCCGTGACCGTTGCCACACGGCGCAGTGGCCCCGATGTCCTCAGCCCGCAAGTAAAGTCAACCAACTATCTCAACAACATCTTGGCCAAGCTGCAGGCCCATGCCGCTGGAGCTCAAGAAGCGATCTTCCTGAACGCTCAGGGGTTCGTCTGTGAGCTTACGGGTGACAACCTTTTCGTTGTAAAGCATTCTCGGGTGGTTACTCCGCCACTCTGGGTTGGCGTCCTGGACGGAGTTACAAGGCGGGCGATTCTGCGCGTTTGCCGGGAGCAAGGCCTGGAAACGGCTGAGGAACCTTTGACAATGCACGATCTATATACGGGTGACGAATGTTTCGCGACTGCGACCCGTCTCGAAATTGTGCCGATGGTGTGGATTGATGGTCGGCGTATAGGGGAGGGAGTCCCTGGCCCCATAACCAACCAAATCAAGCGAGGCTTCAAGGAACTTGTCGGTCGAGAAGGAACGCCCATCTACGGCGAATAACGAATCTTGATTGATCAACATCGTTACAAAACGCTCACAATCGGTGATTTCGGGCTAGAAACCACCAGAAGAAATATAGAGTAACTAGCTGAAAGAATGAATATCTCTGGCCCGGCTCGAACGACTTCGGATCAGGCCGATCTACCTCCCTATCCTCGGATGATAATCTCTGAAGTAATCATCATGGCATAATCGGGGCTGTGGCTGTTTCGATGAATTCATCTTCGACCAGAAACCTCCCATGAGCAGAATTCACACCAAAATGTCTCCCATTTCACGATAGGAACTTGTCATCCTATCCCCCCCCCCGATGCCTGCCTCGAAGAAGAACCTGATCTGTCGCACGCCCGGTGTGAGGGGTACTGAGTACCAGAGTACGCTGCCGAATGCCGTGGCGGCGTTTATCTCAGCTTGAAAGATCCTTCGTATACAACCGGTAGGTCTTGTAGATCCGGGCGCCCCAGTTCTCGATGGCGTTGCGCATCGCATGGTTGTTTTCCAGGAGCCAGGAGAACTCCCCCCGGCGGAACCCGTGTTTGATCCCCCGGGTGTAAGTCTCGTAGTAAAAGATGGCATCGAGACCGAGGTTCTGGAACTTCTTGCGAACCCCCAAAGCCAGGACGCGCAGCATGTCGATCTTCCGGGAATACCAGAGTATCTTGATCAGGCCGAAAGGCAACAGCCGCCCGTTGATACGTTTCAGTGCCTGGTTCAGGTCAGGAAGAGAGAGGGAGAAGCCGGCGATCTCCCCCTCCACGAAGGCCAGGAGCACGAGGTCTTCGATGGCCCCCATTTTGAGATCCTTCCCCGCATGCTCTATCTCTTCGTCGGTCCAGGGCACGAAACCCCAGTTCCTCTCCCAGGCATCGTTGTAAACGATCTTGATGAGTTGGATCTCCTCCTTGAGTCTTTTGAAATTGATCGACCGGACGGTCACGTTTTTACGCTTCCGCACCCGTTCGACCACGCGCTTGATCTTATCGGAGATCGGAGTGATGTCCTCCATGTAGTAAGCATAAAGGTCATGACCCTTGGTCAATCCATAGTCCGCAAAGAGATCGACGTAATAGGCCGGATTGTAGGGCATCTGGATCACCGGGGGCTTGTCAAAGGAATCGATGAGCAAGCCCAACACGTAGTTGGTTGAAGGGTTTGTCGGGCCCAGAACTCGGTTCATCCCCTGGTCTCGAATCCATTTCTCCGCCGCGGAGAGCAGGGTTCCGGATACCTCCCGATCGTTAATTGACTCGAAGAAGCCGAAGAAGCCCGTTTTTTCCTTCTGAAAGTCGTTATAGTTGTGATCGATGATCGCCGAGATACGGCCTACAAATTCTTTCCCTCTTCGGGCCAGGTAGTGCTGAATCTCGCTGTGCATGAAAAAAGGGTTCTTTCCGGTGTCGAGGAGCCCTCTTTGCTCCATGAGCAGAGGAGGAACCCAGTTCGGGTCACCCCTGTAGATCCTCCACGGAAGCTTGATGAAAGTATCGAGCTCTTTCTTGCTGGTCACCGACAGGATCTCCGGACTATCGCGCATGTCTCATCTCCTTGTTGAAAAGGACACTCGCTCTGGGTGATTCCAATAGGGAATCCCTCTTCTCTAGCCATTCGAAATGATTACCCCTATGGCCTTGTCTGGGGCTTTTGTGTTCCTGCCATTCAGTATCGAATCGATTCTGTGGAAGGCAGGACCTGCGAGTATAGCTCCAAGTCACAGCGCTGATTGGGTCACTGAAAGGAGCCTTCCCCCTTCTCGGGTGAGATGTCTTTTCCAGCGGATCAGTCGACAGGCTCCATATCCACCCCTCCCTTAGGACCCTGATTCTATCTCATAGGAAAAAGGTGTCAACAAAAAACGTGCGAGGCAGTCCAAATCCTTCACCTTCTCGGACAGCCTCAGCGTCTCCCGTTCCCTTTCCTCCACCTCCTCGAGGAGATGGTGGAGAAACTCCCCGCTGCCCAGGACCCGCTCATCATAGGCCACCTTGATCCCTATGCGCCTCAAAGAGAGCACCTGCGACCATCAATGAGATCGTATAGCCTGCAAAACCCCCTGCATAAGAAAAGGAACAGTGGATTTTGGCTTTTTTCTTGACATGGATTCGTAACCTGCTAGAATTGAGACCAGGGATAAAGCGAGGTGATATCTACAAAAA
>CAYGBW010000100.1:0-44573 GCA_964348185.1 uncultured Thermodesulfobacteriota bacterium | reverse complement strand
GGCTCCTGACCGTCGTGGATCGACTTGTCAGGGTGGTCTATCAATTTCAAACACAGACCCTGGACGCATGCCATCAACTTAGCGGCAGCAGCAATTATTTGGCCAATCCTTTTGATTATTTTCACGGCCTCCCGCCCCTCGATTTCCTAGCGGCATTCATATTCTACCTCTTATGAGGGGTCGGAGTCAAAGGGGACGCCCAGACCCCCGTCATGACCATGAATCGGCCCTCACGGAGAAACGCCCCGACGGGCACGTGTGATGTCTTGTTCTATGGTATGTTAATTGCATCCTCCCGCGGGGGGGTAAACCCAGCCGTTTAAGTCGTGGCTCTCTTTCCAAGATTTCTGAAGAATGGGAATCCACCATGAAAAAAGCATTCCCCATCATGCTGTTTGTTGTGCTCTTCCTCGGTAGCAACGCATCTCTTGGGGCGGCTCCGCTTTCCCCCCAGGAGGTGCCCGAACCTCTAAGGCCCTGGGTGAAGTGGGTCCTCCATGGACTTGAAGAGATGCGCTGCCCCTCTCTCTATGGTGCAGAGGACCAGCATCGCTGTGACTGGCCCTCTGAACTCCAGCTGAGACTGACCAACACGGGCGGGACTTTCAAATTGAATTGGCTCATCGTGAGCGAGGGTTGGGCCATGCTGCCTGGTAGCGCAAAGCACTGGCCTCAGGAGGTTCAAATTGATCATGAGGCGGCTCTTGTCACCGAACGTGACGGAAGGCCAGCCGTCTATCTTGGGGTTGGTCGTCACACCGTGGGTGGCGAATTTCAGTGGGGAGCGCTCCCCGAATCCTTGCAGATTCCCCCTGACGTGGGACTTGTAGCCCTCAGTGTCAACAACCGGACCGTCGATTTCCCCCGACTCGACACCCAGGGCACCCTCTTGCTGCGGAAACAGGCCATCGGAGAAGAGGTTCGGGAAGAAGAAAAGAAGGAACGGATTGGGATGAGGGTCCACCGCCGTATTGAGGATGAAATCCCACTCAAGGTCATCACTTGGATGGACCTCAACGTGTCCGGAAGGCCTCGTGAGGTTCTCCTCGGACGGACCCTGATCGAAGGTTACATTCCCTTGTCCCTCAGTAGCCCTTTGCCTGCAAGGCTTGAGCCCGATGGCCGCCTCCGGGTCCAAGTCAAACCAGGTCGCTGGACGATTGTGCTTGTGGCACGGCACAGGGAGCCGGTTCACGAAATATCCCTTGCTTCCACCGAGGGACCCTGGCCAAAGGAAGAAGTCTGGGTTTTTGATGCCCGGAACCACCTCCGCCTCGTTACGATCGAGGGTGTTACACAGATTGATCCCCGGCAGACCACCTTGCCGCCGGATTGGCAACAATTTCCGGCATACCGAGTCCAACCGGACGATACACTGAGGATCGTCGAAAAAAGGCGGGGAGATCCAGATCCCGCTCCAGACCAGCTCGGCCTGCATCGGAGCCTGTGGCTTGATTTTGATGGGGGGGGCTACACAATTCAGGATCGGGTTACTGGCACCATGACGCGGGGTTGGCGTCTAGAAATGAATCCGCCTATAGAACTCGGGCGTGTTCGGGTGGATGGTCAGCCCCAATTCATCACCCGTATTGGCGAGTCGGAACGTGCCGGCGTCGAGGTCCGACGGGGCCAAATTCAGCTCCTCGGGGACAGTCGTATTCCCCACCGGCCCTCGCGCCTTCCCGCAGTCGGATGGGACCATGATTTCCATCAGGTTCAGGGAACGCTGAACCTGCCACCTGGCTGGCGCTTGCTCGATGCCGCGGGTGTTGATCAGATTCCTAACACGTGGATGAAGCAATGGACGTTGCTCGATCTCTTTCTCCTCCTCATCATCGCCCTGGCGATTGCGAAACTCTGGAAGTGGCCGTGGGGGATCTTGGCGCTGGCCACGCTGGTCGTCATCTACCACGAACCTGGCGCACCGAAGTGGGTATGGCTCCATCTGTTAGGAGCCATTGCACTCTTACGAGTCCTCCCCACAGGTCGGTTGAGAAGTCTTTTGCAGATCTATCGGACAGTCAGCCTGGTGGCCCTCATCGCCATTGCTGTCCCGTTCATGGTGATCCAGGTCCGCCAGGCTCTGTTCCCTCAGCTTGAAAAACCCTGGCGGGTGATGGCTCGTACACAGGCTGTGGCACCTGGAGAGCCCGTCCTCCAACAAGAATTGGAGCCAGAGGTCAGCCTCGAAGAGGAACTCGCGGACCGGGCTGCGCCCAAAAGAGAGTCTTACTACAGAGCTCCCCGTGCGATCAAAAAAGAAAAACCCTCTGTATCCCGGTTGGACCTCTCCCAGATGGCACAGGTCGATCCCCATGCAAACATTCAAACTGGGCCAGGCCTTCCCGTCTGGCAATGGCGGTCCATCCCCATGCGCTGGAATGGGCCCGTCGAGCGTGATCAGGAGATCCGTTTCATCTTTCTATCACCTGGCATGAATAGAGTGCTGACTTTTCTCCGTGTGGTCCTCCTGGCCATCCTGGTCATCCGCGTGCTCGATTTTCGGTATACCCGCGGGAGTGGACTCGGGTTCGAATTCTTTAGGACCGCTGCACGAACGGCACCCGTCGTCATTCCCCTGGTTCTCCTCGTGTCGTTCTCGAGGCAAGCGCAAGGGGATATCCCCTCGCCAGAGCTCCTGAACGAACTCCGGGCGCGCCTTCTTGAAAAGCCCGAATGCACACCCAACTGTGCCACAAGTCCTCGTCTACGGCTAGAGGTCAAGGCCAGTATCTTGCGTGCCCGGATGGAAGTCCACGCCTATGCCGACGTAGGGATCCCCCTCCCTGGACGTCTCCAGCAGTGGCTGCCTCAAACCGTGCTCCTCAACGGTGAACCTGCACAAGGCCTTTTCAAGGCACCGACAGGACATCTCTGGATCGCCCTTTCAAAGGGACGTCATCACATCCTCATGGAAGGCCCCTTGCCAAACCGCGATACCGTACAGATCCCCCTTCCCCTGAAACCCCATGCTGTGGAGGCAGTGGCAGAAGGCTGGGTCGTGGAAGGTCTTCACGACGATGGCGTGGCTGACGACAATCTCCAACTACGGCGTTTGGACGAAAATAAGAAGAAAGAAATCGAAGCAACCCTTGAACCGGGTACGTTACCTCCGTTTGTTCGGGTGGAGCGCACCCTTCTGCTTGGTTTGACCTGGCAGACCGAGACGAGAGTCCTTCGGGCCAGTCCTATGGGTTCCGCGGTGGTTCTTGAAATCCCCTTGCTCGAGGGAGAGTCTGTCACGAGTGCCGACGTCCGGATCGAGCGAAACCACGCATTGATCAACATGGCACCTCAGCAATCTCAGGTCAGCTGGGTCTCCGTAGTTGAAAAGAAAAGCCAGATATTCCTCAAAGCCTCGGACACCCCCTCATGGACCGAAATCTGGCGCCTCAATGTGAGTCCCATCTGGCATGCAGAGTTAGAAGGTATCCCGGTGATACACCATCAGGACCAAGGGGGCCAATGGCTCCCAGAGTGGCGACCTTGGCCAAATGAGACGATAACTCTGAACATCACTCGGCCTGAGGGGACACCCGGGAAGACGGTTACGGTGGATAGCAGCCGTTTACTCATCTCGCCGGGCCTTCGAGCGACGGACGCCACGTTAGGCCTCACCATGAGAAGCAGTCGCGGCGGGCAACACAGTGTGACCTTGCCTGAAAATGCTCGGCTCCAGCTGGTAAAGATCAATGGCAGAACACAGCCAATCCGTCAGGAAGGCCGCATTGTTACGCTGCCCCTCACACCAGGAAGGCAGCTCCTGGAACTACAGTGGCGGCAACCCGACGGGATCACTAGCCAATTCAAGACGCCCCCTTTGGACGTCGGGATTAAGAGCGTCAACACCCAGGTGCAGGTGAGAATGCCAGGCCGTCGCTGGGTGCTTTTTACAGGTGGCCCGCAACTCGGGCCAGCCGTACTCTTCTGGCCTTTCGTGATCGTGATTTTGCTCGTGTCTGTTGGCCTTGGACGGGTAACAGTGACACCGCTGAAGACCTATCATTGGATCCTCTTGGGGCTGGGGCTCACCCAGGCACGCATCGAAATCGCGATGTTGGTCGTCGCCTGGCTGGTCATTCTAGGCTATCGTAAGAAGCTCGGCAAACAAACGGGAAACGCCGCGTTCAATCTCGCTCAATTGGGATTGGTGATTCTATCTGCCCTTGCCTTGTTCTCCCTTATCTATGCCATTAGACATGGTCTTTTGGGCCACCCAGAGATGTGGATCATGGGCAACGGGTCCAGCAACGATCTCCTGCAGTGGTTTCAGGATCGCTCTGAAAGTGCACTTCCTCAGGCCTGGGCATTCTCGGTTCCAATCATCTTTTATCGGATTGCCATGCTCGCCTGGGCACTGTGGCTGGCCTTCGCCATGCTTCGCTGGCTCCGTTGGGGCTGGGGGTGTTTCAGCCATAACGGGCTATGGCGCCCTTTTAGACTGAGAAAGCCCGCCAAGCGCCGTGGGAGTGAAAAGGATAAGTCCCTTGAGCTTGATATCGAAGGGGAGGAGTCCTGATAACTGCCCTTATCGGATCAGTGCACCTTGATGGAAAGAGAAGGGGAGGTTCCAAACACGACAGCCAGAGGCCCAGGCCCTCCTTAAACGGGAAGTCAGTCAGTCGAGAAACTGCCGATAATATCCGTTACTCGAGGTGCGCCTGTTTCAATCAGAGACTTCCTGATCCCCTCGATCGTTCTATCCATAACGGAAGGGTCTATGAATTTGAAGGTGCCGATCTCAACGGCTGTAGCTCCGACGATCAAGAATTCCAGCGCATCCTCTGGCCCCGTTATTCCGCGAACCCCGATTACCGGTATATCGACCGCCTGAACAACCCTTCTTTCGCCTCCAACGTCGAGCAGAGCGGTCCTCCAACCTCTAACCCCATCCCCGAACTGGCCAAACCTGGGGAACGATCACCCTGGTTGAGCGTGCCCTTTGTGTTGTAAAATGAAAGAAAAAACCGTTACAAAGCGAGCCGAACACGACGTGAGCACCGAAAGAATGGAAACGAAGTCACATCGCCGACACGTATCGAGGTGGAAAGGAATTCTTTTTTTTCTCCTCTGGACCTTTCTCTTCATTCCCCTCGCAGAGGCTGGGCTCAGGGATCGGGTTTTCGAAAGGATCTTGCCCAACGGTCTCAAAGTGATTCTTCTTGAGAATGACAAAGCCCCCGTGATCACCTTCCAGATCTGGTACCGGGTCGGGTCGCGGAACGAAGGGTATGGAAAGACCGGCCTCTCCCACCTGCTCGAGCATATGATGTTTAAGGGGACAGCCACAGTCAGTCCCGAAGACTTCTCCCGCATCATTCAGGAAAACGGGGGAAGATACAACGCCTTTACTTCTAAAGACTTTACGGCCTACTATGAGACTCTCAGCGCTGACCGGGTCCAGGTGGCCCTGGATCTCGAATCGGATCGAATGGAGAATCTCATCCTGGGGGAGGAGGATTTTCAGACTGAGCGTATGGTGGTTATGGAGGAGCGGAGGCTCCGAACCGAGGACAATCCCAAGGCCTATCTCATGGAACAGTTGAGGGCGACTGCGTTTCAGCTTCAGCCCTATCGCTGGCCCATCATCGGTTGGATGGAGGACCTCGCCCGATCCACACGGGAAGACGCCGAGGGGTATTACCGGACCTACTATAATCCCGTGAATGCGTTCATCGTGGTCGTGGGGGACTTCAAGATTGAGAATCTCCTTCCCCGGATCGAGGAGGCCTTCGGTTCCATACCGAAAGGGGCCGCCCCGAATCAGGATCGGAACACAGACCCTCCTCAGATTGGGGAGCGAAGAGTTACGGTGAAAAGAGAGGCACAGCTGCCGTTCCTTACGATGGCATACCACGCGCCCAATCTTCGCGAGTCGGACAGCTATGTCTTGGAGGTGATCGCCACGCTCCTGTCCGGGGGGAAGAGCTCCAGATTCTATCAGGGGCTCGTCCGGGAAAAGAGGCTCGTCCTCAACACCGAAGCCGACCACTCCCTGCTTTCCCGGGACCCAGACCTTTTTCTCATTTCCGCTGAGCTTCTTCCGAACAGAGAGGTGGGTGAGGTTGAGAAGGCCCTGGACCAAGAGTTGGAGCGACTCCAGACTGAGCCCATAGGGAAGCAGGAGCTGGAAAAGGCCAAGAATCAACTCGAAGCCTCTTATGTATTCGGCCAGGATTCTCTCTTCTACCAGGCCATGCTCCTGGCCCGCCATGAGATCGCTCTAGATTGGAGGGCAATCGACGATTACCTTCCCTCGATTCAAAAAGTCACTCCAGAGGACATCCAGCGGGTTGCGAACCGTTACCTGATTCCAGACAACCGGACCGTAGGGATCCTCATCCCCCTGCCGCCTAAGGAGGGAAGGCCCCTGGGTGAAGAGTTCTCCATCAAAACAAGAACGATTAGATAGGGACGAGTGGGGCGTCAAACCGATGACATGTATTCAGGATCAACAAAGTACGACGAGTGGGCGGCTGATCCAAAAAGGGTGCGTCTGATGACATCGAAAACTTCTCGGTCCCGGAAAATCTTTCTCTTGACAGCACTCATATTGCTTCTATTACTTGCGAAGGCCAATGTTCTCCCGGCCATGCCTCGGGTTCAGAGAATGGTCCTTGCCAATCGCCTTGTCCTTCTGATTGCTGAAGACCACTCCCTCCCTCTGATTACCCTGCGGCTTCTCGTGGATTCGGGTTCCCGGAGGGACCCTCCTGGCAGAGAGGGGTTGGCAAAGGTTACGGCCAAGGGGCTTTTGCGGGGAACATCCACCTATTCGGTCACAGCATTTCATGAGTCCTTGGATTTCCTGGGGGCTTCTCTGAGTGCTTCGGCCGGCAGAGACTCCGCCACCCTCAGCCTCCGGGTCTTGAGGAGAGATCTGGAAAAGGGGTTTCATCTCTTCATGGAGGCCCTCACCCAGCCCTCCTTTCCAGGAGAGGAGATCCAAAGGCAGGTGCAGGAAATGCTAGCTGCGATTCAATCGGCAGAAGAAAGGCCCGGTAGGATTGCAGGAAAAGCGTTCCTGAGAGCCCTTTTTTTGAACAACCCCTATGGCCACCCGGCAGAAGGAACAAAGGAGTCCCTATCCAAGATCACTCGGGACGAGATTCTCCAATTCCACAAAACCTATTATCACCCGAACAATGCCATCCTTGCTATTGTGGGTGATATCACCGTTGAACAGGTGAGGGCCAAGCTCATACCTCGTCTCGCACAATGGCCAACGGGCAGGATCCCTGAAGAGCATTTTAAGACCACCTTTGCCGAAGGACCAGAGACGGTGAAGATCGACCGAAATACTACCCAGGCCAATATCATCCTCGGTCACAGGGGGATAAGCCGCAAGAACCCGGACTACTACGCCCTCAATGTCATGAACTATATCCTGGGAGGAGGCGGTTTCGGCTCTCGCCTGTTTGAAGAGATCCGGGTCAAGAGAGGACTCGCCTATTCCGTAGCGAGCCACTTTCATCCAGGAAAGTACCCCGGTTCTTTCCGGATTGTTCTCCAGACAAAAAACGCATCAGCCCAGGAAACGATTTCGCTCTCGCGACAGCAGATGGAGCGAATTCAAAGCGAACGGGTTTCGAAAGGGGAACTGGAAAAGGCCAAGAAATATCTGGTCGGGAGCTTCCCGTTTCGGTTCGACACCCAGGCCAAGCTGGCCGGTTTTCTCACCGAGATGGAATACTATGACCTGGGCCTGGACTATCCTGAGAAATACCCATTACTCATCGATCGTGTCTCTCGGGAAGACGTGCTCCGGGTCGCAAGATCCTATCTTCATCCGGAGCACGCTATCCTCGTGGTCGTCGGCAACTTGAGGAAGGCAGGGATGGAATAAACCTACCCGATAAAGAGCTCTCTTCACAGGTCTGTCTCATTCCGTACAGCCCATGACCAGAGGGTCATGGATCCGCTGGTAAGGATTCCCATACCGGGGAGGTTGCCATCTATCCTCTAAGGGGATTTGGCCGCCAGAGCCTCAGCGTGGCTGCGTTGAGCTTCTTCATCGGCTTCATGATTCGCTCACTGCTAGGGGTTGAGGTCTGAAGGGGGTCTCAAATAGCCACGAGTTCTCTAAACTGTTTCCCCTTGCCGGCTCTCCTGAGCTTGTTCAGGGCCCTCTGTTCGAGCTGTCTCACCCGTTCTCGGGAGATCCCGAGTTGTTTTGAAATTTCCTCCAGGGTTTGAAACCCATCGTGATTCAAACCGAACCGTTTCTCAATAACCTTCTCTTCCCTGGTGGACAGAACTTTCAAATCCCTTCTCAACCCTTCCGACAGCTCTCTTTGCAGGACCACTTCAGGCGCCATGGGAGTCTTTCGATCGGGAAGCAGATCAATGAGGTTTGCCACATCGTCCCTCATGGCAGTCTCGAGGGATATCGGTTCTTCAAGGTAATGCTGAAGAGCGTCCCATTGGCCTCGCGAGAGCCTGGCCTTCTTCATGAACTGTTGGGGACGGAGTTCCTTCATCCCTTCCACGGAGGCGTACGTGGCCCGGCGGTATCGATTCAGGGCCTCCAACATATGCGCAGGCATCCGGATTGTTCGACTCTTCTCCTCGATCCCTCTCTGAATGGCCTGTCTGATCCACCAGGTGGCATAGGTGGAAAGCCTCACCCCCCTGTCGGGGTTGAATCGAGCCACGGCCTTCATGAGACCCAGGTTACCCTCCTGGATCAGATCCTCCAGTGGCAACCCTCTGCCGAGATACTTTTTGGCTATGCTAATCACGAGCCTCAGATTTGATCGAACCATTTTGTCGGTGGCGTCATGGAGTCGCCTCTCGACCCGGTGAATCTGGTCGAGAACCTGTGCCGCCGACTCTTCCCGGCCGAATTCAGCGTCGAGTTCTCTTAGTTGCAAGAGGATCTGGTCGATCAAATGCGCCTTGAATCTCACGAGTTTTTTCTTGGCCTGCCGATTGGTCCTGAATCTCTTTTTCAGTGGGTCTGTCCCTCTGAGGAGAGGTGAGATCTCCAAGAACAGGGAGATGAGACGGTCCTGGTTCTCCTCGATCTCATTGGCCAGTTCTGCCTCGTCTTCAGAGGTGAGAAGGGGATATCGGGCAATGTCCCGAAAATAAAGCAAAAGGGGGTGCCCTTTCTCCCAAGAGTCCTCCTCATGCTCACCGAGAGGAGCCCCATCGGGAGATTCCTCCCAAACTTCCTCTTCCCATCCGGTATCTGTACTAAGATCTCTAAACATCGATCCTCTCTCTCCAACAAAAATCGAAGGAAGACAGCCCACGCCATACGCTCACGTTCTTGGTTTTACCGTGCCCGCTTTTATGTGGGCAGAACATCATGGGAGGTCGGGGTATTGCACTGCAATGGCGAGGTTCTAAGCAGAAGGTCTTCTGAACAGCTCCTCCTCGAGCCGTTTCACACGTTTTACAAGATCTGTGATCACCTTGGGTTGACTCTCCAAACCTGTATATTCTCTAAGGGCATCGTTGATAAGCGTTTGATATCCTTTTGCTGCCTCAGCCGCACGGGTCTTGAAATGATAAACGATATCTCCGTCCAGATGAATGGTAATGCGGACTTTATGGTTCTTCTTGATCTCCCGATTTTTGGGACCCCCCCCATTTGTCTGTCCGTCCTTGATATTCTGGAGATCATGGTCTATCACCTTAATCTTGCCTCTCACAACCGATTATGTATATTATACATATAGAATATGTATTTGTCAAGATGATCAGGCTATGGAAAACCTGGCCCGCTACATCACACGCGGCGCAAGCGCCCCCGCTGAGAAATGGGGGACGGGGGCATTTTTTTAGAGGGCTATAGGGCGAGCGGTTTTTCCCTGGCCAGGCTTGCTGGGCCAGAGCCTTGTGCGTAGGGCTTGACTTTGGAAACACGTTGGTGCCATGATCGAGGCAGAGGGCTGGCAGCACTCGCTGTGGGACTTCAAGACCGTCAGATTCGAGGAACGACAGAAAAAACAAAATGGCTCTTGAACTCCTAGCACGATGGCAATTTGGGTTGCCGTTGAAAAAAGAGAAGAACCGCAATGAGGATCATCGACTTGAGTGTTACCTTGGACAATAACAAGACCTGGGCTCCGTGGTGGGCACGCAGCCGAGTGAAGCGTCAAGGGCACCGATTTGGTCGCCTGGCGATCTGGGTGCTCTTTCGCATCGGACCGAAATATCTCCGCACCGGCCTGGGTTGGGCCCACGACGAGATCAGGCTTTCCACCCATGGCACCACGCACCTCGATGCGCCGTGGCACTACGGGCCGACCTCAGAAGGGAAAAGGGCCCGAACAGTCGATCAGGTGCCACTGGAGTGGTGCTACAGCGACGGCCTCGTGCTGGACATGCGTCACAAGAGAGATGGCGAAGGGATCGCCGTGGACGACGTCAAAAAGGCACTGGTGGACATCAACTACACGATCAAACCCATGGACATTGTGCTGATCCAGACGGGCAATGACCGAATGTTGGGTACACCCGAATATTTCACCCGGGGTGCCGGGATGAGCGCACCTGCCACGCGATGGATTCTCGACCAGGGTGTAAAGGTTACGGGCATCGACTCGTGGGGGTGGGATGTGGCCCTGCCAACGTTGGCTCGCGAGGCGAGAGAAACGGGACGGAGCGATCTTTTCTGGGAAGCCCACTTTGTCGGTGTGGATAGGGAATACTGCCACATTGAGCGGCTGACCAACCTCGATAAGCTGCCGCCCTTCGGCTTTAAGGTCTGCTGTTTTCCTCTCAAAGTCCGAGGCGGCTCGGCCGGTCCGGCCCGGGTCGTGGCAATCCTCGAAGACTGAGGGGCGCGATGAAACTGGTCACGTTTCTGCCAAAGTCTAAACCGGAGGCCACCCCGCGCCTGGGTGCGGTGATGGCCGACGGGGAGACCATTGTCGACCTCGAGGCAGGGGCTACGGTCATGTCCGGCTCCGCGCCCCCCTACCTGACGGATATCTTGGGCTGGCTGGATGGGGGCGAGGAGGCGTTTGAGCAAACGGAACGGGTCGCTGAATTCGTTATGAATCAACTCCCACCGGGCACAGCCCATGCAATGGACAGCCTCGTGTTGCTCGCACCGGTTCCCCGCCCCCGATCGATTCGGGACTTCATGGCATTCGAAAAGCACATCGTACAGGCAACGCGCACCGTTGCCAAGTGGCGATTCGCCCCCCTCGCCGTTCTTGATGGGTGGGCTGAGAGGCTCCGAGGCCGTGCACTCATCGGCGCACCAAAGGTGTGGTACGAGCGGCCGGTGTACTACAAGAGCAATCCCTTTAGTGTGGTCGGCCCAGAGGCTGAAGTGCACTGGCCAAAGTACACGAACAAACTGGACTACGAACTGGAGTTCGGCGCGTTCATTGGCCGGCCCGGGCGAGACATCCTCAAAGAGCATGCGCGCCGTCATATTGCGGGCTACACTATCTTCAACGATTTCAGCGCCCGTGACATCCAGCTTCGTGAGATGCAGGGGCGACTGGGACCGGCCAAGGGCAAGGACTTTGACACGGGCAATGCGATGGGACCGTACCTGGTCACGCCCGACGAAGTGCCAGATCCTTACAACCTGACGATGGTCGCACGGGTAAATGGCGAACCGTGGTCACGGGGAAACAGCGGTGATATGCATTTCACCTTCGAAGACATGATCGCCTACGTCTCCCAGGACGAAACCCTCCACCCCGGTGAGTTCATTGGCTCAGGCACCGTTGGAAACGGCTGCGGTTTGGAACTGGACCGCTGGCTCCAGCCGGGCGACATGGTCGAGCTTGAGGTGGAGCACCTGGGAGTTCTCCGCAACCGCGTCGTCCGACCGGCAGACCGATGAATTCCCCCTCGGTTATTCGACTTCTCGTCGGGACGCTGGTGGGAATTCAAGGTTATCTCCCTCTTTCTCCAGGATGCCAAAGGGCGTGTTTTTTCTTTGAAGCGGTGAGAAATCCACGAGAATCCTCATTTCCTGTGGGTCCCCTTTGCTGCAGTCAGCCTAGAGGCGTCTTGAGTAAGCGACCAAACCCTTCCAGGGGTCTCTGAAGCTCTATTATTTCTGATCATATCCCTTGCCTCCGATGAGGCTAGCCAGGGTGCAATTAAAAGCGACTATATCCACCTTAGCATCAGCCAGTAATTTCGACGCTTCCTCCACAGAATCCGCCATATGGAGTTCTACCTCGTAGCTGGGCCTGCTCATGGGTATTCTTGTCACGTGAAGGGACACCCCTTGAGGAAGCATGGTTTGTACCTCAGATTCCGCTACGCCCGAGGAGGGATACAACATGCCGATTCTCTTCATCTTTTGTCCTTCCCTGTATCGGATGAACATAACACGGACTGTGGGACACAAATCATACGATAAGCTATGATGATTCGAATTCGTCAGTCAAGAATGAATAATCGTCCTGATCATGAGAGACATGAAATCTGATCGAGTCATTTCTCCTTGCTCATAATAATTCAATGTGATATCAGATTGTTGACTACAACTGAGTTCCGCAGCCTTCTGACAAACGCCCAGAAAGGCGGTACGGTGACGACCGCATCTCAATCCGCCGTCATGGCCATTGACACAGAACGTGACAACCGGTTACTGTCGCGCGTGCAGTGAGCCCCGGACCATCCAGAATGGAAGGGTGGAAGGCATGAAGATTCTCATGGCAACACCGGAACTGGCAGAGGTTGCCCCTGTAGGTGGAATCGCGGAATATGTCTTGGGACTAGCGGCTTCCTTGACCAGGAATGGGCACGACGTGAAGGTTGCGGCACCTGCATACGGATTTCTGCGCAGCAGGGATGATGTCAAGGCGATCGGTCTCCGCCTGCCGGTGGAACTGGGTGTGGGAGCGTCGGAGGTCACAGAGGTATACGAGACACGAATTCCCTGTCCTGGGACGAGGGGTAAGTCTATTCACGTGATTCTATTGGGTGAGCACAAACACTTCCTGACCGCCCGATCTCCAAAGGACGTCTACTCCTGGCCGAACCACGAGCCATGGATCGCATTCTCAAGGGCTATCGTTGACCTACTGAACGCTTCTTTCTGGGACCCGGAGGTCATTCACTGCCAGGACTCACATACCGCATTAATCCCGGTTTATGTAGGGGAACTGAGAAAACTCCCCAAGCCCCCGGAATACGTGGCCTCCGTAAAGGTCGTTCTCACCATCCACAACTTGCTCAATCAGGGAGTGGGTAGCCCAGGCATCGTAACCTATGCCGGCTTGCCACAGAGCCTGTTTAGTATCGAGAGCTTCGAGTTTCACGGAAAGGCAAACTGCCTTAAGGCTGGCCTCCTCGCCACCGATGAGGCGAACACCGTCAGCCGTACATATGCACAGGAGATCTGCGACAGTGAGGACTTTGGGTTTGGGTTGGCTGGAGTTCTGAGTCGAATCCGGAAAGAGGGCAAGCTGCGGGGAATCGTTAGTGGTATAGACAGTGGCCGGTGGATCATAGACGGGGCAAAGTACGATGGTACTGACTCGGCAGAGGAGAT
This sequence comes from uncultured Thermodesulfobacteriota bacterium, assembly GCA_964348185.1. Classification (GTDB taxonomy): domain Bacteria; phylum Desulfobacterota; class BSN033; order WVXP01; family WVXP01; genus CAYGBW01. The sequence goes on along the minus strand of CAYGBW010000100.1, from coordinate 31,093 downwards.
TCTCCGCTGGAAAGACGAGCATCGGGCCAAACTCTATGAGGCCTGGGACTGGGAGGAGACCCACGAGCCGGTCTTCGGGTTTAGAGGACGCTGGGACAACCAAAAGGGAGTTCTCATCCTGGGTCAGTGGGTCGAAGGGATTCTCGAAATCGGCAGGCTAATCCTATGTACGTGGGGAACACCCGGCGCCACCGGGGAACTCCGGAAGATCTGGAAAGCCCTATCCAAACTCGCAAAGGAGAAGGCGTCCCGTTTGCTCATCAACCCTACGGGTGTTGATCGAGTAGAACAAACCTGGCGGCACTATGCGATTGCAAACTTCATGTTCATGCCCTCGGCATACGAACCCTGCGGTTTAGTCCAAATGGAATGTCAGCGGTATGGAACGATTCCGATTGTTCGGTCCACAGGAGGTCTCGCAGATACGGTGTCAGAGGTGGAGACAGGAGCGTTTCCCTCGCCCAATGGTTTCGTTTTTGAAGCTTTTGATGGAAGGGCGCTGGAAATGGCGGTGAGGCGAGCTGTCGAAGCCTTCGGTAATCCAGAACGTCGGAACACCCTCATTCGGAATTGTTTGAATCAAAAGAACGATTGGGACTCTCGGGTGGCAGAATACATCGCTATGTACTCCCGATAGCATCAGGGACGAGGGACATCTTTCAGTGACGACCAGGCTATTTCTCCGTCAACCAAGCCGCCTTCTCGCTGAATTGCCTGGCAGCCTATGGGAGGTCGGACAGGCAAAACCGAATCGGCGGCAATTCTCGATTGACAAATAGGAGGGGAGAAACGCCCATGAATGAGACCGTCCTTGTGGGACGTGGAGGGCGAGTTACATCGATTCCTCGTGAGACATGGGAGACTCGCTTGTCCAAGGTTCCAACACATCGTCAAACCAGACTCAGTTTCATGTCAGAGGACCATCACCGCGTTCGCAACTTTGTTGTCACAGAACTACCTCGCACCGGAGAACCATTGGGGCTAGCGTCCATTTCCCGGCACTTGAATCTTTCTCTTGCCCAGGTAAGGGTCCTCGTGGAGGAGTTAGAAAGAGGTCTCTTTTTTCTGGTTCGAAATGCGCAGGGAGCGGTGTCCTGGGCTTTTCCTGTGACCGTTGACGAGACCCCGCACCATTTAGCCTTCAGTACGGGTGAACGGCTCAATGCAGCCTGAGCGGAAGATGCGATCGCAGCGCCCTTCGTGCAAGGGCAACTCCGGAATGAACGATTGTCGGTGGAAATCAGAACAGAATGTGCACACTGTTCTCAGGCGATTCATATCACGGTGGATAGCGAGCTGAGGTATGGGGTCAACACTGTGGGCGCCGATCCCCTGGTGTTTGAACCTCACGTAAACTGGGAGGGATTTGCCGAACCGAACATCATTCATGCCTATTGACACCATTCCCGGTTCTTCTGGTCAGAAGAACATGCGAGAGACTTCCGTTCCGCAGCGGATCACGTTGACGGCCTATACTTGACACTGGAGCAGAGCGCCTACTCAACTCGAATTGTCCAGAGCGCTCTCTTCGCATTCACGTAACGAGTTTTCCGTGCTCTTACAGTTTGATGGCAAGGGGAGCGTCCATAGACAGATTGGCAGTTCAATATATTGATAATACTACTGGAATGTCAGGCGGACCAGGGAATGGGCCGGGAATAGAAAGTCAAAGTCTCGGGACGGCGTTAGCGGTCTTGAGGTCAATGTCACGGCGGTTGGATCTGCTTGGCTATTCACCGCTGAATAGCTCGTGCCGTTGAGCACCTCTGCTGTCACCGACGATATTCCCTGCGGAGCAAACCCGTCTACCCCTACACGGGCCACAACGTCCTGGGTGAGATCACGGTTGACCACGAACGCCCACAGTCTTTCGGAGTCTGGGGCTAATACCGCGATGGAATCCAACGTGGGAACGCCGCTCAGGGGTGGAACGATGCCGTAGCCGGTGGTTGCGAACGTTGGAGCGTTGAAAACATGAGCCGGGACATAGATTCCGTCGGCCGTTTCGGCGTACAACCGAAATACATAGAAGAACGCACTGCGAACCGGATTGGAGTACCCGTCGACGGTGCTGGTTGTAATGGCGGCCTGGAAGAGCGGATGGCTCATGTTCATGTGGTTCGCCATGGTGATCTTTGGATCTGCGATGAATAGATTATAGCTTAGGGCGGAAAACAGAGCCGAGCCCAGCGTCTTGTTCCTCTCCACCTGTTCCAGATCGTTGACGCCGCAGAGGAGGAAGAGAGAGGCGTGTTCGGTCACCGCCAGTTCAAGGTCAGCGCTTTCTCCAGTGGCGTATTGCGCTACCTGGCCCTCCACCATATCCAATTTCCAGCGCACCAGCACCGGGGCGGCCATTAAGGCTCGAAATACCTCGTCGGTAGGCGTATTATCGTAGCACGCGGCGGGCGCGTATGCGATATGCACCGCCAGAAAATCGACAGGTTCCCGGACGTTTTGCAGAACTACCGGGTTCCAGACACCCTCGGTGTCCTCAAAGCCCACCATGCCCACCTTGACCAGGGGATTCACTGCCCTTAATGCCGCTGCAAAGGCATCAAAAGCCTGAGCATATTCTTCCGCGGTCATGTAAACAGCGGCCAAGGCGTAGGGTTCGCCGTTTGGGTCTCCTGGAGGGTTTCCGGGAATGTAGACTTCGTTGCCGATTTCCCACAAGTCGACGCTGACCCCCTGGGCCTGATAGTAAGAAAGCCAATCCGCCGCTTCCTGGGCTCTACCCATGCCGGCATTGGCAGTAATCATGATATCAGCACCCAGCGCCATGGCAACCTCTACAAATTCATCGGGTCCGAATACAGGGCACTCTCTGACCAGAAGTGGCGCGGTTGATGCCCACGGATCGATCTGTGGCCTGCGCTGTGTTGTAGGTCCTACCGCCTCAGCCCAGTGAAAGAAATCCGAAGGGATTCCTCCTGGATAGCGAAGCAAGGTTAGCCCGAGTTGGGTAAACTCGCTCATGAGCTCGAAACGAGGCGCACCTCCGTCTAGTCTGGGGTCGAGGCAGGTAGCACTTATGGGCCGGTCCCAGATCCAGGTACCGGATTTCAACCACTCAATCTGGTCTCCGAAGAGGAGGGACGATACGGCGTGGCTTGCACGCTGGGCATCCACAAAGACACACGGACCGCCGCAAAGGCGCAACGTGACCGAAACGGTCTTGGGACTTTCTGCCACTGTCTGGGCCGTGACCGTTACCGTTCCGAAGTGGATTCCCGGGTCGAGGCCTGTGATGTCGACACGAATGGTGATCGTGTCGGTTTCGGTTCCCGTATCCCCCGAGCTTGGATCGGCCATAAGCCAGGGGGAGTCGGTGCTGACGGTCCAGGTGAGAGTGTCTTCTGTCTCGTTGGTGATTTCCACCTCTTGGCCTGAAGGAGCCTCTCCCCTCGCATTAGCTTGAAAGACTACGCTTTCCGGTAACACCGCCAAGACGGGACCTCCATCCAATCGGTCAGGATCCGCCTGCCCCCCGCCTGAAGAACCGTTTGTGCCACATCCCAGAAGAGCCAGCCCAGCCGCCCCAAACACCATCATGCAAACCAGCACAGTCTTGATCTTTGACCTATGGGTCATGGAATCATCTCCACGAGAGTTCTGCAATACTTTCGAAGTGTGCCTCCCAACCCGCATCCGAAGGCAATATGATGGAGTCTGATTGATAGAAAAATCGCTGTTGGGTGAAAGTAGTATAAGGATACAGACGGTTCTGTGTCAACGGAAAAGACACCATGACATAGGGCAGGTGAACGATCGGTCTATGTTGCTTCTTTCTCATCCGCCGAGGTGGGTGAGCGCTGGGGCTGGACCGCGGACAGGGCATAAGAGAGAGCTACCGAGACCAGTCCAGCCAAGGCCACGACAAGGAATCCCGCCACGAAGTTCCCAGTCAGGTCTCTTAGGTACCCGGTGATGATAGGGCCGGTCAACGCACCAACATACCCTATTGAAATGATCGCACCGGCCACGCTAGCGACTTTCTCCTGTTCGACAAGTTCTACAGGCATGGCAAGCAGAAGGGCGAATATGCCCCCGAATGTTGTGCCTAAAAGGGGAGCCACAAACCAGCTCGAATCTGTATTGAACGCTAGACTGGCAGAACAGATTGATATCAAAGAAAAACCCAGAATGAGGATGAGCGTCCTTCTCCCGGTTCGGTCAGAAAGCACGGGTACGAGGAGTACCGCCGGTATCTCGACAAACGATATGACAGAGGTGGCGGCTGCTGCGGATACCGCATCCCATCCCGCTTCAGTCAAATAGGTTGGGAGCCACCCGATGGTAGCATAAAACATAAGGTTCAGAAGCAAGAGAAGTGAGCCACACAGCAGGACCGAGCGCAAAAGCCCACCCCGGGAATAGGTCCCCCGTATATCGCTCATCGGTCTCTGGGTTGAACGTCCTTTTTGCGATGAGGGATGAAGAGGCTGTCTTGCATCCGCTGAATCCTCTCGGGCTGTGCCCTGTGACGGAGCCTGCGGAACGATTCCCTGGTGAAACGATCCCAGCTGAGAAGGCCTCCTTCGCTTTCTGCACCATCCAGCAACAACCCACCAGAAGACGATTGCTGGGATCGCCATCACACTCCATATCATCAGAACCTCACGCCAACCACCTGTCATAGCAAAAACGGGTTTCGTCAGGGCAATTCCCAAACCCGCGCCGAGAGGTATTGCTGTGGTGTAGGCTCCCGTCGCTGTTCCGGCGAGGCGTTGAGGGAAGTTGGTTTTGACCAGTTTTGGGAGATTTGTGAAACACATGGCAAAGCCGAGGCCAAATATCGCTGTTGAGAAAGCGAGGATATAGTAGTCTGTCGCTAAGGCTCGGATCAGGGAAAACAACGTGGCCACGATCACCCCGCATCCCACGGCGACCTCGAGGCCAATTCGATCAGAAAGTACCCCTAAGGGATAGGAAAAAAGGGCAATCATCAAGAGGGGAAGGGAGTAGAGAAAACCGCCCATCCAGTGGTTCAGACGGAATTCGCTGATCAGGACGGGGAGCAGCGGGGAAACGCACTGAAACAGAATGAACAGAGAAAAGATGACAAGCCAGGCGGATCCGAGTGTCACCCACCCGAGACGGTCGGTTGAATTGATCAAACCCGGTCTTCCCTTAATCGCGCCACGTGGATATTCAGCAATGGCCCCTTGAATGATTGAACAACTGAAGTTTCCCAGTTCCTGTCAGCACTCGGCTTCAGGTAGCGTCTTGATCAGTGCGAAAAAACCATACCCCTGCTTTTTACTGTCGGATGCAAAGAGGATAAGAGCACCTTGAGAGGCAGAAAGGGAGCGTTGCCTTCACACAAACCGCTTCCACCTGGAAAGTGATAGGAACTCGCCTTCTGATGGAGTGAGTATAGGGGAGAATGGATTTGTGTGTCAAGGGAAGAGCGTCGCAATATCGGGTGGTTCAGGTTAAGGGGACAACCCTCAGCCTTTGTCGGCACAGAGTTTGCAACTGCCTGGCCTGTCATCGAAGCGGGTGCTTTGACATGGACGATCAATTGCCCACGAGACCAGTCCGACACGGCAACCAGCGCCGGCGACATTCAGCATAATAAGATTATCTTGAATCCAGAAAGACCCCTGAACATTGAGACATCGTATTCTATTGCTGCTTCTTATACTCATTTCGCCAGAGGTGGTGCTTGGTCACCCCGGGGAATGGCTCTTGCCCATTTTGACGAAAGACCGTCGGTCTTGGAGATCTGTCCGGTTGACTCCCATCGGTCATTTTGGTCTCTATAGAAAAGCACGCCCTCGAATAGCTGGACACCTCCATACAGGTATTGACATAATGAGGCCGAACAGGGAATACGAAAATGACCCCATTTACCCTGCTGCCTCAGGAAGGGTCATGAGTATCAGAGATGACGGCCCCTTTGCGCAGATCATCATTGAACACAAAATGAAAAATGGAAGGGATGTTTGGACAGTTTATGAACACCTTTCAGGGGTTTCGGTTTCTGTTGGGGATAGAGTTGGTCTGCACGAACCCCTCGCCCGGTTTATGAATAGAGAAGAATTGGATCGATATGGCTGGCAGTTTGATCATCTGCATTTTGAAGTTCTGAGAAAGCGACCTCGTCCTCTGCGACCGGATAATACAAAACCCTCTCGGTTCTATGGCACCTACAGCCTCGAATGCTACACTCAATCAGACTTGGCAGCATGCTACTACAATCCAGTGGAATTCCTCGAAGCCAGATGGCACCCTTCTAGCTAGTCGTCCCTGAAAAATGTCCTCGAAGCGAACATTAGGGAGTTTTTGGCATTCCCGTTTCGGGGAGGGGACATTTTTCGGTGACGAGTAATTCCCATGTCATAGACCACCTGCTCACAATCCTTAGATCTATGGGTTTTTGGATCTTCCTCCAGTCCGCTAGTCCTCAATGCTGCTGATCGCGCTCAAATCTCCACAGGATTCAGCACTGTCCAGACTCGAGATAACCTTGCTTGGGCGTTGCTTTTGGGACGATTGACCCATGGAATCCAGCCGCAAGATTGTTGGCCATGAGTTCAAGGAAATCAGTATCCTCTCGATTGACCGGGAGATACTCCCGGTACAGAGCGACTCGTCGTATGGGAAATGCACCCGAAACGGACTAAAGTCTTGCCCAGAAAACTCCAATACTAGAAACGTGTCCCTTAGACCTTGTACTGAGGTTTTCTTTGTTCAGGCTTTCCCGGGCCAGGGCAGCACACCAAGGATTCTTTGGTAGAACTGGAAACGAGATGAGCGAGTATCTGGCATATCACAGACCCTTTTGGTTTCCTAGAGGAGGAAAAAATGAGCGACCGACCCTCAAATCAGACCCATCTCGACGCTGGTCATCGTACGGAAGGTTTAGATGAGAAACCCTGCCCGCCGTGCGGAGGAATCCCGAATCGGAACGCTGAAACGTGCCCCGAATGTAACGGACCACAAAGGAAAAAGTTAAGTAAACCGGCGCTATTGTTACTTACGTTCTTCTTAGGCGGAATTGGTGCTCACAAGTTCTATGTCGGAAAAAACTGGCTAGGCGTTGCCTATCTGCTTTTTTGTTGGACAGGCATTCCCGGTTTGATCGCACTGATTGAGTTTATTATCTACGCAATCACGAGCAGCGAGAGGCTTCAGGAGAAGTACACGCCAAGTGGATCAACAGCTATCGTACTGGTAACGTCATGCGCGGGCCTCATCGTTTTGATTGGGATATTCACAGCGATTGCACTCCCCAGTCTCATGGCCAAAAGAAATCGTGCATATATAAGTGCTGTGAGATCTGAATTAGAGAATCTTATAGTCGCGGAGGAGGTCTACTTTTTCAATCATGGTCGATATGCAAATCGTTTAGAAGATCTAGATTTCGTCCCTTCCCGATCAGGGTTAACCATTGAAATAGTCAGCGCAGATGAAAACTGCTTTGAGGCAAAAGGCACCTATGCTGGATTAAAAGAACCCATATGGATCGATTGTAACGGGGCAAAATAGCATCGCCTGGCCCCTATATTTCCCGGTGTGGTGTCCCTCCAACTCAGAGCGTCCTCAGGACGGTCTTCTCCATCGGAGTGTCCAGTTCGAATCCGATGGGATTCGAACTCCTGCCGCTTCAATCTGATCTCCCTGCCCCCATTTGAAAGTGAATATGAGGTAGCATATAATGAGATTATGGAGCGCCTTCTGGAGCAACCTATCCTAGAGCACGAGAAGGGAACACGCTTCACACGGGTTAAGCCGTGATGCTTCACCTTATCTCCAATATCAGAAGGGGGACGCGGGTCCTTGAGCTTTGAAACCAGTCAAGGTCCCCAAGACGACTCTCCCGAAAACGACGTTTCCAACGGCTGGGGAGGCAATCATGGAGAGCAGGCCTTTTGGCAAAACAGGCGTATCGTTTCCCATCCTGAGCTTTGGCGGCCAGCGGATTGTGGACGAACATAACTGCTCCGAAGGGGAGGCGATCAAAATCGTCAACACCGCCATAGACCGGGGCATTCGCTACTTCGATACCGCCTGGATTTACTCTCAGGGGCAGGCGGAGACTCGCCTGGGCAAGGTGGTCAAACACCGGCGGCGGGAAATGTGGATTGCCACCAAAACCGTGGACACCACACGCGATGGGGCTCGCCGGCAGCTGGAGGAGAGCTTGACACGGCTGCAAACCGACTACGTGAACGAGTGGCGACTGCACAACGTATGGGACTACGCCCGGCTGGATGCATTCACCGGCAAAGGGGGTGCATTGGAGGCGGCCTTGCAGGCTCGTGATGAGGGGTTGGTGCGCTATATCAGCATCAGCAGCCACACCGACCCGCAAATTCTCGCGGAGGCCCTGAGACGCTTTCCCTTCGACACCGCGCTGATCGCTCTCTCGGCGTTGGACCACTTCATTCTCAGCTTTGCCGAAGAGTTCCTGCCCATTGCCAATGCCAAAGGAGTGGCCACCATTGGGATGAAAGTCCTGGGGCTGGGCAGTCTAACCCACGAGGTGGAACGGTCCTTGCGCTATGCCTTCAGTCTGCCAGTCAGCACGGTGATTGTAGGGATGGAGACCATGGCCCAGTTGGAGCAAAACCTGGCCATTGCCGAATCATACACGCCCATGACCGATGACGAACGGCTGGCCTTCTTTAAGGACATCCTCCCCCTGGTCCGGCCGGACAAGGTGCCCTGGAAAACGGCCGACTGGAACAGCCCCACCGAGTGGGCTCCACGGGGCCGTGGCCTGAAACCTTGAAAGCCAGAGTCGTTGTCGGCTCGTGGAGACGGTGCATTGCGGGAAGCGATGACCTGTTCAAGGGCAACTTCGGTGCACGAGAATAAAGGATCTGCCTGACAAGAACGTTGGGAGGTAGGATAAACAGGCAAATCGGAGAGGTCTTTGGCGACCTCAGCGGTTCAACCTTCCGCGGAGATTTGGACAGCAGCCTGTCAAGAGGTGAACCCGGTTTCTCCCAGAATGCGGTCAGCCACGCTCTGAACTGCCTCTTCGACTTTGTCGACCCGGGGGCCGCCTCCAAAGGCAAACCTCGGTGATCCCCCACCGCGCCCGTCAAGTCTGGCACAGGCAGCACTTATGAGATCGTTCATCTTGTAAGGGAGCCCCTCAGAACAGGAGAAAGCCAACAGGCCCTTATCTCCCCGATTGCCAAAGAGAACGACCGTCCCCTCACGCTCCACAATCCGTCTGGCCAATGCTTTCAATTCGTCAAAAGGGCGATGATCGAAAATGGCCTGGACGAGCTTGATTTCCCTGCACGGCACGGCTTTGGAGAGGAGTTCGTGTGCTTCAAATTCCATGGCACGCTCCGACAGACTCCTCAGCGTCTTGCGGAGTTCCCTGTTCTCTTCGGCTTGTTTTGTCATCAGCGTGAGGACATCGGTGCCTCTAGCTGAATAACGGTCCGCGAGTTTCTCAACGGTTTCGCTTTTCCATCTATAATCCGCCAAGGCTCTGGAGCCGCAGAGAAATTGGAAGCGGACGTTCCCTCTTATACGTTCCCAACGGCCCACCTTGATCAGCCCGATCTCTCCCGTCTGCCGGCAGTGGGTACCGCCACAAGGGGAATAGTCGAAACCATCAACCTCCACAATCCTGAAACGCCCCTTCTGCGAGGGAATCTTCCTCAAGGGAAGCCTCGCGACCTCATGGGCCGAGACGAAGTAGGTTTTGATTGTACGATTCTCGAACACGATTCCGTTTGCACAGTCCTCAGCAGCCCTGATCTCTTCATCAGTTAAGTCTTTCCGCGCGATCTCAATCGTTGATGTCTCCTCGCCAAGATGGGACGATACCGTATCAGCACCGAGCACGTGAAGCACGCTCTGGGATAATACGTGTTGACCCGAGTGCTGTTGCATCAAGTCGAACCGCCGCTTCCAAACAATCCTTCCGTGGACCCTTTCGACGTCTACGACGCCGTCCACGAGGTGAAGGATCTCACCCTTGCGTTCCAGAACATCAACGACCGGAACGTCGTTCAGGACTCCCCTATCACAGCACTGACCCCCGGCAGTGGGATAGAAGCAGGTCTGATTCAAGATGAGCCCCGGTTTACCGTCCACATCCACGCAGCGGACAACGGTGGCTTCGAATTCGGTCCGATAGGGGTCATCAAAGTACAATCGTTCCGTCATGGATTGCCCTTTTGTCGCGTTAGGAGTATAGGGGAATTCGGTTTGTCCGTCAAGGATGGCCTTATCCGGGGTTCTTGACAAGGTCAACCCTTCTTGCTAATGATAGCACTTGACAGGTCTTGACATTTCCCGATGGATGCGCCGCAAATCCAAATCCCCTATGAGTCGTCTGGATCCAGAGGATGCGTGGCACCCGTTGACGTTGGGAAGGGGTCTCAGATGAGAAAATCGATCTCCTTGTTTTTTTTGGCCCTTCTTGCACTCACATCCTGTGTCGACAGGGCCGGCGTGCTCAAAGGCGGAGTTCCCCGTTCCGAAACGTTGGCAACGGCCGAGTATTTCAACTCTATTCGCGAGAATCCGCCGAGACTGCGGATGTTCCTTCAGGAGATGCCCAAGGGTGCGGATCTGCACAATCACGTGAGCGGCGCGGTGTACGCCGAAAGCTACATTCAGTGGGCCGCGAAGGGCGGATTCTGTGTGAATCTGGAGACGTTTGCCCTCACAAACCCGCCGTGCGATGAAGCCACGACCCCACCTGTTGCCAAGGCGCTGAAGAACGAAAAGCTATACTCGGCTATTGTCGATGCCCTTTCGATGCGCAACTACTTCCCTGGACAGGAATCAGGCCACGACCACTTCTTCAGCGCCTTTGGGGAGTTTAGCGCCGTGTCCGGGGCGTACAAGGGCGACATGCTCGCAGAGGTCGCATCCAGGGCTGCGGCTCAACATGTGTTCTACCTTGAGCTGATGACCTCCTTTCAGGCAAGTGCGGTCAACGCCATCGCTGAAAGGGTCCCCTGGAGCGACGATTTGGGGGATTCTCACAGAAAGCTGATCCGCGCGGGTCTGCTTGAACAGGTCCCAAAGGCACAAGCTGAGCTGGATGAGACCGAGGTGCGGATGCGCGAGGTCCTGGACTGTGGGTCCGAGGAGGTGGACCCGGCCTGTTCCATGCCCATTCGCTATCTGGCCCAGGTACATCGTCAGTCCACCCGGGAAAAGGTCTTTGCCCAAAGCGTGTTTGCCTATGAGCTGGCCAAAAGGGAGCCGAGGGTCGTCGGCCTCAACTTCGTTGCCCCGGAAGACAGTCTCGTCTCACTGGCCGACTACGACGTCCATATGGGAATACTCGACTACCTGTCCGGGCTGGAAAACCCCATCAATGTCGCTCTCCACGCAGGAGAGTTAACCCTGGGCCTGGTGCCTCCTAGATACCTGCGCTCTCACATCGCTAAGGCCGTTCGAAAGGGTCATGCCCGGCGCATCGGACACGGCGTAGACATCGCTTACGAAGAGAACGCCTCAGCGTTGCTCCGTGAAATGGCGGAGAGAAAAGTCCTGGTGGAGATCCTATTAACCAGCAATGCCCAGATCCTCCAGGTGAAGGGTAGAGACCATCCGTTCCCGGTGTATATGGCCGCTGGCGTCCCTGTGACTCTGGCCACAGACGACGAGGGTGTGGAACGGATCGACCTAACCCACGAGTACGTCCGGGCCGTACTTGACTATGATCTGACATACGATGACGTCAAAACCCTATCGCGCAATGGACTGGAGTACGCTTTCCTCCCAGGGACAAGCCTCTGGAAGACGAGGGCTCCGGGCTTTGAGTTCGTAGAGCCATGCGAGAACGAACATCCGGCCAAGGGTAGACAGCCAACATCCCCGGAATGCAGCGACTATCTCAAGGGCAGCCCACGCGCTCAGCTCCAGTGGAACTTGGAGGCCGCGTTCAGAGATTTTGAGAAAGAGTTTGCCAAATAGGCAGTGAGGGCCGCTACTGCGATTTGTTTTTCCATTTGCCAGGTTTAAGACCTTCGCCTTTGAACCGAACCGCCTTAGCCCGTTTTGCATTTTGAATGTCGAATACCCGCCTGCCAAGCTCCTCCGCCGAAGCTTCGGCGCTCTTGCGAAGGGGGAAGTCTTGTACGACGGGCAGGTCGAACGAGGAATTTCGGACAGCAGAGGTTTGAAGAAATAGGACCATACTTTTCACTTCGATACTCTGGGGTCCAAAACCAATGACTCTCAGTCGTAACAAAAATCCCGGTCTTTAGCCATACAGAGTCTAATTCAACAAGTCAAAGGGACAACCTTAACAAACTCAAACGCTTTCGACAGTCTCGTATGACGGGCCGGGTGTTACCGTTACTGGAGGTTTGCCATGGCGATTTTTCGCGATCCCTTTTTCTGGGCTTTGGTCAGTATGTTCGGGCTGGTCGGATCCGGCGCGGCGGTCGGTAGTAAGAAGGTGGGAAGATATCCGTTATTCGGTTTTTTCATCGTGGTCGTCTTCGATCTGGGGCGGGTTGTCCTTGTTCTGCCTTTTTGTCCCCAAATGCGTTTTGAGATGAGTGGATGGCACGGGGTTGTCGGCGGTATCATCTTTACCAGTGGATTGATCTTCTGTCTTCCCGCCTTCACCATAAAACCGTTCACGGCACCGGATGTCAAGGTGGAACTCAGCACCACCGGCTTCTACGGGGTCGTCAGGAATCCCATTTACCTTGGCGAGGTTCTGTGGTGTCTCGGTTGGGCCATCATGTTCCGCTCTATCCTTGGCGTCGCTCTCGTTCCATTATGGTGGGTTGGCCTCCTGCTCCATATCATGATTGAGGAAGAGAGCCTGGAACGGGAATTGGGCCAACCGTACCAGGAGTATCAGAAACGGGTACGGGGCCGAATGATTCCGGGAGTCCCGATCTAGCGGTAAAGGGGTCGGCAGGAGGGGTCTACCCTGTAGAATAACAGCCACGATGGTACGATACATTAGTGAGGATTGAAGAAATTTAGAAAGTCAAACCCCTCGCTTAGGTCCCTATTCGACAGGGTCTACCCTGACCCCAAGATGTTGTGACCGGTCTTGACATACAAGCCCATTCCCCGCTATGCTCAACTTATTAGAAAGTAAGTCTTTAGTCTCACTTCAGTGACCCTATCGCATCAAAAGAACCGTTTATGAACAACGATCAGGAGGAGAGGCCGTTGTTTCGCGCTTAAGGAGGCAACGCATGAGCAGGGCTTCGGGTAGGCAACTACGGGACCTTGTGGCAGGGGCAGGGATTGGGGCGATGGTGCTCCTGGGGGGCTGGTTGTGGAGTTCTGCGCCGATTCCACCGGCTGCATTTGCGCAAGAGGGCGATCCCCTTGCCGGGATGGTGGCAATTCCGGGCGGGCCTTTCATCATGGGGCGCGACGACGGTCCCGCGCATGAGAAGCCCGCGCATCGGGTGTTCCTGCCGACCTTCTACATCGATCGGGACCTTGTCACGGTCGCAGACTTCGCCACGTTCGTGCAGGCCAAAGGGACGGTAGGCCCCCACGGGGAAATGTACCTGGATGTCTATGATCCCGACAACCGTCTTCATCAACGGGACGGCGTCTGGCTCCCTGAGAAGGGTTTTGAGCATTACCCCGCAGGCGAAGTCAGTTGGTACGGGGCGATGGCGTATTGCACATGGCAGAAGAAGCGTCTTCCCAGTGAAGCGGAATGGGAAAAAGCCGCACGCGGGACGGATGGACGCCTCTATCCCTGGGGCAGCGGACAGCCGCGGCCGGATCTCGCATTCTTTGGCGGATTCCGTGGTGAGACGGTTCCCGTGGGACAATACCCCAAGGGGGACAGCCCCTATGGAGTTCGTGACATGGCGGGGCAAGTGTGGGAGTGGACAACCTCAGTGTACCAGCCGTATCCTTACGACCCGAGAGACGGTCGGGAGAACCTGTCAGCGGCTGCGCCGCGCGTCGGGCGGGGAGGAAGCTCCTCAAGCACGGCGGAGGGACTGACCGCAACATCCCGGGAGATTATGTCTTCTTCTCGGCAAGCGACGGGACACGCGTACATCGGATTTCGGTGTGTCAAGTCCGTTGAGATGATCGGGTATTTCCAAACAAGATGAGCCAAGAAGAGGCGCCCATGTCGTCAGCTCTAATCCTGACCCACATCCTCCGGTTCTCCCCCTGTCGGGAGGGGAGGCGGGACGGGGCGGTTCTCGTTTTCCTCGACGTCTTCCATAATCCTTCTCTTGGTGAAAAGATATAGAATGGCATAAACGGCGACATAGATGCAGTTGAGGAAGGTCGATAGGGCCAGAGATAGCAGGAAAACCAGGTGAAACGAGGTGATGATTAGCAAGAGAGAAGATGCCAGGATGATGTAAGAAAGAAAATACTTCAGGAATATCCTGTAATTGTAGGGGGGGACATATCCCTTCTTCTCATACCGTTTTATAGAAAGGTACCTGAGAAGGAGGGCGGTATTGAGTCCCAGTCCCATGATGAACCAGGGAAACCCGAGGAGCAGGGCGGCGATCATCATGAGGGTGGGGATGATCTTCACCGGGCGCGACTCCATAAAGAGCCGGTGACAGTCCGAAAGGCTTCTGTCTTTGAGGAATCCGGTTATCCTCTCGACGGGGAGGTGCCATTGGCGGATTCTTAATGTGCCGGCCGTTACAGCCAGAAGAACGAACAGGGAAAACAGTTTTGAGAAGATGCCCTTCTTCCGATAGGTCAGGATCAGAGTGGGATTGCCTCCCAGTTTCTTGAAGGAAAGCCGGGTGCCCTGTTCAGGCAGCGCAATGTCCATGGAACGCAGGCCTTTCAGAAGAATGCTCTTTTTTGCTGGAAGAGCCGGCCCTTGAACGATCTCTTTCTGGATGTCAGGACGAACCGGCTTCGGCGTCTCTTCAACATCCTTGGCGGGAGACGGGGCAGTCGCTGGTTCAGGTGCTTCCAGCGCTTTTTTGTCTGATTCAAGGCTTTCTATCCTACCCGCTTTTTCTTTCTGCTCTAGAGGGGGTGCAATTGGAGATAATGGAACCTGCGGCGCCAGTTCAGGTTCATCTTCCTTCTGAGCGACTTCGCTTCTTCCTCCTACCCGCGCCCCTTTCCTTTTCCTGGACTCCTTCTTCCGGAGTTCTCTTTTTCTGTCCTCTGATTGCAAAAAGCCTGTGATGGATTCCTGTACTTCATCCCCCTCCCCGATGTCTCTGGTCTTAAACTGCCAGCCCTTGATGTTCTTTCTGCCAGAGATGACCTGTTTTTCCGCCGCCTCTTCGGGTTGTTCGACCCCCACTGATGCAGGTCTGTTGGATTCGATGATATTGAGCGCTTCGTTCAGTACCTCGACGTTTTGGGATTGTGCCTTCTCGAGCAAGGCCCGCCTGCCGCTCTGCTCTTCGTCTTTCATCCGGAGGTCAAGGTCCGACTGCATCTGTCGGGTTCGAGCCTGCTGTCCCAGGTAATCAGCCATGACCTTCCTGCGGTTGGAAACGGCTTTTTCCCTGAGTGTTCCCTTAACGGTTCTGGCCATGTTGGTCCAGAATTCGTATTCTCTGGCGAGATCCAGTGTCTTATCCGCCTCGATCACAGAGATATCGACCTCTTCCATATTGTTCTTGAATTTGGGATAGGAGTAGCCCTTCGGAACGAAAAGGGTCCAGGTGGTCTTTTCAACGGGAATATCGTCGGTCGCCACCATACCCAGGTTGATTTTCCCCCAGAGGCCGAACTTCGGGACGGGGACCATGTAGACGAGCTTTATGTCAAAATTCCGATCGCCAGTCCGGCTCTTGAAAAGGGGGACGAGGAGCCTTTTCGACTTCTCGTTGTCCGGTGTCTTGGCGACAGAGGCCCTGACCGGTTCGCCGGCAACGTTCAGACTCCACAGTTCGGCATCACGGGGCAAGTCAAGAGGGAGGAACTGAAGGATTCTATTGTTGGCCTTGAGGTTAATCTCGTGGAGTGCGTATCCTTGAGGTACGATCAGTGTCTTTATATCCTCTCGAAGTACGGTCGCCTTGATCAGGTTTTCCCTTTCCAGTCTCTTGAGTTTGAGGCTGTAATTCCAGTCACGGGAACCGGCAACCCGGTATGCCCAGAGCACGTTATTCAGATTGATTCCGGCAGGAAATGCGGGTAAGCTTTCGCGGTCCACCTCCTGCAGGGCCTCAGGAGCTCTCGTCTCGATCTGATAGACCGTAGCCGTTTCAACCGAGAGGAATTCCGTCCTGTTACTGGCCTGTGGAAAGACAATGTGCGGCATCTGAAAGAGTTTCTCCTTCCCAAAATACGTATCAAAGGATATTTCCATCAGGTAGGAACCCTCTATTCCGGAAAGGGTGTGGACGGTGATGCGGACATTCTCTCCCTGCTTGACCGTTTTTTTCAGAGTGGTCTTTATTCCCTCTCCCTCTATCTTCATTGAATCCTTGACCTGGACGGGGGCCAGGATGTCGAAATGGTCGATGGGAGCGTTTTTGATCGTGAAGAGGGAAAGAATCTTGACTTTGACGAGGTCATCCTCGACCCGTGCGTGATAGACTTTCACAACATCAAGGGCGGGTTTCTTTCTGGAGGCTTCGTAGGTTGCTTCGAAGGGTTCTTCTTGGAATCGATACGCATACTTTGCACCGAAACCTGTTTCATCGACCTGCCTGAGGTGAGGGGATAGGGTCTTGATATCGATGGGTCGTATTTGAGAGGTTTTCCCTTCCCGGATCTCAAAACCCCGGGGAAACAGGACGAGGCACCGACCCTCGACCCTTTGGATGTCAAGGAGCTCAATGCCTTCCATAGTCGGGCTGTCAAACCCTGGGAGTTCCTTTTCAAGGACCAGATCGAACCGGTATTTCCCCCTGACTGCGTGGGGGAACGGCAGCACGAGGATGTTGCTCTGTCGGACGTGATAGTCCGAGATCCCTTCGCCGTCAACCGTTCGTATACCGAACCCCTCGGGAATCCTGAGGCGGAGGGATGTCAGGAAACCCTCTTTCACATCAAGACCGACGGCGAGATCTGCCGTCAAAAGGTCTTCGGAAAAGATATATTGAGCGAAGACGTCTGCATAAACCCTCCTGTCCCGTGGCAGGCTCAGGAGGTCAGCCTGGAAGGCGGGGTCTGCAAAGGAATACCGCTTTTGAAACTCGAACCCGGGAAACTCCCCACGGTGCTCTTCCTCTGTGCCCGATAACTTGAGACCCTTGATGTTCTCGACGAGGATCCTGCAATCATCGGGTCCGTACAAGTCCAGGGTCCCACGGACCCGCTCAGCATCGAGGGGTTCAAGAAAGACCGGCGGTACCGGTTTTCCGGGGGTTGCTTTCATCTTGGCTTTGACGGCCACATCAACGGTTTCGGTTATCTCACTCTTGAAGACGACCTCCAACACCGGTTCTCCGTTCTGATCCCCCGTGCGCCAGTTTTTCACCTTCTCGGAAAGCACATCCAGGATCACGAGTTCAGGGTGTTTCTGAAACAGC
This sequence comes from uncultured Thermodesulfobacteriota bacterium, assembly GCA_964348185.1. Taxonomy (GTDB): domain Bacteria; phylum Desulfobacterota; class BSN033; order WVXP01; family WVXP01; genus CAYGBW01. The sequence goes on along the minus strand of CAYGBW010000100.1, from coordinate 13,685 downwards.
AGCGAGGCAAGGGAAGATTTCTCGACCCTGATCTTTGATTTCTGAGAGAGGAGGACCTCATCGTAATCGATAAACAGGTTGACATGACAATCGGCATAGAGGAGAGGTCTTTCGGTCTTTTTTGTAAATTTCTTGGGGAGCCAAGAGATTTTCACAAACGTTTTTTGAGAGAGGGAAGCCCGCGCGATGAGACCGCTACCGGTGTCTTCTAAGTAGTACCCTTCTTGAGGCTCCTCGAATTCGAGCTGAAGGTCTCTGTCTTTAAAAGCCAGTGAGAAGTCTGCGCACAGAGACTCCGGGAAACCAAAGGCCATCGTCTTCTTTCCGGGAGTTGCCTCGACTTCCACATAAAAGGCGATCTCAATGGCATGGTGGCCGAAGCCGAGAACCGGGATTTCGTAGACGTCTCTTCTCGGGCCGATAGGCAGGGGGTTTTCTTTTCTGTCTCCCTTTATCCTAACTGGGATTTCCTTCCCGTCCAGTGTGAGTCCTTCGATGAAAACGTTGGAAAAGGGCAGATCGATAAGCGCCCATTCCCCGTGATTAACAAAGAGGTCCAGCGAAGCCGTGAACCTGACTATGTCTCCTTCTGCAGTCCCTCTTACTGCAAATCCTGTGATGGTGGAGTCGCGTTCATATTTAAATCCCTTTTCCGGCCTGTAGGGCGGGTCGGCCAGGAATTCTAAAAGGAAATAGTCTTCCGTAGGAATGAAGACTTCATGGGAATCGTCTATCTCAAAGGGGACGCTTCCTTGGTAGGGAACATAGACTTCTACATCGGGAAATGAGCCGTCTGATTCTGCGAGTGCATTGGGGGGAGTGAGAAGGAGATAGGGGAGCACCATGAAAAGAAAAACAAGTCCAACAGGTTCCCTGCCTCCCGCCTTCTTCGATATCCCCCTCACACAGGACATTATCGTGAATAGAAGGGCTCCAAGCACGGCACCATCAAAGATGAAGACAAGGGGTGTCAGGACGATCAGGGGCAAAAAGGTAAAGAGGACGAGCGTTGTCAGCAGAAAACCGGACGGCGACATGATCCTTTTACCTGTCAGATAAAACCCGAGTGCAATAAATAGCAGGACCGTGACGATACTCAGGAGCCTCTTCCACGCCGAGGAAAGAAACGTGACTTTCAGTCGGCTTTCTCCCCATATCTTACCCGCTGGTAAGAGAACCCCCTGTTTCGGAATCGTGATATTCATCGGAAGGATACCTTTTTTCCTCGCGTATTTTGGAGAAGGCGTGACCTCACTTTCCGGAACCCCTTCTTGCGATCTTTCAGGGACGTCTAGCGCCTGTACGCCGAACTCGTCGTAACGTCCCCTCTCCTTTTCGGCCATATCCTCTTCTTCCATTCTTTCAAAAACGGGCTCTTTTCTCAGCGCTTTTCCACCGACAATCCGTGCTGCTCTCCTTGTCGCTAGGGGGGGGAAAACCGAGATTGATCTCACATTTCGGTAAAAGGACGACAGAAACCTGTGAAAAAATGAAACCAAGAGGGGCTTTTGATCGGGGAGTTCAGGTAGATCTTCAAAATTTCCTGTCGCCACAAGGAGAGCGTAGTCCTCTGGGAAGAAGACCCGAATCTGTGACTCCATGGCCGGGATAGTGAGCCCAGGACTCTGAAAATCAAAAGATTGCCAGACGTTCCCCTTTGCCTCTCCGGGGACGTAACCGGTCAGACGGAGCCTGATCCTGTCACTGCTCAATGTCAGGGGGAAGAGGAGGACGTTGTCGTTCCCCTTTCTTGGCTTGACTGCTCTCCCCTGGAGGGTAGCGCTCCACAGAATGTGACGTTCGGGAAAGGGGATTTCAAGAAACTGAAGGTTCGTGTTCCGGATCGTGTAATCAAACTCGAAGAAGATATCTGAATTCTTGCCGAGGGTATAGCAGATCTCTTCCTTTTCCGCGATGGCAGCAAGAACAGGGGATTCGTCTCTCCGGAAGACAGCGATCTTGAAAGTGAAGGGCCGTGCGAAGTATCGCAGGGACTCGATGATGCGGTTGGAGGGTCTGTAGGAAGGCCATTTCGGGATCTCATAGGTCTCCGCTTCGTTCAGCCCCGCCTTTTTTGCCTGTATCTCCGTGTCCTGGCTTGCTTCCATAACGATGTACCCGGTATCGTTCGTGACACCAGCCGGCACGACAAGGGGCACATCGGAGAAGGACCCATACTCCCTGATCTTTTTCTGGTAATCGATGGCAAGGAGGTAGGGGCCGGTGACCTCCTGTTGAAGGACCACATTCCAGATTTCATACTCCCTCAGGTCCAGGAGAGAAGGGAAGTGTCCGGCTTCCTCCAGTTTATCGAGGCTGATCCGCTTCTTTTCTTTGATATCCGTTCCGGTAATATTGATCTTGCTGTCTTCCCAGTGGGGCACGGCGAAATAAAAGCTGTCCCGGCTTCCGGCGGAAATCTCATACCGGATATACGCACTGGCCTGGAGAAGATCTTGATCAACGGCGATATAGCTCACCGTATTGCTTGTCTGTTCACCCTTCCGAAAGGAAAGGGTCAGTGCACCTTCGGGGGAAAGGGTCTGGAAATCGTAGATGAGCCTTTTTTTCTCTTCTGACTCACTCGGCAGACGGTCGATCATCTCCTCGGAAGGTTTGTAGCCTTTCAGGGTCATGTCTTCAAGAAGAAAGACATCATCGATGGATAGATGAAGAGTCCCTCTCATCCGCTTCGTGTCTGCGTAAGAGACAACAGGGAGTGCGATCTCGTAGGAACCCTTTTTCAAAAGGTCTTCGTCCAAAAACCGTTCTGATTCAATGAGGAAAGAAACCTCATCTTTTGAGCTTACAGGGTGCGCAATCTCGACGGTCAGGAGGTCTTTCCCTTTATCGGACCTGTGATACGCTCTGACCTGTTTCCCATTGACGAGAACCGTCACATCTCTCACCCAATAATCGTCTGGAAAAGAAAACACGAATTGCGTCGTCCCCGGGAGCAACCCCTGGAGCACGCTTTGGGAACGGAAATGGATTCTTGAGCGTTCAAGGGATACGTGGTTAACCTGAGTACATCCGATGCGAGAGGGAACCTCCCGGAGGGAGTACGCGAGGGTATAGGGCAGGTTGAACAGGCCGTATCCCCTGTGAAGGATATACAGGCCCGAAGGCGCCCTGGGGATGAGGGGTTTCTCAAGAGCTTTGAGAAAATACGTGTCCTCCGCAGTGATCCGGGTGTTGTTTGCATAGAAGACAAAAAGAGACCCTCGTCGTTCGAAGAGTTTCTCTATTAGGGTGTCTTCCAGGCGAAATGACGTGTTTCCACCGTCAACATACGTGTATGTTCTCAAGGAGAATTGCGTTTCGTCGTCTATGGGGACGTGAAAGGTTACATGGAGGACGTCTTTTTCTCCTTGATCTTCCCTTGTCCAGCCGGAAATGCCAGGGCCCGATAGGCTGTATACATAATCGTTTTTTGCTATCCTAATATCTATGCCGTTTGCCTGACCGTCGCGAACGGCAAGATTGAACTCCCCTTGGCGATGGATGATGTCTGGCTCCACAAACACATAATGGGTTTCCCTGGACGACAGTTTCACTGCCTTTTCTCCAAATGAACGCCTGTTGTTGATTTCAAGGGATAGAGCGTTTTTCGACCCGATGAACCCGAAGAATTCTGCCCTATCCCTGACCTGTCTCCGAGAGGTAAAGAGAAGCCCTTTGAGTTTTATGTCGTAGAAAAGGTCAGCGGTGATCTTTATGTGCCCCAAGAGGGCGGGAGGGATAACAAAGGAAAGGGATCCTTTTTTCTCCGTGAACTTTATGGGCACAAGGAACTCGACAACAAGGTCGTGGGGACCCTTTCGGGGAATAACGACCCGCGGGTGACCGTCTTTCTCATAGATCTGGATCTGCTTCCCATTGAGCTTCGCGTTCTGATAACCGACCCCTTTGAGGGGAAAATCAAGAAGACACGGGCCTTCTCTGTTCTGCACGATTTTGAAGATGGCTTCGAATTGCAGAGCCTCCCCCACAACCGTGCCCGAGTAATTCGCCAGGACAATCACCGGGCCTTCCCCATCGGTTGGGGTCAACTCTCCGGCCTGCCTTTTCAGGTACTCCTCTTTTGCCTTTTCATAGAGTCTCCGATACTCGTCATAAGGGACAGAGATCCCCTCCTTTTCGATTTCCAGGATGGACTTCATCTCTTGGGCAGGAATAAAGATGAGGGTTTCCTTGACCCGGTCTCGCACGGGCTCTGTCGAAATGTCTTTTGCCAGAGCAAGAACGGGCAGAGAACACAGGACCAGACAGTACAGCAGGGACAGAATCTTTTTTCTCATCTTCCTGGTCTCCTTATCCTTCTTCCTTTGCCCTGCCGCGACGAGACCGAATCCGCCTGGAGAGTTCGAGGCCAAGAAGCGTCGCAGCCGAAAGCCCGATTCCCAGAAGCAGCAGAGAGGCAAAGTATTTGAATCCCTGAGGGACGGAGATCCTGATGAGGATCACGGCGATACCCGAGGCCATAAAGAACGGGATTCTATTGAGTCTCCTTCTATGGGGAACATAGATAAAGACAAAGGTGACCAGGATGACTAAAAACAGGCTCACCTTGAACAAGGTATTCTTCTCTATGTACGAGACATTGACAAAGGCGTCCCTGTCGAGCTTGGACAGGGTATACAGACGGCCCTCCCTCACCAGATCCATGTCGAGGCCGTAGAGGGCCTTTTCATCTTTCTGCTGGGGAAGCTTCTTTTTGGTCACGGTGATACGGCTCTGGGGGCGCACCCTTTGTGAAAGGATGGAGGGGTTGACAGTCCTAAGTGAGGGGAAAGAGCGCCTTTCAGGATCCATGGACCCTTTCATATAGAGGTAACTGTAACGGTCTGGAAGATACAGCCTCCAGGTGATCTTTGACGTGGGGATACCCATGATCTCCGCGCTTTCAACGCGAAAACCACCGAACATTCCGAACTCCTCCCCGACCTTTGACTCGTAGATAATCCGCAACGTGAACTCCCGGCCGGGTTCGGTGTTGTTCCCCAGCATGATGATTTTGCTTCTCTCGGACCCTCCCTTGGAGATGCTCGCCTTCCTGCCGGAAATAAAGACCGAGTAGATCTTTCCCGTGCCCTCCGGCATCAGGACCTCCAGGCTCTGCCTGTTGGTATTCTGTATTCGAAGGACGCCTTCGGTCTTGGCCATGCCCTCCCTGGACATCACGACGTCAAAATGGGCCTCGTTGACGATGGCATCCAGAACTTTTTCGAATTCATGCTTGGCGCTCTCCAGGGTCAGTCCATAGGGGTGGGTGAGGTATTTGAACGCCAGGATGCTCTGGCTCCGGTTCATGGTCGGCGGCAGTTCTTTGGAATCTATCGGTTCAAGGTTGTCTTCCTTCGCCTCGACCTGGAAATCAGGGCTCTTGCTGACCGAAATGAATCCCGATTCGTTAAAGACATCGAGGACTCGAATTGGGGGTACCGGTATGGCCCTTTTTTCTCCTATTTTGACCTCAGGGAGTTTCTTTTCCAGGTTGACCGACAGGATGTACTGGTTCAACCGTGGGGCATGAAGTTCTATGAGCCATATGCCTTTCCCTTCTGGGTCGTCGGAAATGAGCCGCTTTTCCTTGATGTTGTCGCCCGTGATGACCGCATCTTTCCCGACAGAAACGGGAAGTTCCACCCGGAACTGGTTGACCGGTGCATAGAGGATTTGGTAACGGATGACATCTTTCAGTTTGATAACCCCTTCTTCAAGCTCGATGTTTCTCTCAACCCTGGCAATGATCTTCGTCTTTCGCTTTTCGATATCCAGAGTGCAGGCATAATCGGTTGTGGCGTAACGGTACCCGGCTGCCAGGAGATTGTTGTCATCCCGTATCCGAATGCCCAGAGTCCCCAGTTCTTCCAGGCTTATGGGACGGAGTGATCTGATGGCTTGGGTCGAGAGTTTCAGGTTTTTCCTTAACGACAGGGCAATGATACCGTCTTCTTTTTCCACACCCATGCAGAGGAGTTTCGGGAGACTGAGGGAAAGGTTTTTGTCTTCCTTGTCGGCCTCCAGGTGGAGGGGCAGGACATAGTCTCCATAGGCTTTGTTTTTGAGGACGACCTTGAGGATATTCCGGCCCTTTTCCTCTGACACCGAAAAGCTGTCAACGGTCTTTTCGGTCCCCACTTCTGAGACCCGGAAACCATCCGGCACCAGGAACTTGAATTGAAAGAGACCCGCGTCCTTCACGGTGAAGTGTACCTGAGAATAGTAGTCGATTATCGTCTCGGCAAAAGAGATGAGAATATTCTGGTGTGCGGTAATTCTCGGCTGTATCTTCGAAATGGCAAGCCGTATGAGAAAGGGACGGCGGAAGTATTTGAACACCGAGACGAGATTGTCAGGAGTCGTATTGCTTCTCACTTCTGCCGGGTCGATCTGGGTGACCTTGTCCCGTCTCTCCACCTGCACCCGGAGAGAGGGATCGGTTTTTATCACGACGATACCGTCCTCGCGCTTGGCATCGAGGACTTCAAACTGGGGGAAGTCAAAGGTTTTCTCCTCTACGTCACGGTATCTTTCGGTCATGACCCGAAGGGGATAAGGGCCGTCTATTTTTTCATGCAGGTTGACGGTTAGTGTGCCGTCATCACCCATTTCCCAGTCTCTTATGTTCTTTCCGTCCACCCTCACAAGGCTCAGGGCCTCGGGGATTTTTATTCTGAAGGTATCCGTTTTGGCTTGCATGACAGAAAAATCGACGCGGGTGTTGAGGGTATAAACGGATTCCTTGATATGGAGTTCAGAAAACAGTTTTGCAAAGACAAGACTCTTTGCGACTTTTACCTCCATGGATTTTGCAAGCCAACTGATATCTACGTTTCCCTTCGGAGCGAGAAAAGCTGAGAACTCCGTATTCCCCCGGATCACGGTGCTCTTCTTGGAGAGCATGGGTTGGATTTTGACGTCGAGGTCTTCTCCCGGAATCGTCATGTGGATCTTCGTGAGGGGTGCGGAAGGGAGCTGGAAATGGATGAACTTTTTGCCGGGAATGGTCTGGACCCTTGTGGAGAAATTGATTTTCAGGGCATAGCTCCCTTTTTCAGGGAGCACAAGTTCGAGCCCCTGGGGAAGGGGTTTCAGCAGGGGGGTCTCTCCATCCAGGGACAGGGAGGTGATAGCAATATCCTCAAAATTCAATCGAAGCTTCCCCCACTTTTTCTTGAGGGCTGATATGTTGAGTTCCCCATGAAACTCCGCCATATCGCCGTAGACCCTTCCCCGGTACTCCGCGTTGAGGATGGCCGCGTCAATCGGGGGCGGCGGCAGGAGCTTTTCAGGTTTCTTTCTTGTGGCCTCTTCCCAGAGTCTGACAAAGTCGGAATAGGGGATAAAGATTCCCTTTTCCTTTTTCTGAAGCACCTCTTTGAGGTGCTCGTACGGGACATAGATCTTCTGTTCCCTTAAGGTCGCAGGGGCGGTTGGTCTCTTGGGAGAAAGGGGTTCCGTCGCCTGCAGAGAGCGCACCGAGCCGAATGCTAATGCAAGGAAGAGCGAGGGCACCACAAAACAACGAAAAAGCTTCTTCATATGAGCCTCCGGGAATAGAATAGGTGTTTACCCGAGTTCCGGACTTACATCTTTAGACGCAAAAGTCGGCAGAAAGTTCCCTTTTTTTTCATACCGATGCCCAAGAAGGGAATTTGGGTATTTCCTTGCTTAAGGGGTTTTCATTGGGACAACAATCTGTCAAGAATCGAGTAAGGGAATGGAAAACCGAGCTGTCAATGATGACGCCCTTGCAATTATCGTACCTTTGAGATGACCATTAAGTACCCTAGGAAGCTTGGAGGAAGCAGAGCGGGAGGCATACGTTAAAATCCCAAATATCTGGACGGACACCGGCCAAAAGAAAGCTGCTCCGGGCTCGCTCTATTGGTTGTGTATCTTGCTTTTCCCTAACCCTGAGTATGCTTAACGCCAAAATACAGTACTTTACAGACAAAAATACTGTATTTACCCTATTTACCTGTAATAAATTCTGATTAAACTGAGAGATTAGGAGGCCAGATTCGGCGCTGAAAGTCTCCCCCATATAGCCGCTCAGGACGCGACAACTCCGTGGCGGGACGGTGGTCATCACGGGCGAGAGTTACCCGGAGAACTTGGCGGTCACTGAATCTCTGATGCTACGGGCAGTACTCGGAAGGGTGCGCATAGGGGAATAGGCGACATGCAACGGATCGTCAGGCCGGTAACTCTTCTGATGGTTGAATCAAAAAATGAGGAACCTGTGCCATGAATAAAGTACCATCATTTTCCGGTTTTCCAGAGGAATGCTTCCATTTCTTGCGGGAGTTAGCAGTCAACAATAATCGTGAGTGGTTCAACGCACGGAAGGCAGATTATCTGAACAACGTTCTTTTGCATACTCAGACTTTTGTTGTTGCATTGGGTGATCGGTTGAAAATGCTGTCTCGTGGGATTGTTTACGATACCAGGACGGATGGGAGCGGGTCAATCATGCGTATCTATCGTGACACGCGTTTCAGTCGAGATAAGTCCCCGTATAACACTAATGTGAGGGTCGTCTTCTGGGAGGGTGAACGGAAGAAGACAGAAAACCCTGGTTTCTTTTTTGGAATGGATGGGAGGGGTGCAACAATCTTCGCGGGGCAACACACGTTTCCCGAGCCTACTCTTGAGGCCTATCGGAATGCAGTTGTTGACGGAAAACTCGGCGTGGAACTCGAAAAGGCGATATCATCTGTCACAAAGGCTGGTAACTATGTGATTGCCGGTGGACAATCCAAGCGTGTCCCTCGCGGTTATGATTCGGAGCACGAAAGAGCCGATCTGCTACGCTACAAGGGATTGTACGCATCCTCTCCCCAAATCGACCGCGCTGTACTCTCAACGCCCGAAGGGGTTGAAGTGTGTTTTGAGCATTGTCGCAAGATGGTTCCCCTGCAGCAATGGTTGGTGAAGGTCGCTCAACGGGCTCGATCATAGGCTATCGAGACCACAAAAGTCTATCGGACACATACAGGGACCTTTTACGATTGTTTCTTCTCCTGATCCTCTCTAGGGCCAGCCTCACGAGGAATCACCATCCCAAATTCCCATTCAGGCAGCCGCCCGTTAAGAAATGACTCCACCAGTCGTCCCAATGGGGCAAGGGGATCGTCGCTACAGCCTCTCGACAGATCTCGTCCATGACCTCAGGGACTCTGCGGTGGAATATCGCAATTCAGCCTTCTGAAAAAACCCTCCTGAACACCTACGCTTTGGTGCGGTAGTTCCTCAGAAGAAGCCTATTGGTCTGGGGATCGGTTTCCTGGTACATTTGAAGAGACGAGAGTTGCAAGGCCAGCTTTTGAGAACGGTTCATTGCCATCTCAAGACAATACTCCAAGAAGCATGGGTGGCAGGTCTTCATCGTCGTACCTCTTTTTTAGAGTGAGGTGCTGAAATGGACAGGAGAATCATTCGGTTAGCATTTCTGATCTTGTTTCTTAATCTGACAGGTGGCCCCCTGTATGCTCAGGAGTCTTCTGCTGCCGGCGCAGCGACTGATTGTCGAGACCTAGAGACGCTCGGAGTTGTTTCTCCAGATGGGGGTAGAAGCGTATTCACGATGGACAAAGACACAGCGGATCGTTTCAAGAGGAGATTTGGGGTTTACCGGAGAGAAGGGGGGGTCAATTTTGTGCGTGCCCCATCCTGGGAGCTTGTGGCTCTCGTAGCCCAAGCGAGTGCAGAACATTTGGGGCGGACTGTAGCCGACCTGAAGTCCCAAGTGGATACATTGAAAGGCCGGGTCGGTAACTTAGAAGTTCGAATCAATAAACTCGAGAAGCGGGAGAAGGCGAGACGGAGGGCTTTGGACAGAACGAAGTGAAGGGAGAGATACTTGAGAAGACAAGAAGAATCTCTATTCTATCTAGAGCTCGCTTCAGGCGATCGAATGCTCACGCGCACTTCGTCTCAAGACTCGCCGTTTGGACTCAAATCCTGCCGCAGGGGGGGACCTCTCTTCCCCTTTGCCCAGATCTGTTGGAAAAAAACGTGACCGGTCAAAGGGAATTTTGTTTGGGCAACAGCCTGTGGAGGTATGCTCCGGGTGAGACATGATACTTAAGCACGCCTCCCATGCACTTCTCTTTTGGCCCGCTGTTTTCCTCATCCACACGGGCACTGCACTTGTGTCATTGGCTGAAACCTCCATCGGACGTATCACAATACGCCCCCTTTTTAGGGTGTTCTGCTGTTTTATTCTCTATGCACGCCCTTTCACGTTTTTCCGTGAAAAATCACAATCCGTCCTCTCAGGTGATGAGATCTCAGCTATCATTCAACATCAGAGATTCATCGCCGTGATACCCTGCGCATGCCGCGCAGGTCGTAAGCCTTGCAATCATCCCCTGCACAAGCCCCATGAATCAGACGTTTGTGTAACCCTAGGGCTTGCAGCCGTTTTACAGGTCGGGAGCGGCTTGGGAAGAAGAATCGATATCCAGGAAGCCCTAGCTCTGTTTGAGAGAGCTGCTGACTCCGGTCTCATCCATCATGTGATCTACAGCCTGGGTCAAATGCTGGAGATATGTAACTGTTGTGCTGAAACGTGTGCAGTCGTTAAAGCATACAAGAGCGGCATTCCTGAGGCAGTACGACCCTCAAAGTACATTGCCCTGCGGAAAACAGTCTGCAACGCATGTTCAGGAATACCGGGAAGGACTTGTGAGAGGCTCTGTCCGTATGGAAAGGCACCTTCCAATCCAGAGTGTTTCGGCTGTGGCTTGTGCGCAAGACACTGCGGACACCGTGCAATCCAAATGATGCTACGGACCGAGGCTTTGATTACACCTGAAGCAGCTACCGTCGAAACTGAGTCATTGGATTCATCGATTCGATAACGGAGTTATTCGTTGACGACGACCCGCGCCAAATAAGTCGTTTGCAGTCTTTTGGGCTCTATGTCTCTTGTCAATTGTTTACCCTGTGAAAGGCGAAGCCTATTCCACTATGACGGAACCAGAGGGCTATCCCCATCGTCGTTATCGATCCTTTGTTTTCAAGGGCAAAGGTGTTATTGTTTAGGGGGGCGCCTGGGAATATAAGAAGATGGTTACATGCTGAACGATGAAAGCAGGAGGTTTTCAATGTCATCAACACTAGATGAATTAAAAAAGCTCAACCATGAACGCCTCTATTCGATATGGAAAATCGCACGAGCAGGAGATCTAGATGTCCTGGGGGACGAAGACATGCGTTTGGGCAGGATCATGTTGGAGCATGAGGAATATCACAATCAATTTGAGATAGCCGATCATTTACACGACCATGAGTACGATGCGGAGACCGAGGTCAATCCTTTTCTTCATATCGCATTCCACCAGATCGTAGAGAATCAGCTGGAGGCTAAAGAGCCCATTGAGGCCTACCAGTTTTGCAATGCCATGCAGAAAAAGAAAATGTCCCGTCACGATGTCATACACTTCATCGGTTCAATCATTGCGGGTTTGATATACGCCTGTCTGAAAGAACAAAAGGCATTTGATCTCGAAAGGTATAAATCCCTGCTCAAGAAATACAAGAATAAAAATCCGAAGAAACTGCCAAATTCACTCGATAATGATTTTGATTGGGAGAGAGAGTGAGATCGGGGACGTTCTTAGATATGTCGACCTTGTCCCAGAGCCCAACTGTCCCGGCCAGGCTTGATACCTGAGATCCCCTTGTTTGGACTGTCCAGGAACTCCCCAGATTGATCCTCTATCGGAGAAGAATAAGGTTCGTATGAGAAGAATAGGGCCTTTTTGGCCTAAAAATACATGCTTTTCCCCATGGTACCCATTATCTCCGCTATGTTAGGGTTCCATTGTCGGAAGCACCTAACGTATCAATTCGAATTCGACCTCCCATTTGACCCGGAGAAGTGAGGCGATCAGCTGGGAAGACGGAATTGGCCCGGTGGTCTAGTACCACTTACCACTCAGCATTTTGCTAGGTCTCTTGACCTACAGCGATAGGCGACAATAATGGGAGGCGTCGGTAGGTCCGTCTGGTTCCTCAGATCCCATAGATCGTCAGCCCCTGCAACAGCTTCGAGAGAATAGTCGGAGAAAACAACCATGAAAGAAAATGCTATGGAGCCTAGCACACCTATTGGGCGCGACTCCGCAATAGACAGGCGTGTTGTAAGAAGCTCGGTGGTCGTCTTCTATCTGTTGATTGGGCTGGAAATTGTCATCATGACCACCCCCTTTGCGGCTTATTTTTACGGGGTGTACGGGCCGGTACTCAACTTCCTTTACGATTACAAGATCACGGCGTGGCTAACGGGTTTTTTCCTGCCTCATGCAATAATCTCGAAAAGCGCTCTGCTCAATTTCCTGAACGGGCTGGGTCGGACTCTCTTTTTCGTTGGCCTCATTCTCTTTCTGATTGGTGCCTTTCAGGTGTACTCGGCGAAGTTTCGTCGAAAAGGTATGGTCACCGGCATACTGTATCGTCATATCCGCCATCCACAGTATCTTTTTCTTGCCATAACGGGTTTGGGATTATTGCTTTTCTGGCCACGGTTCTTGATTCTCGTCCTCTACGTCACCATGTTGTTTGTCTACTATTTACTGGCCCGATACGAGGAGCGCCAAATGTTGGCAGACCATGGCGATAGCTACCGCAACTATATGAAGCATACGGTCATGTTCCTGCCTGGCGAGCCTGGAAGAAAGATGTTCACCCCTCTTTTCGGCTGGATCAAGTCACCGGGAAGGGGGCTTGCGGTGAGGTACGGGGTCGCGTTGCTATTGAGCCTGGCCGTAGCTTTTGGCCTTCGTAGTTACACGATTTCACAGACATCCATGGTTTATTTGCCGGAAAAGCAGGCAACCGTGATTTCCATTTTTCCTCAATCCGATTCCTCTCTGGAACATATTCTCGATGATGCCTATCAACACCGCGCTGTGACCGACGTACTCACCAGCTTTCGTCACCAGGGCCACAGAGGCTTTCTGGTTCATGTGATGCCTCAGAACTACATGATGCAAAGGCTTTTCGTAAAGCCCTCAGGATCTGAGATGACCCCGATGCACCACTTCTCTTGGAGGGGTGTCATCGGATTTGTGTTTCCCCTCTTCGGTTCAGGAGGTCATGAACTGATGATGGGTGAGATGGACGAAGGGACAGTTCGCCTGATCTTTTCTCAACTCACCTGGCCAGATGGGAAATACGCTCCAGCCGATAAGGCAATGAGTTTCACGGTAAAACATCTACCCCTTTTAAAAGTGGACTTCGATTTGAGGCATCATCAGGTTCAAGCGTTAGAGAGGACATCCAGACGCCATTTTTGGGGCCAAATGCCGATGCCGCTGTTCTAACCGCTCAAAGCTCCTTCAGACCCGTTGCGCTTAGATTAAGGAGGTGGGGTTAGATACTTCAGTAACTCACTCAACCAAGTTACACGAGCCTGAGAGCCCGGGTAAGCAAAGGAAAGCAGTCATCAAATCCAATTGAATAGATCCGATTATTACTAAGTAGTCGTCACTGAAAAATGTCCCTGGAGCGAACATTACGGAGTTTTTGGGGTTACCCGTCTTGGCGAAAGGAGTGTCCCCGAAGGGGCGAGATTCCGCTGTCTGAGGCCGCTAGGCCGAGTTCGGAAGATCGAACGACCGAGCCTTAGAACGGGTCAAAAACTCTGTACAGAGAGCGGAAGGGGCGTT
>CAYGBW010000099.1:0-5487 GCA_964348185.1 uncultured Thermodesulfobacteriota bacterium | reverse complement strand
GAAGTCAAGAAGTAGATTGACAAGGCTCCATCGATCGATTTAAATTTCCTTCCTGAGAGACGAGAAAGGCGTGACTCCTCATGGCTACTTGCGGAGTCAAGAAGATTGGATACGTCTAGATTGGACCGATCTATCGAGAAAATCCTCATCATCCATCAGGGGGCTCTGGGTGATTTCATCTGCTGCCTGCCCGCCTTGGCTTGTCTGCGCCGGGCTTTTCCAGATGCCCACCTGACCCTTATGGGTTACCCCCGGGTTTTGGAGGTGGTTAGAAACCGATATTACGCCGATGCCATCGTGTCCGTGGACAGGGCAGACATAGCTTTACTCTATCAAGGGGGGCACGAGTATCCTCCCTCTCTCAGGGACTTCCTGAGGAGATTCCAGTTGATTGGCGCGGTCAGCTCGAATCGGAATCCCTTTGCCGAGAATCTACGGAAGATTAGCCGAGGGCGGGTCGTCGTTATCCCACCTTTCCCTCCTCAAGGGAAGGCGTTTCATATGGTTGATCATCTACTCTCCCTCCCCCGCGGCCTAGGGGTGCCGGTTCACACGGATCGGCCCAGATTGTACCTCCAGAATAGGGATCGTGAGAAGGGGGAGGCCTTCTTGAAGGACCGTGGCATTGAGCCTGATGCCCTTTTGATAGCCATTCATCCCGGAAGTGGGAGTCGCGCCAAGACCTGGCCCCCGGAGAGGTTTCTGGAACTTGCTGAGACACTCGTTGCAGACCACCAGGCCAAGATGCTCTGGATCATGGGTCCTGGAGAGGAAGACACCAAGGAGGAGTTTCTGAGAACCCATGGGTCGAAAGGGCCGGTTATTCTCGACGGGCTTTCCCTTCCCCATGTGGGAGCCATTCTTGAGCGGTGTTCTGTCTTTATCGGAAATGATTCCGGCATCACCCACATGGCCGCAGCCCTCGGAGTGCCTGTGGTGGCCATATTTGGTCCCAGTGATCCGATCAGGTGGGGTCCCAGGGGAGGGGAGGTGAGCCTGATTCGGAGGGCTGTTCCCTGTTCACCCTGCGATCGACCGACCATGTTCCAGTGCCCGTTTCGACGCTGCCTCATGGAGATTTCAGTGGAGGAGATCTGCCGTGCCGTCTGTCGGATCATCGGGAAAAGGGGCAAAGGGCCTTGTCGTGCTGAAGCCCGTCGATTTCTTTTGCAGCAAAACCTAAGGGCCACAAGTGCCCTCCCGTGATAATATAGAAAAACAAGGGGCAGAGAAAGGGGGTCTTTCATGGCAGAGGAAAAAGTCGGAAAAGTGATCAAGTACTTTTCAAAGATCAGTGTGGCAGCGATTCGATTGGAAGGGAGCCTTGCGGTGGGAGACACCATCCACATTCAGGGGCACACCACAGATTTCACCCAAGAAGTCGGTTCCATGCAGATTGAGAATAAGAACGTCGACACCGCAGGCCCAGGGGCAGATGTGGGTGTCCAAACCCGGGAACGGGTGAGGGAACACGATACGGTTTACAAGGTGACGGATTAGGCCTCTTGTTTAGAGTGAGACGATTCGGGAATCCATTCAGTTACATGTCTTGGGCCTGCTCGGAGTTCAGGTGGCCGGCCCGCGCCAGGTCTCGCAGAGCCTCGCCATGGGGTGAGCAAAGGTCGCCGCAGGGTTAGTTTTCCATGGGTGACACCGACGACAGGGGTGTTAGGGGGTGTCGAATCTGCGGGAGGGCAAATGTCTCTCTCTCCCGGATCCTTCCGGTATGTCTTGACTGCATCAGGAACGCTCCCCGAGAGGTGGACCCCATCGTACAGGAGGCTCACGAGCGATCAAGATCTCCCTTTGGCCTCCCAGCGGTTGTTCCCAGAGATTGTTCGGGCGTGGTCTGCAAGACCTGCTCAAACATGTGTTCCATCCCTGAGGGAGAGATCAGTTACTGCGGCCTCAAACGCAACGAGAAGGGCAGACTGATCGGCGTTTCTCCAAGGTGGGGCAAAGTCTCCTGGTATGATGATCCCCTGCCCACCAATTGCGTGGCCAGCTGGGTCTGTCCTGGAGGTACGGCTGCGGGTTATCCGCGGTTTGCACATCGCCCCGGACCGGAGTTCGGCTTTCAGAACCTTGCCGTTTTTTACGAGGGCTGCAGTTTTGACTGTCTCTTCTGCCAGAACTGGAGCTTTCGGCAACGCATCAGCCGTCAGGAGGCGACCACGCCTCAGGAGTTAGCCGACTCTGTCACTCCTTCGACCGGCTGTATCTGTTACTTTGGGGGAGACCCGACGCCTCAACTCCACCATGCTCTTTCCGTGTCCAGGTTGGCGCTCAAACACAGTAGGAATCGAATCCTCAGAATATGTTGGGAGACCAATGGATCCATGGATCCTCGCCTTTTGAGAAGGGCGATCGACCTGTCCTGGTCCTCGGGAGGGTGCATCAAGTTTGACCTCAAGTCCTGGAACGAGGACGTCCACCGGGCCCTGTGTGGTGTCGGGAACAGGAGAACATTAGAGAACTTTGCCTATGTTGCAGGCCGGATCATGGAGCGGCCGGATCCTCCGCCCCTGATCGCCAGCACCCTGCTGGTCCCGGGATATGTCGACGAGATGGAAGTTCGGGGTATAGCCAGGTTCATCGCGTCACTGGATGTGGCCATTCCCTATGCCCTCCTGGCCTTCTCCCCTCAGTTTGTCATGGAGGATCTGCCCCATACTTCAAAGGCCCTGGCGAGTCGCTGCCTGAACGCCGCTCGTGAAGAAGGCCTTGAACGGGCAAGAATCGGCAATGTTCATCTACTCCGCTAGCACCGTAGGCCGCCAAAGTTTTCGCCCTCGGGGAATGGAGGCGAATACAAGTCCGCGGGTAAAGACTCAGTACAAGAAATCCTAAATTCGAATATAGAAATCCGAAACAAACTCTAATATCAAATGAACGAAATTCAAAACTCAAGCGGGGGACATTTGTATTTAGGGTTTTGAAATTGTCTCGGATTTCGATATTCGGATTTGGCTGCGACCGAACGCCGCCTTAGGAAGATCTTCTCACTGTAAGAGGGGATATCCAAAGGGATCGCCAGCCATGTCCTTTTAGTAATTTGGTCATGATCAACCATGCTCTGAGTTTTCAAATCATTTTGGAAAGGGAAATCGGTTGACCACGGTTGAGGTACCTGAGGAGTGGCGAACGCTTGTCACAAGAATCCAGGAGCGGAGAGGCACCGTAATGGTCCTCGGGGCCCCAGACAGCGGCAAAACAACGCTGACGAGGTTCCTGGTTCAAGAGCTCTCGAGCCGCGGCGAAGGGGTGGCCTATATTGATGGAGACATGGGCCAGTCGATCTTGGGACCGCCAACCACGCAGGGTCTGGCGACGTTTGATTGCCCCACACCAGACCTCGAAGAACCCCGACTCAGGGGCGTGTATTTTATCGGGTCGACCTCTCCGAGAGGGCACGCGTTGGAAACCCTTGTGGGCCTGAAGCGGCTTCTGGAAAGGTCCCAGCTCGACCGAGATCGGATTGCCATTCTCGACACAACAGGATATGTGACGGGTGAAGAGGCACTTGAACTGAAATATCAAAAGATGGATCTTCTATATCCCTACCATATTGTGGCTGTGCAGCAAGGGCATGAAATCGAACCGATTCTAAGGACCCAGGAAGATCGTGAGAACGTCGTGATTCATCGGATTTCTTCTCCCTCGCGCGTCCAAACACGTTCTCAAGAGGAGAGGCGGCGCTATCGATGGAAACGGTTTCAGAAGTATTTCGAGACCCTTCGTCTACACCGGCTGGATCTAAAGGGGATCAGCCTCACCGGAACCCATCGCGTTCGAATCTCTGAGAGGCCCCAGGAAGAGTTGCAGGGGCTCCTCTTGGGTTTGAATGGCCCAGACAACTATCTCGTGGCCCTTGGCATCCTCGAGACGCTGGATCCCATGAAAAGGGTTCTCTCATGTCTTGTCCCCTCCGGTGCAGATCTAGAGAAGGTTCGAACCGTTCGCCTGGGCCGCATCGTTATCGACCTGTCAGAAGAGACCAATGGGGAGCGAGTACTGAGGTTTGACTAACGACCCTTTTCAAGGAAAGGAAGCCTGCCCATCCACCATATATACGCTGGGAACGAGTACCCGGAGTCTCCAAGAGTTTATGGAGATCCTGGATTCCTACGGCATTCTCAGGGTTATCGATGTGAGGCGATTTCCCACAAGCCGGCAAGAACATTTCAGAAAAGAGAATCTGGAGGCGGCCTTGAGGGACAGGGGCCTTGGATACGACTATTTAGGCCACGATCTTGGAGGATACCGGAGGGGAGGGTACGAGGCCTATATGGACTCGGCCGGGTTCAAACGGGGAGTCGAGGCTCTGATTTCGTTGGCTAGCAAAGAGACGACGGTTTTCATCTGCGCTGAGCGACTTCCGTGGAAATGCCACCGGAGGTTCATCGGCGCAACGCTTGAGAAAAAGCAGTGGCACGTCGTCCACATCATTGAGAAGGACAGAATCTGGAAGGGGAGACAGGGTGGAAAGGAGGATCGCCCTGCGCGGTCTTGAGTAAGGTTGAGCTAAGAAATGATCAGAAATTTCAGACCTGATGGTTGAAAACCGGCCACTATCACCCCTTCGTGGAGGCAATTCATGGGAGGAGCTGTGTTTGTTCGACCTTTAGGGTTCGGAGCCTGTTGATTCTAGACATCTCTGGCGCTCAGAGCCTCTTGGCGGAGATTTGGCATTCAGATTGCAAATGACCGCGATCTGAAAGGATTAGAAAATGGCTGCAAATGGTCCAGACGCTATGCCCCAAGGGCAATGGAGGGGAAACCCCCGGGGACTGCGCCGGATGATGCCATGGATTGTCCTGGGGAGTCTCAGCGTGATTCTTTTGGTCCCGGGAACCCGAGCCCAGGCAGGGATCTACCGGTATATTGACGAGAACGGTGTCATTCACTTTTCCAATGTTCCGACCAATTCGCGATACGTCCTTTACATAAGAGAGGAGACCGACATTTATTTCGAGTACTATGCAGACGACCAGTTCGACCACCTGATCGAAGATGCTGCCCACCAATACGGTGTTGACTTCGCTCTCATCAAGGCGATCATTCGGGCCGAATCGAGTTTTGATCCTCGGGCTGTCTCCCGGGCGGGGGCGATGGGCCTGATGCAATTGATGCCCCAAACAGCAGACAATCTCTCTGTGATTGACGCCTTCGACCCGAGGGAGAATATCGACGCCGGGGTCAGACATTTCAGGGAGCTTTTAGGGACCTTTCAAAACGACCTGAAACTCTCCCTTGCCGCCTACAATGCGGGGAAAAACGCAGTCTTGGAATTCAAATCGATTCCTCCCTACAATGAAACCCAGCGTTATGTCCAGAAAGTCCTCAGTTTCTACCGAGCCTATAAGAGGTAATTCAATAGCCTGAACCTTCCGCGTTAACGGCTATTCCTACCAACGAAAAGATGAATTGACATATATTTGAGCTGCCCGCGGGGCGAGCAGTTTTTCCCTGGCCAGTGTCGGCCAG
>CAYGBW010000098.1:0-18296 GCA_964348185.1 uncultured Thermodesulfobacteriota bacterium | reverse complement strand
CCCCTCCCGAACCCCCTCGAAGACCCGGCGAGGATGGAAGAGTCTGGGAGGAAGGGGGCCCTGATAGGTGGGAGGTGCGAAACAGAACACATCGGTATTGAAGATGAGCCTTGCCCCTTTTCCCGTTCCAAAGGGATCTCGATTGACCCCAACGATCCCGGTGAGGGCGCCGCCGTATGGATCCAAGGCCGAGGGGGTGTTGTGGGTCTCCACCTTGAAGACCAGGCTGTGATCCTCGGTGAATTCCACGACACCCGCATTGTCGTGAAACACCGATAGGCACCAATCCCTCTTTCCGAGATCCCGTCTGACCTTTTCCGTGGCTCCCCTGACAAAGGTCTTAAACAGGCCATCGATGGTGATCTTCTCATGATCCTCGTCCCAGTAATCGATCACCCCGTTGAAGATTTTGTGTTTGCAGTGTTCAGACCACGTCTGGGCGATTGCCTCGATCTCCACATCAGTGATCCTGCCATCCAACCCATGGGCCTCGCGCTCCGCTTTCACGCGGGCGTCTCTCAAATACGCCTGAATGGCCTTCATCTCACCGAGATCGAGGGCAAGAAGTCTCTTGCGGCTTATTTCTAAAAGGTTCTCGTCGTCGACCTCAAGATCGATTCTCTCGACCCGGGACCGGTTGCTTCCCTCCACCCTGGGCACCACAGGATCGAAACGTTGTCCCCGTTCCCATGCCTCCCGGTCTAGAATCTCAAACCGCTGAATGAGGGAGTTGCCGAGAAGTTCTGTGGCAATCCTGTCGACCTGATCTCGCAAAAGTCTACCCGAAATGGCGTACTGGACAGAGGTGTAGACCTTCTTTCCTTCACCGAAGGGTCTGCCCAAGCGGAGCTCCGCGGCTTGTGTGGCCGTTTTTCCAACATTATCTGTTACCCCTGGCTTGAACCCCACCTCCACAAGCCAGTCAAAATCCGTCGCCAAGGGGGCGTCGATTGCACACTCCTGGCTGATCGGGTCGAGGTAGGTTTCAGAGGCAATGGCCTCAAGCTCCTCCCGAGAGAGATCGACATCCAGAGTATAGACGTCGACCGTTCTGACGTCTCTCAACTCAAAGTGGAGATCCCGTTCAATTCTCCCCCCGATCTTTTTCCCAAGGGCGTCTGTGAGATGAGCCTTCAACCCAATTTCAATCCGATGGGCCATAGAAATCTCCCCTGCTGGGAGGTATCATTCCTTCCAGCCCGGTCATTCGGCCCAATGATAAACGAAATGGACACAAGGATCAATGAGACTCGAGCGGCAGGCTGCTAAGGCAGGATCTTACCCGGGTTCAATATGCCATTGGGGTCCAGAAGATTCTTGATTCTCCTCATCACCTCGACCCCCTCTCCATGCTCCTCGACCATAAACTTCTTTTTTCCGATTCCAACGCCGTGTTCACCCGTGGCGGTTCCCCCGACAGAAATCGCATATGAGACAATCTTCTCATTGGCCTGGTTCATCCGTCGGACAAATCCGGCGTCCTCCATGGGGCCAACGAGATTCATGTGGAGGTTCCCATTACCGGCGTGTCCAAACCGGTAGGCCTTTACGTGATGGGCGGCGGCGACCTCTCCTGCATATTCCACCATAGCCGAATACTTTGACAGGGGAACCGCTGTATCTGCAATCAAAACGCCAAGGCCTGGATTACATCGCTTCACCGATTCAGCAGCCTCGTGTCTGGCCTCCCAGAGGCGATTCCGCTCCTCACGGCCGACGCCCGATTCAAAGCTCCCAGCCCCATGGTCGTCACAGATTTCCCTCGCGAGCTTGAGGTCTTCCTCCAGACCGACATCACTGGGCCCTGTGAATTCAAGAAAAAGGGTTGGCTTTTCAGCCAGGTTGACCTTCCCGTCTTTGTTGATCGCCCCAACGGTCTCACCGTCAAGCAGTTCCAAGGCTGCAGGGATGAGTCCTGATCCCATGATCTCATAAACCGCATCCGTAGCATTCTGGACTGTGTCAAAGGTCACAACCGCTGCACTGAATTTTTCCGGGATACCGACCAGCCTGAGCGTGATTTCCGTGACAATACCAAGGGTCCCCTCAGACCCGATCAGCAGCCGAACGAGGTCATACCCTGAGGAACTCTTGGGGGACAAGGAACCCGCATGGAAAACCTCACCCGTGGGGAGAACCGCCGTCAGTCTCAGTACATTGTCTCGCGTTGCCCCGTACTTGACCGTTCTCACCCCACTCGC
Source organism: uncultured Thermodesulfobacteriota bacterium (assembly GCA_964348185.1). Classification (GTDB taxonomy): domain Bacteria; phylum Desulfobacterota; class BSN033; order WVXP01; family WVXP01; genus CAYGBW01. The sequence continues at coordinate 16,095 of CAYGBW010000098.1, read as the reverse complement.
ATTGTTGGCCACCATCCCTCCAATGGTGGCATTTGCCCCCGGGTCTGGCGCGAAAAACAGACCCTCGCGGGCAAGGGCTCGATTCATCTCCTTGTATTTCACCCCCGGCTGGACGTCGACCTGAAAGTCCTCGGCCCGCACAGCAAGGATCCCGTCCATACGTTCGAAATCCAGGACAATACCCCCTTCCACGGGAATAGGGTTCCCCTCCAGACTCGTCCCCCCGCCCCAGGGCGTCACCGGAATCATCCGCTCATTGGCCAGTTTCAAAATGGCCACGATCTCTTCCGCGCTCTTGGGCCACACCACCACCTCGGGCCGATGCCCCTTGTGGTACGACTCGTCTTGCCCGTGGAGATCGAGGATCGACGGCCCGGTTGAGGCCCGATCCGACCCCACCAGCGATCTCAGAAAAGCCAAATCCTCCGCGGTGACACGATTGAAACCCATGATCTCTCCCTCTAACCCACCATCGTCTCACCAGAGTGAAAACGATGGAGATGTCTCCCCGGCAGTTCAGAGAAGAACCCATGTCCGACGGGGCAGACCCTTTTCAAGGCCACGTGAATCAAGGACCAAGGCGCAGGTGAGAAGGGGCCGTTCTCACTGGAGGCATTTATATCAACAATAGAGACGGAACGTCAACATTTCGTGGCTTCAGGTTAGAAAAAGTCTGCCTTTACAAAATCCTCTGAAAAAAGGAATATTATAGCAGGTCTTGGACACGAAACAGCGGAGAAAAGGAGGAACCAGAGATGAGGATCAGGGACATAATGACTGAGAATCCCATTACCGTAGACGCAGAGACCCCGGTCATTGATGCACAGAGGATCATGAAAGAGAAGAATATCCGAAGACTCTGCGTGACAAAAAATGAAAAACTCATTGGCATCGTGACCAACCATGATCTGCTGAAGGCCTCCCCTTCACCGGCGACCAGTCTCAGCATCTGGGAAATCAACTATCTATGGGGCAAGATGAAGGTCAGCGATGTCATGAACAAGAATCCCATAACCCTCTCTCCGGAAACGACGTTCGAGGAGGCCCTTCTGATTGGGCAACAGCGGAAAATTGGATCGTTCCCTGTGGTTGATAACGGGAAGCTGATTGGAATCACCACAGAGTCCGATCTGGTCAGGCTCGTTACCCGGGTCTTGGGCCTGGGGGAAGAGGGTTCAAGAATTACGATCCAGGGGTTGGAATTGAAGCTCGGGAGCCTCTCAAAGATCATCTCTGTGGTGGATCAGCACAAGGTGGTTATCCTGAGCATGATGTCTCTACCGAGGCCCGAAAAAGGGGATTTACTGATGGCCCTCAGGTTGAAAACAAAAAATCCGACAGGAATCGTCGAAGACTTGAAAAAAATGGGCCTGTCGGTTGATCTCACCTAGGGGGTTGGTGATCCAGTGGTTTGCTGGATTTCTGCTGGGGCCAATTGACGGGATGCTCTCATCTGGGAACCGGAGCGAGGGGGGGGTTTCTCTTCATCTCGGACCGAGGAGAGGGGTGCTGCTCTCCTGAACTCAGCCAGGTGTTGGTTTACCGTTTCGAAGATCGTTTTTGAGAAGACCTTTCCGGCGATATCTTCCATGGCCTCATGGGTGATCTTCTGAAATAGGGCCAGCTGTTGAGGCGACACGTCCACGAAACGGATCCCCTCGCCCTCCATCACCTTGAGCGCCTTTTCGTTATTCTTTCGCGTCTGGGCATTAATCGGGGAGAGGTTCTCGCGGATAATCTCTGTTAGTGTGTTTCGGTAATCCTGGGGGACACTCTCTAAGGCTCTCCGAGTCATAACCACCGCTCCCAGAGAGTAACTGAGGGGTACTCGGGTGATATACTTCACCTTTGTAAACCACTGAAGGGCGAGAGCCCCGACAGGTGTGCTGTAAATCACATCGATGAGACCCGTCTGGAGGGCCAAGAGAACATCCGAAAGCCCCAGAGGAACCGGTGACACACCCGCCTTTTGGAGAACCGCTTGGCTCAGCGGGTCTCCTTCAGGGATCCACACTTTGGCTCCCCGAATGGCGTCTAGACTCGGCATGGGTCGGTTTGACATCAGGTATACAAACCCGATCTCAGACCAGCCGAAGAGGACGTAGCCCTTGTCTTCCAATGCTTTCTGAAGTCGATCGGCGATTCTGGGGAGGACATGGTCCACTTCCTCGTAGTTCCGAAACAGAAAGGGAGCCCCCATGATCTGAAGCTCCGTGTCAATCTCACTTAAGCCCAAACCCGTCAGCCCAGCAATATGAATCTGACCGATCCGCATTTTTCGTAAGACGGTTCGATCGTCACCCATAACGCCTCCAGGATAGGCTCTCATTCCAACCTCCCCCCCTGTCCGGGATTTCAACTCGCGGTTCGCCTTATGAAAGGCTTTCATCCAGGTACTGCCCTCCGGAGCCACGGTGGCCAATTTCAGCGTGATCGGCTTTTGTTTTGCGAATACAGAAAGCGAAAGAACGGGGAGAAGGCAGGTCACAGCAAGGATCCAGAGACCCTTTCTACCTGGGGTCATGGTTACCCTCCCCTTTGGCCTCATTTTGGAATCTGATGAACGGTTGCTCTTTCATCATCCTGCAAGAGGGTCAGAATCTGTCTATCGATAAAATCGATTTGAGAACCGCTCCGTTCTGTGGATATTTTAAGTAAATTTTGAAAAAGTGTCAATCGTCTTTCTTATATTTGAAAGAAGTACAAAAATGGATAATATTCTTTGGCAAAGATGAATAGTTGTTTACTGATTTACGGAGCAAAAAATGATTCTCTCACCGACTCTATCCTCTTCGGTGAACAAAAGGGGAAGAGGTTTTCCAACCCTCAGGATTTTGACTGCCATCTACATGGCTGTCTTTCTGCTGGCCAGTCAATATGGGTGTGTTGCATCGAGAGGGGAGATCTCTTCTGTGGACTGTGGAGAATAAGACATTAGAGATTCAGGAGGTTCAAGGGGAGACTCACAGCTGTTTCTCTTCAGCAAAACTGTAATAGCCGTGGTCCCCAATGATGATATGATCCACGACCCGGATGTTCACGAGTCCACAGGCTCGAACAAGCTGGTCGGTCATCCTTCGGTCCTCCGGGCTCGGGCAGGGATCTCCGCTGGGATGGTTGTGCACAAAGATCACCCCGGCGGCCGATTGGGCCAACGCGCTCTTGACGATCTCCCGGGGGTTGACGAGACTTTCGGTCAGGCTCCCCTCAAATAGGGTCTGCTCTTTGAGAATGGCGTTTCGCCGGGTTAGAAAAATAACCTTGAAGACCTCCCGCTTTCGGTGGCGGAGATGGGGGGAGAGAATCTGATAAACGTCCTGACTCGATGTAATTCTTCTCTTTTTTGCTCCATGACTAGACAGCAGACGCTTTCCGATTTCAAAGGCGGCCTTTAGCTGAGCCGCCTTGGCTGGCCCAACCCCTCTGATCTGACACAGCTCTGAAATCCCCTTCCCATCGATTCCCGCCACTCCCTCTGCCTCTCTGATCAGGTGACGGGCAAGATCGATGGCCGACTCCTTTCGATTTCCAATACGGAGCAGGATCGCCAAAAGCTCGGCGTCGGAGAGGTTTTCCGGACCAAATCGAATCAACTTCTCCCGGGGCCTCTCGTCCTCTGGCCACTCTGAGATCTTTCGCCAGTCCTTATCCATCGGCATCCAACGCTTCCTCTCCTTCGTCTTTTTCTTTTGCAGACTCCTTTCCGAAGACTCTGGCAACAATGATACTGAGGCCATAGAGACACAGAAGAGGACCGGCCATCATGAATTGGGTGACCACGTCCGGTGGGGTGAGAATGGCCGAAACGATGAACATCAGGAGAACGGCATACTTAAACTGTCTGATCAAGAGTCTGGAGTTGACAAGACCCATCTTGGTCAGAAAAAACACAAAAAGGGGCAGTTCAAAAACCACGCCGAAGGCCAGAAGGAGCTTTGAGGCAAGGGAAAAGTATTCCTTGATTCTGGGGAGGGGCCGGATAAACTCGGTGGCAAAGCCGAGGAGGAACTTGAACCCATAGGGGAAAACGATAAAGTAGCCAAAAAGCCCGCCCCCGATGAAGAACAGGGTAGAAAATATAACAAAGGGGATAACATACCGCTTTTCTCTCGTATAGAGTCCGGGAGACACAAAGGCCCAGATTTCATAGAGAATCAGGGGCGAAGAAATGAATACCCCGGCAAGGATGGCCACCTTAAGGTAGGTGAAAAAGGCTTCCGTGACCCCGGTAAAGATGAGCGTGCTTTCAGGGGGAAGGGCCTTCAAGAGGGGGGCCATGAGAACTTCGAAGATCCTCGAGGCGAAGTAGTATGAACCGACAAATCCGATCCCCACAGCCACAGCACAGATAATCAGGCGCCGCCGCAATTCCTCCAGATGGGCCGTGATGGGCATTTTGCTGTCATCCGGGAGGTGGTTCTTCTCTCTCTTGGGTCGACGCTTTTCCCCTGTCTGCATCGCTCACTTCATCCGTTTCTTCCGGATCTTCCACAGCCTTCCCGGCCCAGGCATCGTCTACAGCAGTCCCTGCATCCTTTTCAGAGTCTTTGGACTGCTCGGCTAGGTGTTCCTCCCAATCCTCCTGTTCTGCTGCACGGTCGATCCCCTCCACGATCGTATCTCTCATCTGTTCGAGTTCCCTGGCCTCCTCCTGGAAGCTTTCCTTCATTTCGTCCGTTGCCTTTCTGAACTCCCTCATGGCCCGTCCAAGTCCCCTGGCCAGATCGGGAAGCTTTTTGGGTCCCAGGATAATGAGTGCCAGCCCAAGGATGACCAACAGCTCAGGCATTCCGATTCCAAACATGAGATTCTCCTGGAAAAGTCCTCGAATATATAACACAAGGCACTGGAGATTGCAATAAAAGCCCGGCGATCATCATGAGGAAGAGAACTGAGTTCGCTTCCCCCCCAATTGGGCTGGCCGACTTCAGATTGTAGTCCTTCCCAGACGTTGAATTAATGGTTGAGTTTTTCCCGGGTAGATGGTATAACGCGGCCAAAATGTTCGACCCCGTATTCCACCATCCCATGGATGTTGTCGGGCAGCTCAAATTCGGCCTTTCCTTTCTGGTCATCGTCCTCGTCGGGGGAACCTTGGGGTATTCCCTGATCGAGGGATGGGGACCTCTTGATTCTCTCTATATGACTGTCATAACGATCACAACGGTTGGGTTTGGTGAAGTCAGGCCCCTTTCTCATGGAGGAATCGTTTTCACCATGATCCTGATTCTTGCCAGTGTGGGAATGGTCGCCTTTGTCGTGGTTGGACTGGCAAGGATTATGGTTGAGGGGGAGGTCAGAAGGATCTTTGGGAGGAGAAAATTGGAGAAAAAAATCGGGAGTCTCAAAAACCATTATATCATCTGCGGGTTTGGGCGAATCGGAAGCTATATCTGCAAGGAGCTGGCAGAAAAGCCTCTCCCTTTCGTTGTTGTCGAAAGGGAGCCGAGGATCGCGCAGGAAGTCGAGGAAAAGAACTATTACTATGTCACTGGGGATGCGACCGATGACGAGACCCTGCAAAAGGCTGGCATCGATTCTGCGACATGCCTCGTTGCGGCGGGGGCTAACAAAGCCGTCTCCCCTTATCTCATGGGGGCACAACGGATGGCCATGGCCCTCCTCCAACCGGCCGTGGTCGATTTCATCGAGATTGCCATGCACAAACGGAGTCTCGAACTCCAACTGGAAGAAATCAAGGTCCATAGTGTTGCCCGCCTCCCTGCATCCACACTGCGCGATTCAGGGATTCGGAGCGAGCTCGATCTCATCGTCGTCGGCATCAAAAAGGAATCAGGCAAAATGATTTACAACCCCTCATCAGAAACCCGGGTAGAGACAGGGGACATCCTGATTACCCTGGGAGAGAGAAAAAACCTGGACAAACTGGAAAGACGGGTCGGGTTTCAGAGAGGGCCTGAGGGCCTCAAATGAAGCTCCCCGCCGCAAGCGGCGGGGTGTCAAGGGGGACAGGGTATTCTGGCAAAGACGAATGGAGCGCCCATGGAAAGGTTCTTTGTTAACATTCCCTATCCCCTGCTTTGTGCCCGAATCGAGGAGGTGGTAGCAAAAGGGCTCTTCCCTGAGGTCGTCCTTGACGGCTCGACCCTGGATAGACTGGATAGGGCCGAGGCCCGTCGGTTGGCTGCGAGGCTCCACGGGGTGGGTTTGGAAAATACCCTCCATGGGCCCTTCAGGGATCTCAGCCCGGGCGGCGCCGACCCGAAGGTCCGGGCTGTGACCAGAGAGAGATTTGATCAGGCCATGGAGGTGGCTGAAATCTTCAGATCACGTTGCGTGGTCTTCCATTCGGGATATGATCCCTGGCGATTTCAGGGTTATGAGGACCTCTGGTTGCAGGGCAGTGTGGAAACCTGGAGACCTGTTGTCGAAAGGGCTGAGCAAATCGACACGATTCTGGCCGTAGAAAATGTATTCGAAAAAAACCCCACCACCCTCTTGTCTCTCCTGGAAGCCATCGGATCTCGTCGGTTTCGATATTGCTTCGATGTGGGTCACTTCAATGCATTTGCCGATGCACCCATGGATCAATGGGTGAGAATAATGGCGCCCTACCTCGTGGAAGTCCACCTCCATGATAATGCGGGCAGCAGGGACGATCATCTTCCCATGGGCGAGGGAAACATCGACTTTCCCTCTCTCTTCCGTCTCATCCGTCGACACGTGAGAGTCAAGCCCCTCTATTCTCTAGAACCCGGCCGAGAAGAGGACCTCGAGCCAAGCATCCTGGGATTCATGCAACTCATGGGAGAGGTCCACCCGTAACCCTCCTTGACAAGGGAGTCTGTTTAATAGAACATAGACCAAACGCCGAGGCTCATAATCCGCTTTCGAGAAGGCCGTGGAGGTATGGGAATGAGATGGGCCTCGTGTTCGAAACTCCCAGGGAATGGATAACGTTTACCGGTTATGGTTTTTCTGTTTCAGATTTGAAGAGCACCAACAGAAAGGACGGATCATCATGGCCCACGGCTTTTGGGGCAGGCTTCTCGAGGTGGACCTCAGAACGGGTCAGATCAAGGAGAGGCATGTGCCTGAGCAAGACTATTGCGACTATCTCGGGGGAAGCGGACTTGCTGCGAAAATCCTTTATGAAGAGCTCAATCCCACAGTAGATCCCCTGGCTCCTGAGAGCCCCCTCGTATTCATGGCTGGTCTTTTGACGGGAACGATGGTCCCTTGCGCCTGTCGAAGTGTGGTCTGTGCCCGGTCGCCATTGACAGGAATCTGGAACGAGTCGGCAGTCGGCGGGTATTGGGGAGCCAACCTGCGGTTCAGCGGGTATGATGGCATCATCTTCCAGAATCAGTCTGAGAAGCCGGTCTACCTCTGGGTTTCAGACCAGGGGGTCGAGCTTCGAGATGCGAATCACCTCTGGGGAAAGGATGCATTTGAGACCGATGAGATTTTGCGCCAGGAGACCGCGTCCAGGGCAAAGGTTGCAGCGATCGGTCCGGCAGGAGAAAAAAAGGTTCGATTTGCCTCGGTCACCCATGAAGGGAAAATGGCCAGAGCCTCAGGACGGGGAGGGATCGGAGCCGTCATGGGGTCCAAGCGCCTCAAGGCTATCGTGACCTACGGCAGAAGGCGAATCGAATTAGAAGACAAGGAGGGACTCCGCAGGCTCCTCAGGGAAGACGTGCCCATCCTGAAAAAAGGAGCTGGAGGGCTGACCGCCTATGGGACCCCGGGAGGGGTGGAAGCGGTAGAGTTTACAGGAGACCTCCCCATTAAGAACTGGCAGCTGGGAAGCTACAGGGAAGGAGCGAGTAGAATCGCGGGCCAGACTAACCTTCCCAAGTATCTGGAATCCCATCATACCTGTCATGCCTGCCCGATCCGATGTGCCAAAACCGTTCAGATTGCTGAGGGGCCGTACGGGGGAATTTCGGGCCATCAGCCAGAATATGAGACCATTGCAGGGTTTGGGGCCAACTGCCTCAATGACAACTGGGAGGTCATTGCCGCAGCCAACGACAAGTGCAATCGCTATGGTCTGGACACGATTTCAACCAGCGCGGCGGTGGCCTTTGCCATGGAGGCTTATGAGAATGGGGTCATCACGAAAACAGACACGGACGGCCTTGAGATCGCCTGGGGCAAGGGTGAGACGATTCTGAAACTCGTTGATCTCATCGGACAGAGAAGGGGTTTGGGGGATCTTCTGGCAGAAGGAACCCGACGGGCCGCTGAAAAACTGGGAGGACTCGCTCCAGAGTACGTGGTGGATGCGAAGGGCATGGAGATCGCCTTTCATGATCCCCGGGCCTTCACCTCCATGGCGGTCAACTACGCCACGGCAAACCGGGGCGGATGTCATCTGGAAGGCCTCACCTATTTTATTGGTCGCGGGATTCCTCTGGCTGACATGGGATATACTGAGCCCCCCGATCCCCACGTATCAGAAGGAAAGGCCAGACTATGCTATGACCTACAAAACTACATGAGTATCTTCAACCCCCTTGGCCTCTGTAAGTTTCTCTTCATCGGTCGCGTAGGTCCGAAGATGATCGCCCTGTGGGTAGAGAAGGTAACGGGATGGAAAACCGATCAAAACCGATTGATCCATCTGGGAGAGAAGATCTTCAATCTCAAACGGATGTACAATGTTCGCCTGGGCATCAGCCGAAAAGACGACACCCTTCCCCCCAGGATGTTGACCGAGCCCAAACCTGACGGAAAAGCCGCAGGGGTGGTTCCCAACCTGGGGCTGATGGTATCCGAATACTACCGGCTCAGGGGTTGGTCCAAAGAGGGAATCCCAACCCCCGATACCCTTAAAGAACAGGGACTTGACTGGGTCCTGGAGCGTTCGGCTCGATAGAATGCCCGACGGCTCGTGTAGCCCGTTGTCCGTTGTCGTTGCTTGTGGTTTACCGCGAAGGGACTCAAAAACATACTGACAAGGGGCTGGAGCACGGTACATTTCTTGAAAGGATTTGAGTCTGTCGTCACAACCGACAACTGACCGCGGACAACTGACATAATACTTGGAGGAACCCATGGCGAAGGACCCGATCGAGACCCTGCGTGAGCGACGTGCAGCCGCAGAAGGGGGAGGAGGCCAAGGGCGAATCGACGCCCAGCATAGAAAGGGAAAACTGACCGCCCGGGAGAGGATCGACCTTCTCCTTGACAAAGGCACCTTTGAGGAGTTTGACAAGTTCGTCCTCCATGAAAGTACCGAGTTTGGACTCGATAAGAATCGATTTCCAGGTGATGGCGTGGTTTCTGGGTACGGGAAAATCGACGGTCGCCAGGTCTATCTCTACGCCCAGGATTTCACGGTCATGGGCGGCTCCCTCAGCCTGACCCACGCCAAAAAGATCTGTAAAGTGATGGACTTGGCTCGAAAAAACGGGGTCCCCTTGATCGCCTTGAATGATTCGGGGGGTGCCCGTATTCAGGAGGGGGTCGCCAGTTTGGCCGGATACGGGGAAATCTTCATGCGCAATGTCCTCTGTTCCGGCGTTGTTCCCCAGATCACGGCCATCATGGGACCCAGTGCCGGGGGTGCGGTCTATTCACCCGCCCTGACAGACTTTATTCTCATGGTGGAAAAAACCAGCTACATGTTCATCACGGGACCTGAGGTGGTTCGGGCAGTCATTCATGAAGATGTTGACCCTGAAGAGCTGGGGGGCGCACTGCCCCATAACACGAAGAGCGGAGTGGCCCATTTCTCTGGAAAGAATGACGAAGAGGTTCTCCGGATGATCCGTGAGCTGTTGAGTTTCTTCCCCTCCAATTATCGAGAAAAGCCTCCCCCCATTGAGCCCACTGATGATCCCGAGCGGATCGACCCCTCTCTCAACACCCTTGTTCCGGAGAACCCTGCCAAGCCATACGACATTAAGGAGATCATCAGGTCGGTGGTGGACGATCATCGGTTCTTAGAGGTCCAGGCCAAACACGCTCGCAACATCGTTGTGGGATTCTCCCGCCTCAAGGGAATGCCGGTGGGCATTGTGGCCAACCAGCCGAATTGGCTCGCAGGCTCTCTGGATATTCTTGCCTCCATCAAGGGAGCCCGGTTCGTGCGGTTCTGCGATTGCTTCAATATCCCCCTCATCACCTTCTGTGATGTACCGGGCTTCTTCCCGGGAACTCAGCAGGAACACGGGGGGATCATCAAGCACGGGGCGAAGCTGATTTTTGCTTACTGCGAGGCTGTTGTTCCTAAGATCACGGTCATTACCCGGAAGGCTTATGGGGGAGCTTACATCGTTATGTCAAGCAAACACCTCTGGGGCGACGTCAACTACGCCTATCCCACGGGTGAGATTGCGGTGATGGGGGCAGAAGGCGCAGCCAGAATCATCTTCAGAAAGGAGATCCAGGAGGCAGAGGATCCCGAAAAAAAGGAAAAGGAGATGATCCAGAAGTATCGCCAGGCCTTTCTCAATCCCTACAGAACGGCCGAAAAGGGTTACATCGACGAGATCATTCTCCCTGAGGAGACAAGACCTAAGCTGATCAGGGCGCTTGAGTCCCTGAAGAATAAGACGGACAGCATGCCCCCAAAGAAGCATGCAAACCTGCCCCTCTGAACTTGCATACCAAACGATCAAAAAGCTGTCAGGGGCCAGGGATCACTCTTCGGCATTCTGTTAGACCACTTCCTGCTAAAGCAGGTAGAGCTTTGTGCCGGCCGAAAGTCAATCGTTTTGAACCGCAGAACCGCCGAACAAGGAACCGCAGAATTTCGAAGTCAAGAAAGTTGCTTTATTCCTCCAAATACTTCTGCTGTTCGAAATTCCTTGTTCGACATTCGATATTCAAAATGCAAAACAGGCTAACGCTGTTCGTCTGAAAGGTCAAAGCTTCTACCCTGGCGAATCGAAGAATAAAAGGAACCGCAGCGCGATGGCCGTGATGTAAGTATCAGGGCTTTGATGTGGCCTCTCCGTCCTTACAATCAATCCCCCAGAAATACCTCCGAGCTTTTTATCCTCCTAATCCCTGAGCCCTCGCCTCCGCGGATCCCTGACAGATAGAAGGTCCTTTGGCTCCAAGACTTGAAAAAAAGGCCCTTACCCTTTAACATAAAGAGAACCGGTTAGGGCTGGTCAAAGTTCCGCCAGGGGGAGAACCTGTGTCTTGCGATGTCTATGTGGCTGGGGTGGGCATGAGTCCCTTTAAGAAATCAACCCGGTCCATTCAGGAGCTCATGGCTGAGGCTGGAAAGAAGGCGATCCAACCTGTACAGCACCATCCCATCGATTCAATCTACATCGGGGCGATGAATGTTGAAGAATTCGTGGGAGAAGGCAATTTTGCAACGGCTCTGGCCGAGTATATGGGACTTTCAGGGGTTGCATCTTCTCGGGTCGAGACGGCCTGTTCCACTGGAGCGGCTGTTTTTGAATCGGCTTTTTATGCGGTTGCTTCGGGCTATATGAAGAACGTCCTGGTGATTGCCGGGGAGAAGATGAGCCATCTGCCCAAGATGACAACAACCCGTATTCTGACGGAGGTGATCGATCGGGAGGAGCGGCGGTACGGCGCCACCATGCCGGCCCTCGCCGGGATGATCGCTCACAGATACCAGAAAGAGTTCGGTCTCTCAGACAAGCGCTTCAAGAGGGTTCTCGGTCGGGTGGTTGAAAAGAACACGACTAACGGCACCCTGAATCCATACGCCCGGACAAAAAGGCCGATCCCCCTGGAGGTGTACGAAAGGGGTCGCTTTATCGCCACACCACTCAGGCTGTTCGATTGTTCCCCCAATGCTGACGGAGCGGCAGCGGTTGTCCTGACGTGCGAAAAAACCCCAATCAGGGTATCTGGAATCGGCCATGCAACAGACACCCTGGCCCTCATGCACCGGGCCTCTCTGACCTCCTTCAGTTCCACACGGGGATCAGCTCTCAAGGCCTATGCCATGGCAGAGCTCAATCCCGGGGATATTCAGTTTGCCGAAGTTCACGATGCCTTCAGCGTCTTTGAGATTATCGGCACGGAGGATCTTGGGTTTTTTGAATACGGACAGGGATGGCGAGCCGTCGAAGAGGGGACCACTGGTTTGGATGGCAGGCTCCCCATCAATGCCTCTGGAGGGCTGCTGGCCCGGGGCCACCCTGCTGGGGCTTCCGGTTTGGCTCAGATCGTGGAAATCGTCCTGATGATGCTGGAAGAGGTGAATGAAAAGAGCCGGGTTAAACGGACCGATGTGGGCCTGGCTCAGAGTGCCGGGGGACTTGCGAACAACAACGTGGTCACGATTCTTGAGAGAAGCGACCGACGCAGGGTCATGATCACGGGATGGCAGCCCGATTATAAACCGGTGATCCAGGTCGGAAGGGCGCCTGGAGAACCAGAGGTCCTGGAGAATTTCGGAACTCTGGAAACATACACAACCCTCTATGCGACGCCTGAGGGTTTCTCTTCCCCCCATACCCTCGCCTTGGTTGGACTTAAAGGGGGAAAGATGGTGCTCGCCCGGTATCCGAAATACTTGGAGAAGAACCGGTTCAAGATCGGGCAGCGGGTTCTGGTGAGAAAACGAGGAGACTCCGTGCTTTTTGAGACCGGGAATTTCCTGAAAACCTTAAGGGACAAAACCAGGAACCTCTTCGAAGGCGAGAAAGCCAAGGGAAAGCATAACCAGAAAAAGGGGCTGCGAATCAACCCCTTCCGGTTGAGGTCCGAACGAGGGAAGACTGATGGGAGAGATCAAGAGCACCCTTGAAATTGCCCTGGAGAAGGCCAAAGCCGTGGAGATCTCCTCGGAGGACAGGGAGCGCTTCAAAAGGGAAAAGCTAGTCTCTGAGGCCAGGAATATTTTTCAGCAATATGTCAGCCGGCCCAATCGATTGGGCGACCTTTCAGAAGCAATCGAGGGGAGGGAAAAAGACCCTTCTCTGCTCAAACAGTGCCTGATCGACGTTTTTCTGGGCGCCCTCGATCGTTCCCGTTCTTCTGAGCGGATATGGCAGGGCCTTCAAGAACTCGGACTTGAAGATCCCGGCCCCTTCCGGGAGGCCTTCACTCGCATCGCTGAGGATGAAGACAGGGCCCGCAGGGAAGAAGCCGAAAAGGTAAAGATTGCAATCCGCGAATCTCTGGCCCGCGCAGGGATCTCGGGCTCCGCCGTGGATCCAAACCTTGAGGAAAGCTCACCGTGGAAGGAGGTTTTGCACAGCCTCGATGAGAGGGCTTCGGCCGAGCGTGAGAGGCTTCGTAGCAGAATTGCCACGGCTATAGAAAGGCGTAGTAGCTCTCCTCGATCATCTCGAAATTCTCCCGGATCTGATCCTTCCCGCGAATAATCTCCCCGTGACCGGGCAGGAGGATTTCCGCATCGAGCCTTCTGACCTTTTCAATACTCTCCATCAATTGCTTTCCGTCTCCCCCGGGAAAATCCGTCCTCCCCACGCCTCGGTAAAAGACAAGATCACCCGTAACCAGCACCTTTCTCTCGGCCCAGTAAATGCAGATAGCCCCGGGAGAGTGTCCGGGCGTATGGATGATCTGATACCGACTCCGGTCCACCTGAAGGGATCCCTCCTGGAGGTAGAATTCGACCGGGTCGACGGGGACAGGAACGCCCATCATTTGGTAGAATGCTCCCCCTTCTCGGCTGAGAAAGTCCCCCTCCTCACGGTGGTATGTCGCCTTGACTCTGCCATCCAGGAAAGAGGAGACCGCCTCATGGTGATCCGGATGGCAGTGGGTGGTGATGATCAGGCCGATGGCGTCCAAAGAGATCCCGTCTGCCTCCATGCCCCGGAGGAGATGGTTGACATGACGCTGATGGCCCACATCAACGAGAATGGCCTTGTCCTCTCCCAGGATGTAACTGTTGCAGTTGTTCTCAAAGGGATTCTGCCAGGGATAGGCAAATATCCCCTTTTCGATAATCATCGCTTCTCCTTTCCCCGATGCCCCGCCTTTCCTAAATGCCGGGAGCAGTCAGCAGTTCGCATACACCACGGCGAAGCCAAAAGTCTAACCTCTCTTCTGGCGCATCGCAGAAAAATTCTAACATATCGGAGACGGTGTTGTAAAAGATACAATCCCTAATTCAGCAACGAGTCAAGACGTCCCACCTTCTCCCTTCTCACCTCGACGGGGGCTTTCAAATCAGAGAATGAAGACAGGCAACGGGGAACGAGTCCATCCCGTGACCGATTGTTCCCATTTCTGCTCCCTCCTTGAAAAAAAACTCTAGATCAGCTAGTCTTACCGCCAATCTAGCTTCACAAGGCCCAGTTGGCAGAATCTGGAAAGGGAACTCAGTGTATGGAAAATACGAATGTTCAAAGAACCCTTGCGATGATCAAACCTGATGCCATGAGGAAGAGAGTTGCAGGCAGGATTCTTGATATCATCGAAAGAGAGGGATTTGACATCATTGCCATGAAACTCCTACACCTGAAACCGGAACAGGCGAGACGGTTTTACGCGGTTCACAAGGACAAACCCTTTTATGAAGAACTCGTTGAATACGTAACCTCGGGGAAAATCATTGTCATGACCCTTGAAGGTGAGAATGCAATTCCCCGTTGGCGATCGGTCATGGGTGAAACGGATCCCGCCAAGGCCGATGAGGGGACAATCCGTAAGATGTTCGGCACGTCACTGACTGCGAATGCATGCCATGGGTCAGACTCTCCGGAGAATGCGGAAATTGAAATCAGGATCTTGTTTGACGATGATGAATTTGTTTGAAAGCGAATTGAGAGGAGTTCTCCCTTTCCCCCGCCATCCAGTGGGAAAGTTTGGAGGGTGGCTCTCGGGTCTTTTGGTAACCGCCTTGGTAGGGGGTTGCCAGGTCAGGGGAGTAACGGAGTCGAAAGGTCCCGTCTCGAGATCTCTCTCTCCAACGGCGCGGTACTCGGATTTCGTGGTCCCGGCAAGGCGATGCTTCGACATGGCGATGACGCCGTGGCCGTATGACTTTACCCCCCAAGGGATCCAGGAAACCTATGAGATCCTAGACCAACACACGGACATGGTCGCTCATCATTTCGATGGAGGGGTGCCGTGGCCCGAAGCATTCAGTAGGGGCCGTTACCCCAAGCGCGTTCAGGAGAATCTCGAGTTCCGGGCAAACCAGCTGCCGGGAAAAAAGATCTACCTCGCGGTAACCCCGATCGCGCTGCTCCGGGATCAATTGGCGAATTACTGGGGCAAAAATGAGAACATGAAACGGCCGAGGAAGTGGAGGAAGAAGAGCTTTAGCGACCCGGACGTGATCAGGGCTTATCTCAACCACTGCCAAACGACGATCGAGATGTTTCACCCGGCCTATTTCGTCTACGGGGTTGAAGTGAACCTCTTGGAAGAGAAGAATCCCTCTGCATTTCCCGACTATGTCGCCATGACATCTGAAATCTACCCCCGTCTTAAAGAAGCGTATCCCGATCTCCCCCTGATCCTCTCGTTCCACGTGGGAACCTATGTGAAGTCCCCTTCCAGTCAGTACCGTGCGATCAGGGAACTCCTCCCGTATACAGATTATCTCGCGGTGAGTTCCTACCCCTATGCTGCAACACGGGGGACCGACGCCAACTGGCCATATGCAGACCCTGCTGCAATCCCGGCCAACTGGTTCAAGCAACTGAGGGCCCTTGCGCCGAAGAAACCCTTTGCCGTGGCTGAGACCGGTTTTCTGGCAGAGGACTTTGTGTCGAAGCAGTATGGGATTGCGATTCCGGGGACCGAGCCTTGGCAGGCCGATTATGTCAAGTGGCTCCTCAAAGAAGCCAACCATCTCGATGCAAGGTTCGTGGTGTGGTTCGTACCGCGAGATTATGACTCCCTCTGGAATCGTCTTGAGCGGAGGGGCTTCGATGACCTGTTCAAACTCTGGCGGGACACGGGGTTGCAGGATGGAACGGGAAGGGGGCGACCGGCTCTCCAGGTCTGGGATGCTTGGCTCAACCTGCCTCGCTCCGAAATCGGGGCACCCTGAAAAAGGGAGACCTTATCATGGAGAATCAGTGTGGCCTTTGTTGAGATTCCTGGCATCGTGGGAAGGGTATATCTCCCGGAAAAACGCCCGGGAATCATGAACAAGCATGATTGTGCGGACTGCCTGTCATGTCAGGGGTGTAGTGAGAATCGATG
>CAYGBW010000097.1:0-44318 GCA_964348185.1 uncultured Thermodesulfobacteriota bacterium | reverse complement strand
ACGTTCGTTCTCCCCACAATGGCGACGATCACCCCATCCCTCAAAACCCTTCCCTCCTCAAAAGAGGCGATCAAATTTGCCAGCCACTCCGAACTTCGCTCTAGTTCCCTCCGAGTGTTGTAAAGATCACCATCTCCCAGATCTTCGTCCGGGAAGTCAATATGAGCCTCAATCTCCGCCAAGACACCGAGAAGAATCTCTTTGACCCCCAAAATCTCTCCTGAAAGCTTTCCGCGGAGTTGTGCGTTGGCCACCCGTAACCCGGCAACCGTCTTTGCCTTGATTGTCTCAATGACAGCCTCCGCCTGCGCAAGATCGATTCGGCCGTTCAGATATGCTCTTCTCGTGAACTCCCCAGGCTGTGCCAGCCGCGCACCCGCCCTGAGGACGCACTCGATCATCCTCTGCAAAACCAGGTGGCCCCCGTGACAGTGAATCTCTAGGACGTCCTCCCGAGTGTACGTCCGAGGCTCTGCCATGAACAATAGTAACACCTCATCGATTACCGTCCCATCAACGGGATCGACGATCTCACCATAATACACCCTGTGGGATTTCAGAGGCTCCCCTCCTCGCTTCGGCCGGAAGAGCTTTGATGCAAATTCCCTTGCTCTGGGTCCACTCACCCGAACGATTCCAATTCCACTCTCTCCGTGGGGAGTCGATATGGCAGCAATCGTATCGCAGTTACTGGGGACTATCATACGATGTGATGAACGGAGTTTCTTCCGAAACCGGTTCTACAGGGTGAGAACGGTACGCCCAACAGGCATACCGCCAATTGATGGAGAATTCTCATTACCGATCTATGGCGTTGCTTCTCTCTCGTCTTTTCCATTCCCCACCCACTTGGGACGGATAATGAGCTTCTTGAATGGGCCCTCCCCTTTACTTTCCGTTGCCAAAAGCTCATCGCCCTTCAGGGTCATATGGATGATTCTCCGATCCCGGGAATTGAATACGCCGGCAACCAAGGCTCTCCTTCTGCTCTTTACCTTTTCACCGAGGCGGAGGGCGAGCTTTTCTAGGGCTTCGACCCGCCGTTTCCTATAGTTTTCTGTGTCTACGAATATCCTCACGCCCTCTCCAAATCGGCGCTGATAGATTTTGTTCACCAGGTACTGAAGTGCGTCCAACGTCCTTCCATGTTTTCCGATCAATAGGCCGCCGCTGTCTCCTCTCATCTCAAGTCGAATATCCCCCCCGACTTCTTCGGCCACCACTTGTGCCTCCACCCCCATCCTGAATACAATCCCTTCGAGAATAGACTGGATATATTCAATCTTTCCCTGCCAGCGCTTTTTGTCAAATTCCTCCAAAATCCTAACGTCTTCCCCCCCTCGCTCCTCAAAGGAATCGTTGACAGTGAAATCGCCCCTCTCAGGCTCGATCCCCTGTTCATACTCCCGCTCGTGTTCCTTCTCGTTCCTCTCCATCCCAGCTTCTCCCTACTTCCCTTTCCTTCTCGTATAGTACTGTTCCCCAATGGAAAGAATATTCTGGACAAACCAGTATAACACCAAACCTGACGGGAAACCGAGGAAAATGAATATAAACATGATCGGCATAATCATCATCATTTTTGCCTGTCGCGGATCACCCATGGTGGGACTCATCTTCTGCTGCAACAGCATGGAAGCACCCATGAGAAGGGGCAGAGGTCCTACCGGGGTGTTTCCGAGCAGGGGAAGGGGCAGCTGGTCAACGAAAAAGCTGTCCGCTGCCGACAGATCCCTAAGCCAGAGCACGAACGGTGCATGGCGCAGATTAAAGGAGAGGGGCAGAGCCTTATAGAGAGCAATCAAAAAGGGAAACTGCACCAACATGGGCAGACACCCCCCAAGGGGGCTCACTTTTCTTCTCTTATATAGAGCCATCATCTCCTGATTAAGCCGCTGTCGATCGTGCTTGTACTTCTCCTGAAGCATCTTCATCTCCGGCTGGATCTTCTGCATTTCCTGCATCGATCGATAACTCTTACGGCTCAAGGGCCAAAAGATGACCTTCAAGAGAAGGCTCAGAATGATGATAGCCACCCCGTAATTGCCTGTCAGGCGATGGCTCCATTCCATAATCCACAACAACGCCTTTTCAATCCCACCGAGGTATTTTCCAAAATTGATCGCCTTGTCCGCCTCCACATCCAAGCTCTTGAGAAGCTCAGGGAGTTTTGGCCCCACGTAGAGAAGAAAGGAAAACCTCTCATTCCCCCCGGCTTTCACCTCACTCTCAGGAAAGATGATGCTGTTTTCATACCCCACCCCGCCCTCATTTGGCACCTCACGCCCTCGTACCTCAACCTTCACCCCGTCTCTTCTCTGGGGGGCGATAAGAGAAACAAAATAATTGCCTTCAGGAGCCTTCCCTTTAGGGGATGAGCTGTTCTCGGACGCTATCCATCTGACATCCTCTGAGAATGTCTTTCCTTTTCTGATCGCTTTTGCACTCAGTCTCTCGACTACCCCTCTGGAAAGAACGGACGGACCCGCAAATGTATACCGGCCACCCGGCTTCACCACCCCGCTCCATTTGACCCTCAATTCCGGTTTCACCGGTGCATCGCTCCCATTGACAATCTCAACATCGAGATCTACCCGATATTCATCCCCATAGAACCTGTAGCGTTTCGCAATCTCCAAACCCTCTCTCGACCGTCCGACGAACAAAACCGATCCTTCCCGGTTCCCCTCGACAAACAACTCAAAGGTATCCACATCAAACACCAGATCGCTTTCCCTTTTCCCATTGTAACGGATCTCTGTCTCCAAGGGCAGATTCCCCAGGTCCCTAACCGTCACCATCTCGACAGCCTCCGGGGCGCTTACGGGCTCCCTCCTCCACAACACCACCTCTTCTACACGATCCTTATACTCCTTGAGCGTCCAGCTCCTCAATCTGCCCCCGACTGTCGTGAAAACCGCTCGATAAAGGGGTGTCTCCACGACGACATCACGAATCTCCCCGCTTTTCCCGACCCCAAGTTGTTTAGGAATTTCCCCGCTCGGTTTCTTTTCAGGCCTAGGCTCAGGCGGACGCTCCGCTGCCTCCTCCTCTCTAACCACAGGCCGTTTCGGAGGAGGGGCAAACATCATCTGCCAGATGATAATGACCATCATCGAAAGGATAATCGCCAGTATTGCCCGCTTTTCCATAAAACCTCTCCACTCTTCTAAATGAAATCAGATCGGATCATACCCACCCGGGTGAAAAGGGTGACATTTCAGAAGCCTCCTCATCGCACGCCAAAGCCCTTTTGCCACCCCCAACTCTCGTAGCGCATCGATCGTGTAGGTAGAGCACGACGGCACGAATCTGCAGGTGGGTCCGAAAAGAGGAGAGATAAGAACCTGATATCCTTTGATTAACGCAATAAGCGTTCTTCCAACCATAACCGCAATCAGCTGGGACCCCCTATCCCAGGCCCCTCTCAAGCAATTCTTTCAACTCTTCCTCAACATCAGCGTATCTCTCAATCCGTGCCTTCGGTCGAGCAATGACAATAATATCCTCAGTCTGATTCATTTTCCGGCGATTTAACCGAAAATACTCCCGTACAAGCCGCTTTATTCGGTTCCTGGCGACGGCATTACCCGTCTTCTTGCTAGCAACAATTCCCAGCCTCGGCCCTCCCTTCCTGTTCTCGCTGCTAACGATCGTGAAGTTTCTGGTGTAGATTCTTCTGGCCCTTTGCCTCTTAAAAACAAAATCTGTACGTCTAAGAAGCCGAAATTCCTTTGGGAAACCGTATTCCTTCATCCCTAGACAGTCAGCCGTTTACGCCCCCTGGCTCTTCTTCTTTTTAAGATCACCCTCCCTCCCTTGGTGCTCATCCGAGCCAAGAAGCCATGGGTTCTCTTTTTCTTGATATTACTCGGTTGAAATGTCCGTTTCATTTTCCGCCTTCCCTATTAAATCAAAGACTCAAACGACCGTTATCCTTATCCCTTTCAGCAATTTGATCCCCAGGCGAAGAGTTCGGAGCACAAAGCAACACGTCAGCGTCGAAATCGAACTACCGACCATGGAACGGGTCAAAAGCCCCGCCCGATGAGAAAAGACGATGTTTTTCAGAAGTAACTCGTCAACCCCCCCACCAGCGGGATTTGCGGTTCTTCATCGATCAAAAAGCGCCTCAAAAGCCAAGAAAAATTCGGGCAACAACCCGTTAATAAACAACACAACTCGGCGGACTTGTCAAGTCTGTCCACCCTGACCCGTGGCGCTTACAAAGCAGAGGATAACCCCCGGGGGGGATCGAATCGATGGCGAAACCGGTCACTGAGAGGTCGCAATATGCCCTCCCACCTCCACACCCTAGACCGCCGAGTATCTCTGTGCAATCGGGAGTCTTCGACCCATGCCAAAGGCCTTTGACGTGACTCGCAGACCTGGAACCGCTTGTCGCCTCTTGTATTCATTGGCATCCACTCTGCGGATAACGTCTCGTACCAAATCCACGTCATAGCCAAGGGCAGCAACCGCCTCTGGACTTAGATTGTCTTCCACATAACCCTTAAGAATGGGGTCGAGAACCGAATAGGGAGGCAGGCTGTCTTCGTCCCGCTGGTTGGGTCGAAGTTCGGCAGAAGGAACTTTCTCAATCGTCTCTTCAGGAATCAACGCTCTCTCCCTGTTCACATATCGTGCCAGTCCATAGACAAGCGTCTTGGGCACATCGGAAATCACGGACAGGCCGCCAGCCATGTCGCCGTAAAGGGTAGAGTATCCTACAGCCACTTCCGACTTGTTCCCTGTGGTCAGAACGAGGCATCCGAACTTGTTCGAAATCGCCATCAGAAGATTCCCTCGAATTCTGGCCTGTAGATTCTCCTCTGTAACATCAGGCTTTTGTCCCTTGAAGGTTGTCCTCAGGGAATCCAGGTAGGCCTGAAACACCGAGGTGATGGGGATGACCCGATACTCAATACCCAGGTTTTCTGCGAGCCTCTTGGCATCCCGCAGGCTTCCCTCCGATGAATACGGTGACGGCATCATCACCCCGAGAACATTCTCCTTCCCCAGCGCCTCAACGGCTATCACCGCAGTGAGAGAAGAGTCGATTCCCCCACTGAGCCCCAGAACCGCATTCCTGAAGCCGCATTTTTCTGTATAATCCCGTGTTCCCATGACGAGGGCCCTGAAGACGGACTCTTCCCCCCCGCAAACAGGATGGACCGGCCCCGTCTCTCTCTCAGTATCATATACCACCATGTCTTCTTCAAAGTCTCGGCAGCGACTGACCACCCTGCCCTCACCATTCAACGCAACACTAGCCCCATCAAAAAGCAACTCATCATTGCCCCCTACCTGGTTCACGTAGATCAGGGAGCACCGGTACTTACGAGCGATCGCCCCAAGCATCTCCTCCCGAAACGAAAGTCTTCCCATTGAGTAAGGAGAGGCCGAGATATTGACGAGAATTCCTGCGCCCTTGCTGATCAGCTCTTCGGCAGGATCCATGCAATAGACACGGCGCTTCCAAAAGTCCTTATCATTCCAGACGTCCTCACAAATCGACAGTCCTATTGCCATTCCACGAAATTCTACGACCTCCCTCTCCCGAGCAGGCTCAAAATAACGGCTCTCATCAAACACGTCGTAAGTGGGAAGGAGTGACTTATACTGGCGGAAGAGAATATCGCCCTGGTAGAGGAGGGCGGCAGCATTGAACAGCCTTTTTCCCGTCCCTCTCTGATTTCTGTCGACAAATCCACAGATGACACCGATACCCTGGCTCGACTGAGCAACCTTCTCAAGGGTTCGAAGATTCTCTTCAATGAAAGACTCCTTTTCCAAAAGATCTCTCGGAGGGTAACTCGTAGTCGTCATTTCCGAAAACACAACCAGATCGGCCCCGAGAAGCCTCGCCTCCCTAATCGCTTCTCGGATCCTCTTAGCGTTTCCCTCCATATCCCCGATCGTGGTGTTAATCTGAGCGAGTGCGATTTTCATGATCCATCCCCATACCCGTCAGAGGTCGAAGGCTCAACCCCGGCCCTCAGGCCCCTCAGTATGTCGATGTTCCCCTTTCGACTGAGATTCCGGCGAAGATGGGATCACCCTAGGTTTTCTATGGTAGCCTATCACTTTGAGCCCCATGATTCAATCGAGAAGGACTCAGTGCGCAACCTTGAGCCCGTTCCCATTTTTCTAACGTGACTCCCCATGGGAAGTGCAAAATGGATATCGGGAAGAGGGAAGCAAAAAATCGTGAAAAATAGCTTGAACTTTCGTTTTTCTGTTGTTATACTATATCTGGAGCCTATCCAATCGTCTTTGAATTGGTTCACTTCAAAGGGAATTTCCTTAATTGGTCGCTGTTCCCCACAATCTCCATTTTATCCGCAGGCGTGGAAGCCTCTGTCTATGAATTAAGGAACGGGGAAGCCTTCATAAAGTAGAACGGTCTTTACCTTATTCTACCCTTCTCATCGAAATTCCCAGGACTCATTCATCCTCCGGGCGAGATCCATGAACGAACTTTGGCAAAAGGTTTTGCAATCTCTCAAGGAAAAGGTGAATCTCCAGAGTTTCGAGACGTGGATAAGACCGATTAAACCCGTTTCTATCCACGATAAGCAGCTTGAAATTCAGGTGCCTAACCGTTTTTTCCGAGACTGGATTCACGACAATTACCTTCCCCTGATAGAGACCTCCCTGTTTGAGGAAACGCAGGAGCATTTTTCCATTAGTTTCGTATTGAGTCCACAGAAAACACACGCCCTTCTTGATGAGGCACGTGGATCCCAATCGATGGCCGCACGTTCTGTTCTTTGCAAACCCCCCTTCAACCCCAAATACACGTTTGACACGTTTGTCGTCGGACCAAGCAATCAGTTCGCAAATGCAGCATGTCTCGCCGTGGCTAACCTCCCTGGAAAGAACTACAACCCCCTGTTCATTTACGCCGGTGTCGGGCTCGGCAAGACCCACCTTCTTCACGCCATTCGCACCCACGTTCTTCAAAAAAACATCGTTCCAGATTCCAGTTCTCTCTGCTATCTCTCGTCAGAGGACTTCACAAACGAACTCATCAACTCCATTCGTTATGAGCGGATGGACGAATTCCGAACCCGGTTCAGGCGCATGAACATTCTCCTCATCGACGATATCCAATTTATTGCTGGAAAGGAGAGGACCCAGGCAGAGTTCTTTCACATTTTCAACTCCCTCTATGAGAGTAGAAAACAGATTGTCGTTACCAGTGACAAATTTCCAAGAGACATTCCGAGTTTTGAAGAACGCCTCTGCTCGAGATTTGAATGGGGTCTCATCGCTGACATTCAACCCCCCGACGTCGAAACCAAGGTCGCTATTCTCAAGAAAAAGGCTGCCGTTGAACGGATCGACCTTCCGAATGACGTTGCTTTTTTTCTCGCCACCCACATCGATTCAAACATCAGGATTCTAGAGGGTTCACTTATCCGTATCGGGGCTTTCGCATCCCTGACCAATACCGAGGTCACTCTGGAAATGGCCCGAGAGGTTCTTCGAAATATCGTGAGAGAAGACGATGAAACCATACCCGTCGAGGCCATTCAGAAGAGCGTTGCCTCCTTTTTCAATGTCCGTCCTGCGGATCTCAGAGCCAGGAAGAAGAACAAGAGCTTTGTGCTTCCCAGGCAGATAGCCATGTGCCTCTGCCGCAGACTCACGAACCTTTCCCTTCAGGAAATAGGGGAAAAATTCGGTGGAAAAGACCATACGACGGTTCTCCATGCCATCAACAAAATCGAACAAAAAAGCCTAGAAGAGCCCACTTTGAAGGCTAGTCTGGACAAATTGATTCGTCTGATCAAAAACCAGTGAATAACCCTGGGGACAAGGTCGTTGATAAATTGGGGACACGGGAGCAGCCTTTCCCTTTCAACAATTCATGGTCTGTTTTTCACGGTCTCCTAACTCAGAAAAATCTTGAAAATGCAACAGATAGGCAGCTTTTACACAAATCAACCGTTACTATTTTAATACTGATTTATATATACCTAACTTATAGTATCTAATTTAGGAGGAGCTCATGGAATTCCGAATTCAGAAAAAAAACTTCCTGAAGGGTCTTGCCATGACTCAGGCAATTGTAGAACGGAGAACCACCATTCCCATCCTCGCCAATCTACTCATCCAGACGGATCACGAAGCCATCACTCTGACAGCAACCGATCTGGAGACAGCGGTCCGGGGGCGCCTTTCAGCTACGGTCATCCTAGAGGGCCAAGTTTCTCTTTCAGCTCGTAAACTCTTCGAAATCGTCAGAGAACTCCCTGAGTCAGAAATCCATCTCGTAAGAAAAGAAAACAACTGGGTCACCCTTACCTGTGAGAAAGCCATATTCAATATTGCCGGTGTGAATCCAGATGAATTCCCACCTCTGCCTACCTTTCGGGACGAGGACTTCCACGCTTTTCCTGCCGGAGAACTCCGAGAAATGATTGAGAAGACCGTTTTTGCAGCCTCGACAGAAGAGTCTCGCTACAATCTGAACGGGGTCTTTTTCAAAGGAATCGACCTTGAAGACCAGCCTACCCTGCGAATGGTTGCCACTGACGGCCATCGTCTCTCTCTTATTGACAAACCTGGTTTGGAGTTCTCGAGCCTGGAAGGGGGTGTAATTATCCCGAAAAAAGGTCTTCTTGAAATCAGAAGACTGATCGGTGATGGGGGGTCGAAAGAGGAGGAACAGGAAGATCTGGTCCACCTCTCCCTTTCTGAGAACAACTTTATTGCCAGGAAGGATGGGATGGTGGTTCTGACCCGCTTGATCGAGGGTGAGTTTCCAGACTACGAATCGGTCATACCCAAGGAAAATGAGAAGAAAATCACGCTGTCCAGGGAACGATTTACGACCTGTCTGAAGAGAATCTCAACGATGGCGGGTGAGCGGGGGGAGGGTTTGGTATTTGAAATTCGGCAAGGGTGTATAGCAGTCTCCTCATCCACTCAAGACCTCGGAGATGCAAGAGAGGATATCGAGGTCGACTACAACGGTGAGGGCTTGGCTGTCGGTTTCAATGCACGATATTTTCTCGATGCACTCGCCGTTATGGGTACGGAAGAGGTCCTATTTGAAGTGAAGGATAACACGACTGCTGCGATCATTCGACCTATTGGAGAGAAGGGTCATCTCTGTCTCGTCATGCCAATGAAACTATAATGGGGAAATGACATTTAATGAAGGATCGGTTTTACACTGCAGATCAAATCAGAGTTCTCGATGGGTTGACGGCCGTTCGGAAGAGGCCGGCGATGTATATAGGAAACACCGGATCTGAAGGGCTTCACCATCTTGTCCATGAATTGGTCGACAACAGCATCGATGAGGCACTCGGGGGGTACTGTACCCGCATTGAGGTGACCATTCACATCGATAATAGCGTAACCGTCCGGGATAACGGACGGGGAATTCCTGTGGACATTCACAAGAAGGAAAGACGTCCCGCGGTTGAAGTTGTGATGACCAAACTCCATTCCGGAGGCAAGTTTGATAAACGGACCTACAAAGTGTCAGGCGGCCTTCACGGCGTTGGCCTATCTGTGGTTAATGCGCTATCCGAATTTATCGAGCTGGAGATCCGGCGAGACAGCCAGCTCTATACTCAGAGCTATAGTCGAGGCAAGGCCGTAACCGCCCTAAAGGCCACGGGAAGAACGAAGGAAACAGGTACGGTAATTCGATTCAAGCCTGATCCTGAAGTCTTTGAATCCACGGTGTTCAGCTTCGAACTCCTCTCCCAACGACTTCGTGAGCTATCATTCCTCCACAAGGGGATATTCATCTCCATTTATGACGAGAGGACAGAGAGAAAGCATGAGTTCCTGTACGAAGGGGGGATTGTTTCCTTCGTGGAATACCTCAATAAGAACAAGAGCTGTATTCATCCCAAACCGATCTACTTCGAAGGCACAAAAAACGGGGTTTCCGCTGAGGTCGCTTTTCAATACAATGACGGGTATGCGGAGAACCTGTTTTCGTATGCCAACAGCATCAACACGAAAGAAGGGGGAACCCACCTCATCGGTTTCAAAGCTGCCCTCACGAGAACGATAAATTCCTACGCCACCAACAATAACCTGCTCAAGGGACTGAAAGAGAATCTCACCGGAGAAGACGTGCGTGAGGGGTTAGTCGCTGTGATGAGCGTGAAAGTCCCGGAACCCCAGTTTGAGGGCCAGACCAAGACCAAGCTGGGAAACAGCGAAGTCAAGGGGGTGGTGGAAGGCCTTGTCAACGAAAAGCTCGCGATGTTTCTTGAGGAGAATCCCAAAGTCGCTCGAAGAATCATTGCGAAAGTTGTCGACGCGGCCAGAGCCCGCGAGGCGGCGAGAAAAGCCAGAGAACTGACTCGACGGAAGGGAATTCTGGAGAGTGATGCCCTGCCTGGCAAACTCGCTGACTGTCAGGAGAAGGATCCGGGCCGTAGTGAACTCTATATCGTCGAGGGCGATTCAGCGGGAGGATCAGCCAAACAGGGTCGGGACCGGACCTTTCAGGCCATTCTTCCGTTAAAAGGGAAGATTCTCAACGTGGAGAAGGCGAGATTTGACAAGATGCTTTCCAACGAAGAGATCAAGATCATTATTGCAGCTTTGGGGGCTGGAATCGGCACAGACGACTACGATATCTCAAAGCTCCGGTACCATCATATTATCATCATGACGGATGCTGACGTTGATGGTTCACATATCCGGACCCTCCTTCTGACCTTTTTCTACCGGCAAATGCCCGAGATGGTCGAGCGAGGGTATCTCTATATTGCCCAACCTCCCCTTTTCAAGGTGAGAGAGGGGAAGACTGACCATTACATTCGAGTTGAGCAGGAGATGAGTCGATTTCTTCTGGAAAGGGCAACAAGAAAGACCAAGGTAAGGGTTGTAAAGAGCGGGAAAGAATTCTCTGGAGGGAGGCTCAAATCGATACTCAATTGGTTTTTTCAATACCGATACTTCAAAAGGAAGATTCTAGATCGGGGCTATTCTGACCGGTTCATGGATGCCCTTCTTGAGATTGGGATAAAGGACCGTGAATTTTTCGAAGACGAGAATAAACTCCTGGAGGTCCAGAGACGACTCCTGGAACAGGGATTCCAGACTTCAGAGGTTCTCAAAGATGAGGAACGTAGCCTTTACGAATTGGAAATAGGAGAAAACGGCGACAGCCCCAGGAATCGACTCAATTGGGAGCTGATTTCATCGGCAGCCTTTAGAGGTCTGAGCACGGCCTATCATGAGATCAATGGATTTGAGAAACCCCCCTATATCGTCCACAGGGGAGTCGAGGTCCGAGTGGAGAGTGAAGATCAGCTGATGTCGCTTATTGAGGAGGTCGGCAAGGAAGGCACCTCGATTCAGAGATACAAAGGACTGGGCGAAATGAATCCGGATCAACTCTGGGAAACCACAATGAATCCGGATACCCGTGTCCTCCTTCGGGTAAGGATCGAAGATGCTGTGGAGGCGGACGACATCTTCACAATTCTCATGGGCGATCAGGTGGAGGAAAGACGTAAATTCATCGAGGAAAATGCGATTAATGTTGGGCAGTTAGACATTTAGTTCACCCTGAATATCCAATAACCCGCGGGTTCCGTTCCAATTGAAATACTCGAAGGGTGGAATAAGGGATGACCTATTTTGAACAAAGTGACAGAGAGGAATGAGTGCATTAGGGAATGACTTTTTCGGCTTTTGCCATGCCCTGTTCCAATATTCCCGCACTCCATGGATCCAATTTAGAGGGATCATTATCAGAAAACGTGTGGTCCTAACGAGCTGTATCATTTCAAAGATGTGATTAGGAGAAGTCATGAACCTCAAGGAGTTAAAACAGAAGAAGATTGCTGAACTGAACACCATTGCAAAGGAATTGAATGTCGAAGGGGCGAGTAGCCTGAGAAAGCAGGAGTTGATCTTCTCTATACTCCAGGCCCAGCAGGACAAGAATGGCCTGATTTTCGGGGAGGGGGTGTTGGAGATCCTTCCAGACGGTTTTGGGTTTTTGCGAGCACCCGATTACAACTACCTACCAGGCCCGGATGATATATACATCTCCCCTTCTCAGATCCGAAGATTCAACCTGCGGACAGGGGATACCGTTTCAGGGCAGATTCGGCCTCCAAAGGACACGGAAAGATACTTTGCCATGCTGAAGGTGGAGTCGGTAAACTACGAGGATCCGGATAGCGCCCGTGATAAGATCCTTTTTGATAACCTGACCCCCTTCTACCCACAAGAAAAGATCAGTCTTGAAGTCAACGACGCGGAGAACTACTCTGCCCGTGTCATGGATCTTCTGACGCCCATTGGCAAAGGACAGCGCGGCCTTATTGTGGCCCCTCCCAGGACAGGCAAAACGATGCTCCTTCAGAATATTGCCAATAGCATTACGACGAATCATCCTGAAATTACAATCATCGTACTCCTGATTGACGAGCGTCCTGAAGAGGTCACGGATATGGAACGCTCCGTTCGGGCAGAAGTAATCAGCTCCACTTTTGATGAGCCCGCGCAGCGCCACATTCAGGTGGCAGAGATGGTCATTGAGAAGGCCAAACGTCTTGTTGAGAACCAAATCGATGTTGTGATCCTGTTGGATAGTATTACGCGGCTGGCCAGGGCCTATAACGCCGTGGTGCCTCCCAGCGGAAAGGTTCTCTCTGGTGGGGTCGATTCCAATGCCCTCCATCGGCCAAAGCGCTTTTTTGGAGCGGCGAGAAACATCGAAGAGGGAGGGAGTCTGACGATCATCGCGACTTCGCTAGTCGATACCGGTAGCCGCATGGACGAGGTGATCTTTGAGGAGTTCAAAGGGACGGGTAATCTCGAGATCCATCTAGACCGCCGGCTGATGGATAGGAGAGTGTTTCCCTCCATCGATATCCAGAAATCCGGAACGAGAAAGGAGGAACTCCTTCTCGACCCGCAGACCCTCAATAGACTGTGGCTCCTCAGGAAGGTTCTTCAGCCGATGAACACGGTGGAAAGCATGGAGTTTCTCCTCGACAAGATCCGAAACGCTCCGAACAACCAGAGCTTTTTGGATTCCATGAATCAATAGGGGAATTGGAGGGAGCGGGATAGTAGCCTATGGCTAGGACGGCTGAGTTGGAATAGGAGAAAGAAGAAGGGGTGTATTGAAAAAACGGAGGAATCTGGGTAGCCTTACCGCTGGATTCGGTGAGAGGGGGAGGATTGTGAAAAAAGACATTCATCCGAAGCTCTACGAAACGACCATGACTTGCGCGTGTGGGGCGACTTATGAAACGGTTGACACGAAGGAAAACATCCGCGTGGAAATCTGCTCAAGCTGTCATCCGTTTTTTACGGGGAAGCAGAAGTACCTCGACAGCGCAGGAAGAATCGAGAAGTTTAGGAAAAAATATGCAAAGAAGGAGTAGAAAGGAATCCTAGCCCGCCCTCCTTGTATGCGCCCTTCTGCTGTTTTTTGCTAAGCACAGAGAGATCCGGTCTTCTTGCCAGGAGGGAACGATTTCTTTTATCTGTCCACGGTCATAGCGTTTTTTGTTTTTCTTCATCCCCAAAGGTAACATTTCATAGCGTGAAACAGGGTTGAATTCCCTTGAAGGGGTACACCGCCGTCTCCGTTTTCGTGGACTGGGCAAGGGGAAACAAGGCCCCTGTCCTCGGCTGTCTTTGTTTCAATCAGGAAAACGATTTCAGGCTGGTCGTGGGAGATGGGGATGGTCAGAGGGGGTTTGAGGGAGAGCATGTTTGACAAATTGAAAGAGATTGAGGATCGATATGAAGAGCTCACAAGGCTCCTCAGCAAGCCGGAGATCATGCAACGGAAGGAGGAGTACCAGAGGCTTGCAAAAGAGTTCTCTGACCTGGAAAAAACCGTTGCCCACTATCGTGAATACAAGAAGATGTCCAAGGAACTAGAAGAGAACCGGAGACTCCTAAAGGAACCCGACGAGGAAATCCGACGCCTTGCCAAGGAGGAAGTTGGACAGCTCCAGGAAAAAATCGATGGCGTTGAGCGCGCCCTGAAGATCTCTCTTCTTCCCCGGGACCCCAATGACCAGAAGAATATCTACCTCGAGATTCGTGCGGGAACCGGGGGTGAAGAGGCGGGCCTTTTCGCTGCGGATCTCTTCCGGATGTACGCCAGATACAGCGAGTTGAGGAACTGGAAGATCGATATTGTGAGTCAGCACGAGACAGGGGTCGGAGGCCTGAAAGAGATCATCGCGCTGGTTGAGGGCAGAGGTGCTTACAGTCAGTTGAAATACGAAAGTGGGGTCCACCGTGTTCAGCGGGTTCCCACGACCGAGTCTCAGGGCCGTCTTCACACCTCTGCGGTTACCGTGGCGGTTTTGCCAGAGGCCGATGAGGTTGAGGGACATATCGATCCTGGAGAATTGCGAATCGACGTCTACCGCTCCTCCGGACCTGGGGGGCAGAGTGTCAATACAACGGATTCCGCGGTGAGGATCACCCATGTCCCCACGGGCCTCGTGGTCACCTGTCAGGATGAGAAATCTCAGCACAAAAACAAGGCCAAGGCGTTGAAGGTGCTCCAATCAAAACTGCTTGACATGCAGCGATGGGAACAGCAGTTGGAGATTTCTGAGAAACGGAGGTCCATGGTCGGCACGGGGGATCGGAGTGAACGAATCCGAACCTACAACTTTCCACAGAACCGCGTGACAGACCACCGGATCGGGATGACCCTTTACAGGCTCGATGAAATCCTGGAAGGCAATATTCAGGAGATCATCGAGGCGTTGATCGCCCATTTTCAGGCCGAAGCACTGAAGACTCACATGGGAATCTGAAGGTGGCCAGAGAGCGCTGGACAGTCTTGAGGGTCCTGGATTGGACGCAGAAGTACCTTCGTGAAAAAACCATCCCGAATCCGAGATTGGAGAGCGAACTCTTGTTGTCCCATATTTTGGGATTTGATCGGGTGGGTCTCTACCTCAATTATGACATGGCCCTTTCTCCGGGCGAGCTGAAACGTTTCCGGGGGGTGATCGAACGGAGGGTTAAGGGTGAGCCTCTCCAGTACATTACCGGATATCAGGAATTCTGGTCGATTCGTTTTAAGGTAGGTCCCCCTGTCCTGATCCCTCGACCTGAAACGGAGATTCTTGTGGAAGAGACCCTCCGTCTGATCGATTCGGAGAGCTGGCAGGAGCCAAGGATCGTTGAAGTGGGGACGGGATGCGGAGCACTTGCGATTTCAATAGCACAATCCCTTCCTTCGACCAAGGTCGTGGCCACGGACATATCTTGGGAAGCGATCGCTCTGGCTAGAGAAAACGCCATAGCACAGAACGTTGCCTCGAGAATGAGTTTCGTGCAGGGGGATGGGCTCTCCTTTGTAAGGTCGCCTGCGGAAGGGGTTTTTGACCTCATTATCTCAAATCCTCCGTACATCAAGCGGGGTGACATCGACAATCTCCAACCAGAGATCCGGGACCACGAGCCTAGATTGGCTATTGATGGCGGTGCGGAGGGCCTTGACTTCTATCGGAAACTGCTCAGGGATGTTCCCCCTCGGTTCCGGAAAGGGGGGTGGCTGGTCCTCGAAATCGGTGCAGATCAGGGGTCAGACGTTCTTGATTTGATCGAGCAGACCGGAGCGTTCAAACGCTCTAGGATCATTTCAGACTATTCTGGAAGTGCTCGGGCGGTCATCGCCCAAAGGGATGGTCCGTAGAGAAGATGGACGAGGGGCCTTAAGCCGTGGTGGGGAGATGGGTATGGAACCCGATCGAGAGACGATTCCATGAGATGGGGGGATGATTTTGGAAAAGATTATCATTGAGGGCGGTGCCCGCCTTATTGGAGATGTCACGATCAGTGGATCGAAAAACGCGGCCCTCCCGATGTTTGCGGCCAGCATTCTCTGTCAAAGTCCGAACACCTTTTACAACGTTCCCAATCTAAGAGATGTTGCGACGATTCAGAAGGTCCTCGACAATTTGGGTGTTCGGGTCGCCGCCGATGGTAACGGTTCTGTGCGAATCGACGGCTCTGTCCTTGCGGGACATGAGGCCCCCTACGACCTGGTGAAGACGATGAGAGCGTCCATTCTCGTTCTGGGCCCCCTGATTGCCAGAAAGGGTAAGGCGGTCGTCTCGCTGCCGGGTGGATGCGCCATCGGGGCCCGTCCAGTCAATCTCCATCTGAGAGGGCTTGAGGTCCTGGGAGCCAGAATAGAACTCAGGCATGGCTACATATATGCGGAAGCGGACCGTCTCAAAGGCGGACACATCTATCTCAATCTCCCCACGGTAACGGGAACGGAGAATCTGATGATGGCGGCAGCTCTCGCCCAGGGTACAACAATCATCGAGAATGCAGCACAGGAACCGGAAGTGGCTCAACTGGCTCGAGTTCTCAACCAGATGGGAGCGAAGATTTCCGGCTGGGGGACAAGCCTGTTACGGATTGAGGGAGTGGACGAGCTTCACGGTACGGAACACACCATAATGGCCGATCGGATCGAGGCCGGGACTTTTATCGTGGCTGCGGGTCTAACACAGGGCAACCTCCGTCTTTTGAATTGTCCCCTAGAGCATCTTGAGGCCGTTACCAATAAACTGAAGGAGGCAGGCCTTGAGATCTACCCCGATGGGGATGCTGTGCGGGTTGTGGGAAATAGTCGAATCCGGAGTGTCGATGTGAAAACCCTTCCCTATCCAGGGTTTCCTACAGATATGCAAGCCCAGATAATGGTCCTCATGTGTCTCGCCCGGGGACTCAGCGTGATTTCCGAGGGGGTTTTTGAGAATCGCTTTATCCATGTCAGTGAACTGAGGCGGATGGGCGCGGACGTAAAGGTTGAGTCAAACAGTGCGATCGTTACGGGAGTCAAGCGACTGAGCGGGGCTCAGGTTATGGCAACCGATCTGAGAGCCAGTGCGTCTCTGGTGTTGGCAGGACTGGCCGCCGAAGGGGTCACTGAGATTTCCAGGGTGTACCACCTTGACAGAGGGTATGACAAGCTGGAGGAAAAGCTCCTTCAGCTGGGAGCACGGATCAAGCGAGTCAGACTGTGAGGAGTCGCGGGGAAAAACGGAAGAAAGCATTCCGGCTCAGGGCAAAAGAGACAATGAGAGGGTGACGAGGCATATTGGGGAAGCGCTTGGACCGAAAGGTGGCGATCGATCCGGTTCTGCGACCTTCCCCCTCCCTCCCAAACTCCCCTAGGGACTTACTGCTATCTTGTTCACTCCTATCCCGTCCTTCCGACAGAAAGGGGTCTTGAGTTGTCGACGACTCACCCTGGACGTCCCTCGGTTTCAAGTCTCTGGAAGAACGCGGTCATGAGGCGTCGTTTCACTCGGGAAAGAACCGATTCTGGGGATTGAGAATAATGGAGAGTTCTGTTCGACGGGTCGAGGAGTCTTGAGAGAAAGGAGAGGGAATGGGTACCACCCGGGGAATTCGTTTGTTGGCTCTGACGGGGGTGATGGGGACTTTTCTGATGGGCTGTAGCGGAGCCGCAACGCGAGAAAGCGAATCAATAGGGACAATACAAAAAGATCCAGGGGTGATAGGTCTAGTTCCTTTCTCTCTAGTTCGTTCCGATATCCCTACCAGAAACTTGGTTCGCTGTCCGGGCTGCGAGGGATACACGGCCGTGGGAGAGGTCGGTCCGGAAGGCCCTGAGATCATAACAAACCTATTCAGACGAAGATTGATCAGCAATGGATACAGCCTAGTATCCCAAGAAATCGTTGCCAAGGCCCTCTCCGACTACGGAAGACTTGAGGAGAGGCCTGAAGCGCTCGCACAGAGACTCGCCCCTGAATTGACGGCGGATAGTGTGCTCATGGGCTGGGTTTTCCGATACCGGGAACGCGTGGGCAGTGCATGGGGGGTTCAACAGCCTGCATCGGTCGCCTTCGTGGCCGTGCTGATTGACGGAGGGACCGGGACACTGCTCTGGCGAAGAAAATTCGACGAAACCCAGCAGCCCCTTTCGGAAAACGTCCTTAACGCTGCTTCATTTATCAGGCGTGGTGGAAGATGGCTCACGGCCAAACAGCTCGCTGCCGACGGAGTCGGCCGTGTTCTGTTGACCTTTCCGGGCGAGGAGACTATGGGTGTGAATCGCTGATAGAAGGTGATCACGATGAGGTCACCCCTCATTTATCCGGGGCTTTGGAAATCTCAAAGGACTCCGCGGAGTGAGGATAAACGTGACAAGGAAAGAGACTTGAGGGGAGAATTGCTCGACCAGACGTCTAATCAATTTGGAAACCCCTTTGTCCGCCATCTCGTCGTATTTCTCTCCACCGGTCTGTTTTCAGGGTACAGTCCCCTTGCGCCCGGCACAGCGGGCACCCTTGTGGCGGTTCCCCTTTATCTGGCGCTCTCCCGGCTTCCTACCTTCGCTTATGGGATCACCATCGTGGCTTTTCTATTCATGTCCTGCTGGTTTTGTGGGGCCGCGGAGATCATTTTTTCAAAGAGAGACAGCGAGCGGATTGTGATTGACGAGATCAGTGGCTTTCTCGTCGCGATGGGGTTTTATCCACCTGAGCCGATGTACGTCCTGCTGGGATTCATCCTTTTTCGCTTTTTTGACATCGCGAAACCCTTTCCCATAAAGAAGCTTGAGACCCTTGGCGGCGGTTATGGGGTGGTGGCTGATGATGTGGTTGCAGGAATCTATAGTAATCTAGCACTCCGTGTCTGCCTTCTCTTTATTTTGAACTGATCGGAACACTCGACCCGACCTGGCCCTTTGAACTGAGGTCTCCGGCCTATCATTTGTCTGGTTTTTTTGCTTGACAAAGCCAGGGGGATCTTTTACATTGTGCATATTATCACATGATCGCGACGATGGATGCCCGGGGCGATCCGACGGGATTCGATGATTGATTAGAGGAGCGAATGGAGAGGGAACTCGGCGAAAGTCTCACACATGTTGAGTCGACGAGTGAAGGGTGGAGAAGTCGATCATTCCAGATCATTCTAGAGGAAGGAGAATTCAATGTCTCTGAAAGGTCTCGATCCAACGAAATTGGCAGATTGGGAGATTGCCGAAGCAGCCGAGAAGGACATGAAATCGGTTTTTCAGCTGGCCGAAGAATTGGGTCTCGAAAAGGAAGAACTGATCCCCATGGGCCATACGTTGGGGAAAATCGATTTCATGCGGGTTTTGAATCGTCTAAAAGATCGACCCAACGGAAAATACATCGAAGTCACCGCCATTACACCAACCCCCTTGGGGGAGGGAAAAACAACGACAACCATGGGACTGGTCCCTGGGCTCGCGCACAGGGGTAAGAACGTAACCGGCGCTATCCGACAACCCTCCGGTGGTCCGACTTTCAATATCAAAGGAAGTGCCGCCGGTGGCGGGTTGTCTCAATGTATCCCTTTGACCGCCTTTTCTTTGGGGTTGACCGGCGACATCGATAACGTAACGAATGCTCACAACCTGGCCATGGTGGCGGTTACGTCTCGGATCCAGCACGAGTTTAACTATGACGATGAAACCCTTGCCAAAAAGGGATTGAAGAGGCTGAACATCGATCCCCGAAATGTGGAGATGAAGTGGATATTGGATTTTTGTGCTCAGGCTCTCAGGGACATCATCATCGGGATCGGCGGCAAGATGGATGGTTTTATGATGCAGTCGGGTTTTGCCATCTCTGTGAGTTCAGAAATCATGGCCATTCTCTCGGTTTTCAACGATTTGAGGGATCTCAGGGAGAGGATCGGCAGGGTCGTCGTGGCCTATGACAAACAGGGCAAACCCATCACCACGACTGACCTTGAGGTCGCAGGAGCCATGACCGCCTGGATGATAAAAGCCATGAATCCCAACCTCCTTCAGTCCTTGGAGGGCCAGCCTGTCCTGGTCCACGCCGGGCCTTTTGCCAACATTGCCGTGGGCCAGTCCTCCATCGTGGCCGATAAGGTTTGCCTGAAGCTGGGTGACTACCACGTCACTGAAAGCGGTTTTGGTGCGGACATCGGGTTTGAAAAATTCTGGAATATTAAATGTCGGTTCAGCGGTTTGATCCCCCACTGTTCGGTCGTCGTCTCAACGATTAGGGCGCTTAAGATGCACGGTGGCGGCCCCAGAGTCGCTCCAGGACAGCCATTGGATTCAGCCTACACGAACGAGAACCTCGAGCTCCTGGAGAAAGGAATTCCCAATGTGATTACGCACATTGAAACCGTCAAAAAGGCTGGAATCAATCCTGTGGTTTGCATCAACAGCTTCCATACCGATACGAAGGACGAGATTGCGCTCTTGAGAAAACACTGCGAGGGGGCAGGCGCGAGGGTAGCCGTTTCTGAACATTGGCTGAAAGGGGGCGAGGGGGCCCTCGAGTTGGCCGATGCCGTCATCGATGCCTGCGAGGAGGGGAGCAACTTCAGATTCCTCTACCCCGATGAGATGCCCCTCCGTCAACGGATCGAAACCATTGCCAAGGAGGTCTATGGGGCCGATGGAGTCACCTATACTCCAACGGCCGAGGAGAAGGCTAAACGTATGGAGGCCGACCCTGAATTTGGCAAACTTGCGACCTGCATGGTGAAAACCCACCTCAGTCTGACTCACGATCCGACGATCAAAGGAGCCCCCAAGGGCTGGAACCTTCCCATCCGTGATATTCTGACCTATATGGGAGCTGGCTTTGTGGTGCCGGTTGCCGGGGATATTCGGCTCATGCCGGGTACTGCCTCCGATCCCGCCTTCCGAAGAGTCGACGTGGATGTAAACACGGGGAAGGTTAAGGGACTCTTTTAGGCGAGTCACGGGGAATCGAAGACTTCCGGGCGCTGCGCGCTTTGTCTAGGCGGAGCATGTCGGTCGCCTTGAAAAGGGCTGGGTGAACCCGATATAATAAATTATCTCCTCAAAACTTCAAGTCGGGTACCCCACACGATCTGCCAATCTGCTGCTTTTGCCCTCCCCGTAGGGAGTCAATTCACGGAGTACTGAATCTTTCCTTGTGAAGGGCGTGTTTCCTCGGAGGGCCAAGAGGAAGGGGAGGAGGTTGCGGTGGGTATGCGCACGACATTGGACTCCAAATAAGGAAAAGAGGAAACCGTGTCTTTCACGATAGCCGTTTCAGGAAAGGGGGGCACCGGAAAAACGACGATCGCAGGATTCTTGGTTCGATACCTCCTGGAAAAGGGGAAGAAACCGGTCCTGGCCGTAGACGCAGACGCCAATGCAAATCTCAACGAGGTCCTCGGGGTTGAGATTAGGTCAACGATTGGAGACGCCAGGGATTTGATGAAGAAAGACGTCCCCGTGGGAATGACGAAAGACGTCTGGTTTGAGTATAAGATCCAGGAGGCTCTGATTGAGAAAGGGGGATTCGACCTCATTGCCATGGGAAGACCTGAGGGACCGGGTTGTTATTGTGCTGCCAACACCTTGGCCCGAAAGTGTATCGACCTCCTGGCGGGGAACTACCCCTATGTGGTGATTGATAACGAAGCGGGTATGGAGCATTTCAGTCGGATGACGACCCGGAACGTGGATCTTCTTCTCATCATATCCGATCCCAGTACACGGGGGGTCTTGACTGCGGCCCGAATTCGCGATCTGATTAAGGAGTTGAATCTCAAGATCGGGCAGTCGTTTCTGTTGTTTAATCGTGTCGAGAATGGTCTCCAACCGGAAATCATGGCTCAGGCGGATAAACTCTCTCTGCCTGTAGCCGGCCTGATACCAGCTGATTCGCTCCTTTACGAGTATGATCTGGAAGGGAAACCCACATTTACCCTTCCCAGAGACTCGAAGGCCTTTCATACGTCTTGTGAAATTTTTGAACGGCTGGTTGCATAGGGTGGCGTTGTATCGGTTGCTTCTCGATGTCGGTCGTTCTTGAATTCCGGCTTGAAGCTCCGGGAGGATCTGGCGGTTCCTTCGAGTGAGCGTCCAGAAAAAGCTGTGGGTGAAAGGGGAGGGAGATATGTCGGCAAAACTCATCAGTGGTACGGAAGTGGCCAAGCAGATTCGGGAGGAACTCAAGGCAGAGGTCCAGAAACTCAAGGAGACCCACGGGGTGGAACCTGGCCTCGTCACCATTCTCGTGGGGGAGAACGCTGCTTCGGTAAGTTACGTGACGGCGAAACAGAGGACTGCTCACGAGCTCGGTTTCTATTCTGTTCAGG
This sequence comes from uncultured Thermodesulfobacteriota bacterium, assembly GCA_964348185.1. Classification (GTDB taxonomy): domain Bacteria; phylum Desulfobacterota; class BSN033; order WVXP01; family WVXP01; genus CAYGBW01. The sequence continues at coordinate 22,199 of CAYGBW010000097.1, read as the reverse complement.
ATAATCAGTCAGAGGATATATCAGAGGATGAGCTCTTGAAATTGATCGACAAGTACAACAGGGATCCAAAGATCCATGGTATTCTGGTTCAGCTCCCCCTACCCAAGCATATCGACGAAAACAAGGTTCTCTACGCCATCGACCCCAAGAAGGACGTGGATGGATTCCATCCCGTCAACGTGGGCAAGCTGATGATCGGCGAGCCGGACTATCTGCCCTGCACACCGGCTGGTATTCAGCAGCTTCTGATTCGCTCAGGGGCGCAGATCGAGGGGGCCGAGGTGGTGGTGGTAGGCCGGAGTAACATCGTGGGGAAGCCCATTGCCAATATTCTGTTACAGAAAGCCGAAGGGGCGAATGCCACCGTGACGATCTGCCACACGAGAACGAGGGACATGGCTTTCCACACCCGAAGGGCGGATATTCTCGTGGTGGCAGCCGGAAAACCCAGGGCGGTCACCGCAGACATGGTGAAAGAGGGTGCCGTGGTCATTGATGTGGGGGTCAATCGGATCGGCAAGACTCCCGAAGGAAAGGCAAAGCTCTGTGGGGATGTGGATTTCGATGGAGTCAAAGAGAAGGCGAGCATGATTACCCCTGTTCCGGGAGGGGTCGGCCCCATGACCATCACGATGCTGATGATGAATACCGTCAAGGCGGCGAAACTCGCCGCAGGAGTTACCTAAAGGGGAGCGTCAAGTGTCGTTTTGTCCAGACCTGCAGTCGACTTGACTAGAAATCGGATGAAAGGAGAGGCCATGGAAGAAAAACTCGACGAAAAAGTCTCGTTTGACGGGAAAAAGGTCAAGGTTCTGGGGGCGACTTTTGAAGAGGGAAGGCCCGAATCCCCATACCAGTGGCGGAAAAAACTCAAGTCACGAGAGGAGATGATGGAATACCTGAGAAACGGAGAGCGCTACTGGTTTAGCGACGAGTGGTATGGGAGTGAAAAGAGAAAGACCCCAGCTTGATGTTCCATAACCGAAACCGAGGGAGGTGAAGACAATGGCGTTTGAGATACCGAAAATCGTGTATACGGGGAAAATCAAGGATGTCAAGATTGGGAAGGGCGATAAGGCCCTGTTGGTTGGGGATGAGACTTCGTACCCTTTTCATCTTTTTGAGGGTGAGATGCCAAACCCCCCTCGGATCGCCATGGAGGTCTATGATGTGCCGCCGGAGGACTGGGCGGAGGCTGCCCTGAAACCCTTTGAGGGGGTGACCCATGACCCTGTGGCCTGGGCGAAACGAAACGTGGATGACTACAAGGCCGACTTAGTCTATCTTCAACTGATCAGCACGGACCCCAACGGTCTGAATCGTCCGGCTGAGGAGGCCGCAGAAACGGCCCAAAAGGTCGCTGATGCTATCGATGTCCCCCTCATCGTGTGGGGCGCTGACAATGATGACAGAGATGCCGAGGTTCTCAGAAGAGTGGCGGAAGTCTGCGAGGGCAAAAATCTCATTATCGGTCCGGTCGTGGAAGGGAACTACAAACAGGTTGGAGCTGGAGCCATCGGCTACAAACACACTGCGCTTGCCTCAACACCCATTGACATCAACCTGGCCAAACAGCTCAACATTCTCTTGGGAAATCTCGGCGTACCCGATGAGCAGATCATTGTGGATCCCACCACCGGGGGCCTGGGATATGGGATCGAATACACCTACTCGGTGATGGAACGGATGCGAATGGCAGCGCTCACCCAGCAGGATGAGCGGCTTCAGTTTCCCATGATCTGCAATCTCGCCAGAGAGGTCTGGAAATCAAAAGAGGTGAAACTGACAGCTGAGGAAGCCCCGACCATGGGAGATCCTGAAAAGAGAGGAATCCTCATGGAAGGGGTGACCGCGGTTGTTCTCCTCATTGCGGGCGCCGACATTCTGATAATGCGACATCCAGAGGCGGTTAGACTCGTCAGAGAGACGATCGGCGAATTGATGGCAGCCGCGTAATCGTACAAAAGACGGAAGCGAGCAGGAGGCTTGTTATGGCAGAGACAGAAGCGAAGAGCGTAGATCAGGCCAGTCAGGAGATGATCGAGAAGGCAGCGGCTGACGGGGTATCGACCGTCTTCGATCGGGCCGCTAAGATGAAACCCTGCCCTATCGGGGCTGAGGGGAGCTGTTGTAAGCATTGTTCAATGGGGCCCTGCCGTGTTCAGGCTCCAAAGAAAGAGGGCGTTCCGAGGCCTGTCGGTGTTTGTGGTGCGACGGCTGAGACGATTTCAGCGAGAAACTTTGCCCGCATGGTCGCTGCTGGAGCGGCTTCTCACGGGGATCATGCCCGGAGTGTCGCGGAGCTTTTCCTGGCAACGGCGAAGGGTGAGGTTTCAGACTTTGAGATTAGGGATGAGCAAAAACTCTACCAGTTAGCCATGGACTTCGGGGTGCAGATCGGCAACCGCGACCTCAAGGATATCGCGATCGAGGTGGGAGAGATGGCCTTGGCGGAGTTTGGCCGGCAAGAAGGGGAGATTCTCTTCGCTAAACGGGCCCCTTTGAAACGGCAGGAATTGTGGCGGGAGACGGGGACCATACCCCGGGGAATTGATCGGGAAGTGGTTGAGCTCATGCATCGGACCCATATGGGTGTAGATCAGGATTACCAGAGCCTCCTTAAGGCAGCTGCTCGCTGTGCGTTGTCTGACGGCTGGGGAGGTTCCATGATTTCCACGGAGCTTCAGGACGTCCTCTTTGGAGATCCCGTACCGGTGGCGAGCCAGATCAACCTGGGAGTGCTCAAAGAGGATCATGTCAATGTGGTAGTTCACGGCCATGAGCCGCTCCTCCCAGAGATGATGGTTGTGGCATCGCAAGATCCCGAGCTCCAGAAGTATGCAGAGTCCAAAGGGGCCAAGGGAGTCAACCTCGCTGGAATGTGCTGCAGTGCCAATGAGATCCTGATGCGTCATGGAATTCCGGTGGCGGGTAATTTCCTCCAGCAGGAGCTTGCCATTATTACGGGAGCGGTCGAAGCGATGACTGTGGATGTTCAGTGTGAAATGCAGTCACTGGTCGACGTGGCCAAATGCTACCACACCAAACTCGTCACGACCGATCCGAGGGCCCATATTGAAGGGGCCACGCACATTGAATTCAGTCATGACGATGGCCTCAGTGTTGCCAAAAGAATAATCCGCGAAGCAATCGATAACTTTTCAAACCGAAAAGCCGAGGTTCAAATACCCTCCCAAACCGTTGATACCGTGGTCGGATTCAGCCACGAAACCATCAACTATCTGCTCGGAGGACTCTATCGGGCCTCCTACCGACCCCTCAATGACAATATCATCAATGGTCGGATCCGAGGGATTGCAGGCGTTGTGGGATGCAACAACGCCCGGACGGTCCACGATGATGCCCATCTCAAGATGATTCTCGAACTCATTGGGAACGACGTGATCGTCCTTACCACAGGGTGTAGCGCCATGGCCGCGGGCAAATACGGGCTTTTGACCCCTGAGGCAGCCCACAAGCATGCGGGCAAGGGACTGACCTCGGTCTGTGAGGCTGTTGGAATTCCTCCGGTTCTTCACATGGGGGCTTGCGTGGACAACAGCCGGATACTGATGGCTGCAACGGCCGTGGTCAAGGACGGAGGCCTCGGGGATGACATCTGCGATATTCCGGCAGCCGGTGCGGCACCGGAGTGGATGAGCGAAAAGGCCATCGCCATCGGCCAGTATTTCGTGGCCTCTGGGGTCTACACGGTTTTCGGCGTGACTTGGCCGACGTTGGGCAACGAGGAGGTCACCAAGTACCTCTTTGAGGGGTTTGAGGAGATCTACAAGGGTCGGTGGGACTTCGAGGCAGATCCCCTTAAGGCAGCTGGGAAGATGATCGGGCATATTGACAACAAGCGGAAGGCCTTGGGGATCGACAAGAAGAGAGAACGGATTCTCTACGACATGGCCAAACGGCGTGAACTGGAAGCTGCCTAGTCAGAAATCATGCTGAAGAAGGAGGAATCAACGTGTCGAAGATCATTTGTTCAGCCGCCATCAGAGGGGCTCACAGGATTGTCGAGCATGCTGAGAGGGAGTGGAGAGAGGCTATGGACCGATGGGGGGCCAATGAACGGGTTGGGTTCCCCAATACCGCTTACTATCTCCCCGTGATCTATGCCATCCTTGGCATTCCGGTGGAGAAACTGGGCGACATGGAGTCGGTTCTCGATCGGTGTCGCACGCTTCTCCCTCCCCCGGTCAAGGAGAACTCCCCCCTTCCCTATCTGGCTCCGGCCCTTGATGCGGGGATGGCCACCTTTTTTGCTGAAGAGATCATCGAGGCCATTCGATATCTGAAAGCGCCAGATTTCTACACCAAGCAGGAAGACCCGACGGACGAAAACCTCTGGCTGGGAGCGGCTGATGACGTGATTCTGAGGAAGCGGGGGATCGAGTTTGTCGATGGAACAGCCCCTGGATTTGCTGCGATTGCAGGTGCAGCGCCGGATCCTGAAACAGCCAAGAAAATCGCTACGGAGCTCCAGGAAAAAAACCTCTATGTTTTCATGTGTTCAGAGCACGAGGGAAAGCGGTTCAGCGAGCAGCTCCTGGAGGCAGGGGTTCAGGTCGGATGGCCCACCCGGCTCGTTTCCTTTGGGCCCGACATCTCCGCGGCAGTTTTTGCCATGGGTTTTGCCTGCAGGGTGGCGATGTCTTTTGGAGGCGTGAAGCCTGGACAGTTCCGGCGAAATCTCATCTACAACAAAGACCGGACGTTTGCTTTCGTGATGCCCATGGGCTTTGTGTCTGATGAGTGGTATGCAAATGCGGCCGGGGCTATTAACTGGGGGTTTCCGACCATTGCTGACACGCCAATCCCCGAGGTGCTTCCCACAGGCATCTGCACGTATGAGCACGTGGTTTCCAACGTTCCCCATGACCAGCTTGTTCAGCGGGCTGTGGAGGTCAGGGGTCTCAAGGTCACGGTTTCGGAGGTTCCAGTCCCCGTTTCTTACGGCCCTGCCTTTGAGGGAGAACGTGTTCGTGGAGAGGACATCTACCTTGAGATGGGGGGTGGGAGAACCCCTGCTGTTGAGTGGATCACCACCAGACAAATGGATGAGGTGGACGATGGAAAGGTTGAGGTTATCGGCCCGGAAATCACGGACATTCAGCCGCCGGGCCAACTGCCTCTTGCCATTGTCGGTGAGGTGGCGGGCAGGAGTTTTGAGGAGGATTTTGAGCCCATTCTCGAGCGGCAGATCCATCACCTGATCAATTACGCCCAGGGGGTGATGCATATCGGCCAGAGAGATATCGCCTGGATTCGGGTCAGCAAGCAGGCCGTAGAAAAGGGTTTCAGACTGGAGCACCTGGGAAAGATCCTGTTTGCCAAACTCCATCAGGATTTTGGAGCCACCTTCGACAAGATTCAGGTGAAGATCTATACGGATGAGGAGAATGTGAGCAGAGTTTTGGAGGAGGCGCGGGCCGTCTACGGCAAAAGGGATGCCCGGATCGAGGGCATGACCGACGAGACAACGGACATCTTTTACTCCTGCACCCTGTGTCAATCCTTTGCCCCCAACCATGTCTGCATCATCAGTCCTGAACGGACCGGTCTGTGTGGCGCCTATAACTGGATGGACTGCAAGGCCTCGTTCGAGATCAACCCCACCGGACCCAATCAACCGGTTGCGAAGGGGGAGGTCATCGATGAAGTGCTCGGGCAGTGGAAGGGATGCAACGAATTCCTTCAACAGGCGTCCCGCGGGACCTTTGATCATTACAATTTCTACAGCATTGTCAATGATCCCATGACGACCTGTGGTTGCTGTGAGTGTATTGCTGCGATCCTTCCCCTGTGTAATGGGATCATGACGGTCAACCGCGATTACCTTGGAATGACCCCTTGTGGGATGAAGTTCACCACCCTTGCCGGTTCTGTCGGTGGTGGGGTCATCACTCCGGGGTTTGTGGGACATGGGAAATACAACATCACCCAGAGGAAATTCTTGCGGGCCGAAGGGGGAATAAAGAGACTCGTGTGGATGCCCAAGACGCTCAAGGAAGAAATCAGGGACCGGTTCGACAGGCGGGCGGAGGAACTCGGTATCCCGGATCTCATGGACAGAATCGCCGATGAGACGGTCGGCATGACCGAAGAGGAGATTCTCCCCTTCCTCGAGGAGAAGCAGCATCCCGCCTTGACCATGGATTCCATCCTCGGTTGAATTCCTCGATTCTGAGGGACTCCTTGAGGCTCGCATGGGGATAAACACAGGATCTCCATTGTTTCAAGACGAAAGGAGAGAAGAATGGGACTCACGGGAATCCAGATCTTCAAGTTGCTCCCCAAGACCAACTGCGGGGAGTGTGGGGTACCCACCTGTCTCGCTTTTGCCATGGCTCTGGCGGCTGGGAAGGCAGAACTGGCCTCCTGCCCCTATGTGTCGGAGGAGGCAAAGACAGAGCTGGCTGAGGCCTCTGCACCCCCCATCAGGCCCCTGACGATTGGCACAGGAGACAACGCCGTGAAAATCGGTGGAGAGACGGTGCTTTTCCGTCATGAGAAGACCTTTGTCAATCCCCCTGGTCTCGCTGTCCTTATCCGTGACGGGATGGACGATGAGGAAGTGGGGGGAAGGCTGAGCCGCTTCAACGAAATGAGATTCGAGCGGGTGGGCCTTACGCTTAGGCCAGAACTGGTGGCTGTGAAGGACGAGTCTGGGGATGCGACGAGATTTGTGGGACTGATCGACCGGGTGAAGAAGGAGACCGATGCGAGCCTCATTCTGATGAGCGAAAAGGCCGACGTTCTGGCTGCAGGAGTGAAGGCCTGTGCCGATCGAGTGCCTTTGATCTACGCGGTGACCAACGGAAACGCCGATGCGCTGGCAGATTTGGCCAAGCAGCACAAGTGCCCCATCGCCGTCAAGGCCAAGGATCTGGATGAACTCTCCCAACTAACCACCAAGCTGGATCAGGCCGGGGTAAAGGATATCGTTCTGGACCCAGGATCTCGAACTCTCCGGAGGGCTTTTGAGGATGAGGTTTTTATCCGTCGAGCAGCCCTTCAGAAGAAAGTGCGACCCCTCGGGTATCCCACCATCACATTCCCCTGTGAGATGACCGACGACCCGATGAAAGAGACCCTCATTGCCGCCGCATTTATTGCCAAGTACGGCGGGATTATCGTTCTCTCTGACCTCCAGGGGCAGAGTCTCTTTCCCCTGCTGGTGGCACGCATGAACATCTATACCGATCCGCAGCGTCCCATGACGATGAAGGAGGGGATTTATGAGATCGGAAACCCCGGTGAGAATTCTCCGGTTCTGATTACGACCAATTTTGCCCTCACGTATTTTGTCGTCTCAGGTGAGGTCGAGGCCAGCCGTGTTCCCAGCTACCTGTTGGTCATGGATACCGAGGGTCTCTCGGTTCTGACCGCCTGGGCGGCAGGGAAATTCGTGGGAGACGCCATGGGGATCTTCGTGAAGAAGTCAGGAATTGGAGAGAGGGTGAAGAAGAAGCGAATCATCATCCCCGGGCTGGTTGCGGCTGTCAGCGGTGATCTAGAAGAGGAATTGGGTCCAGAATGGGAGGTGGCCATCGGCCCCAGAGAAGCCGCCCATATCCCTGCCTACCTGAAAATGGGATAGTCGGCAGGGTGCAGGGAGATGAAGGAAAGGTCAAGGTCACAGAACAGGGGGAAGGGCAGTTGGGTTACTCCCTTCACGTCTGGGGTCTCGGCATTTGATTCAGGGGGGATTGAAGGGTTCGTCGAGAGTTTGAAGCGTCAGTTCAAGGAGGGAAGTGATGGAACTTATTGGTGAAAACATCAATGTCATGGTCACAGCAATCGGAACAGCCATGAAGGAGCGCGACGGGAGGATCATCCAGGAACTGGCCATTTCCCAGGCAGAAGGACGGGTCGATTATCTCGATATCAACCTGGGCCCTGCTCGAAAGGGGGGCGCCGAACTGATGGAATGGATGGTGAAAACCATCCAGGAGGTGGTCGACTTACCCCTTTATCTGGATACGACCAATGTGGAGGCGATCGAGGCCGGGCTGAAGGCTTATAAAAACAAGAAGGGAAAGGCTGTGATCAATTCGATCATGGCTCGGCCAGAGAGGATGGAGGCAGAGCTCCCTCTGGCCAAGAAGTATGACGCAGGCTTTGTGGCCCTCCTGTGGGGTCCCGAGGGAATGCCAAGAGACGCCGCAGAAAGGGGCATACTTGCAAGTGAGTTGATGACCAAGGCGGCTGAGTACGGGGTCCCCAATGAGGACATCTGGATCGACCCTATCGTCACCCCGGTCAGCGCTCAACAGGACCAAGTCAAAAGCATGGTGGAATTCATGATGATGTTCAGGGACCTTCAGGAAATGGCCCCTGGGTTGAAATCCACCTGCGGCCTCTCCAATGTGTCCAACGGAGCACCAAAGCATCTTCGCCCCATACTCAACCAGACCTATCTGATGATCCTTGAGAAGTATGGCATGGCTTCGGCGATTGTCGATGCCTTTGATGATGATCTGAAGGCCTTTGCCTGGGGTGAGAAGGAAGACATCAAGCGATTGATCCAGGGAGTTGTGGATGGCGAGGAACTGGACCTGGCGTCTCTTTCCAAGGAACAGACCGACTACGTCAAGACCGCCAAGATTCTTCTCGGATATTCCCTTTACTCTGACTCATGGCTTGAACTCTAATCGGGGAACCGGTTGAACCTCATGATCCATTGAGCGTGTTCTCCCCTGATTCGCATGGGGAGGGATGTGTGTTACGGTGAACCGGAGGGTGGTGTGGCAAATCGGATGGTTCTCATTCTGGGGGGTGGTATCGCAGGGATTACGGCTGCCCTTGAGTTGGGGAATATGGGGATTTCCTCAACGATTGTTGAGAAAGAGGACCACCTGGGGGGACAGGCCAGGGCATTTGCCTGTAAGGCGTCTGAAAAATGCAACAAATGCTTCGCCTGTGTGGTCGACAATCAGATACAGGAAGTGAGCCGACAGCCCCAAGTGCTCGCCATGACGGAGAGCACACTGGAAGCAATATCCGGAAAGGCGGGCCGGTTCAAGGTTCAGATTCAATCGAAGGGTCATGAAACCCTGCTCAAAGCCTCGGCCCTCGTTGTTGCAACAGGGGTCGACTTCTTTGATGCGAGACTCAAGCCCGAGTATGGCTTTGGGATCTTTCAAAATGTTATTACCGCTCAAGATCTCGATGAGATGCTTCGCTCCAAGGAGGGCGTTTCCCGCCCCTCTGACGGTCAGGTTCCCCTGAAGATCGCCTTTTTTCAGTGTGTCGGGAGCAGGGACGAGACCATTGGCCATCTGTGGTGTTCTAAAGTCTGTTGCGCTTATGCCCTCCGCTTCATGAAGGCTATCAGGCATCAGAATCCAGAGATCCAAACGAGTTTCTTCTACATCGATATCCAACCTCTGGGGAGATCTTTTGAATCGCTCCTCCAATCCTGCCGCCACGATGAGGGAATGCGCCTCATCCGAAGCCTTCCCTCCAAGATTTACGGACACCCCACATCCACCGACCTCCGTCTGAGATTCATCGATCCCCTTTCTGGAGAGATTGTTGAGGAAGGGTTTGATTTGGTGGTGCTTTCCATTGGGATGACGCCTCGCCAGGATGCCGAAAGGATGGCCCGTTTTTTCGGCATCTCGAAGAACGAGGAGGGGTTCTATCGATCCCCTCCGGAGAATTCGGGAGTCTTTCTCTCAGGAGCCTGTAAAGGCCCGAGAGACATCGGAAGTTCTATCATTGATGCAAAGGCCACAGCCCAGAAAATCGTTCAGTACCTGGGAGGTATCTAGTTCATGGGGCCCTCGGATGATTGTCGCATTGCGGTTCTTGTGGATCAATGTGAGGGGAAGCTGTCCCATCTCCTCGATGACGAGATGATTCAATACATCTCCGGCCTCCCCGGGGTTGTTTCTTGTAGTCAGGACGAAAACCTCTCTTTTCCCCAGAGGCTTGAGAAGCTCACTGGCGCATTGACCGAGGCGCGTGCAGATCGGATAGTGATTGTAGGGGGGAGCCCGAAGATCTATGAGAGATCCTTTCATCGTCTGGGTGCCGACACACCCCTCAACCCGTATATGTGTCTTGTCGCCAATGTTCAGGAACAGCTCGCCTGGATCATCCCAGACACCAAAAGGGCAAAAGAAAAGGCCAGGGCGGTCGTCGCAAAGATGGTCGAGAGGGCGACACTCCTCAGTCCCATTGGACAGGGAAGGGTTGAGGTCTCAAAAAGTGCTGTGGTCATCGGGGGAGGTGTAGTTGGAATTAAGGCGGCCTTGGCGTTGGCTGATGCGGGTATCCAGGTGACCGTGTTGACTCGGGCCAAAGATATTGGGGGAAAGGCCATCCAACTCACCCATTTCTATGACCGACCGGACGAGGCGTCGTCTTGGTTTATGAAACAGGTTGAAGGGGTGAAGAAGCATCCGAATATCGACGTAAAAACGGTGGCTAACCTGAGAGGTTTAGAAGGGTCTCTGGGAGATTACAGGATTACCGTAGAGGATCCCCTTGGGAATAGAGAAGTTGTGAGGGGGTCGGCTGTCATCCTGGCCATGGGTAACGATGTCATGCCCAACACCGAGGGGATCTTTGGCCATCGGCGTTTCATTTCTCCTCCCCAGATGGAGGCCATGCTTACCCGAGATTCCCTGCTCGATGAAACGGGAAATCCCATTCATACGGTGGCTTTTGTCCTGGATTTGGTCAACGAAACCATCAAGATCGACTCAGCCAATGGGGTCAAGAATGCCAAGCTCTTGATAAAAAATCATGGCTGCAGGGTATACGTGATCTGCCGGGACGTAAAGGTATCCCTGGACGGTATGGAAAAGCAATATCGGGAGGCGAGAGAGATGGGGACAATTTTCATCAAATATGATGAGCCTCCCAGGTTCTCTCTCGTGAATGGTCAGATCAATGTGGAGGTCAAGGAGGTCGCTACCCGGATGAGGGGAGACGATTACTCTCTGTCCATTCTCTCGGACCTTGTCGTTGTGAGTGAGCGGTTTGTGCCGTCAAAGGACAACGAAATGCTCGCCACCATCCTCGGGGTGCCCCTTTCCCAGGAGGGGTATCTCATGGACGATAATCCTCAGTTTATGCAGACAGGGACGAACCGTCGAGGCATTTTCATTGCTGGAGGCTGCCGGTTTCCCCAGACTCTTGATGAAGCTCTTGTAGAGGCCCAGGCTGCGGCTTCTGGAGTGACTGAACTTCTCTCTCAGGGGGGATATGAGTACGACTTGGCGATTGCTGAAATCGACCCGGCAAAATGCGCCGCATGTTTGACATGCCCCAGGGTGTGTCCCCATTCAGCCATCGTCGTGGAGAAGTATGCCGAGAAGACCATCTACTCTACCGGGGGGTATGAAAAGGATTTCAAGTGGAGGGCGGCCAGAGTTCTGCCCACCCAGTGTTACGGCTGTGGAATCTGTGTCAGTTCGTGTCCAACGAAGGCCATTACCCTGAAACATCTGACCGACGCCGAGATCTCCCTGCAAATGGGGGCATAAAATCAGAGGGAGGACTGCTTTCGTGGAGCCTTTTAGTCCAAGAATCATCGCCTTCTGCTGTGATAAGTCTGGTTATTTAGCTGCCGATATGGCGGGAAGGCTGGGCATGTCCCTACCGGAGAGTCTGAACGTTGTTCGAGTGCCCTGCGCAGGTCGGGTCGACGCTTTTCACATGCTCCAGGCCCTTGAGAATGGAGGGGACGGGGTATTGATTTTTGCCTGTTACGAGGAGAACTGTCAATCCCTCACAGGAAATCTCAGGGCCAAGGCCCGGGTAGGTTATGTTCATGGGATCATGGAGAGAATCGGACTCGAGAAAGAGAGATTGGAACTCTGTAATCTGGCCACCAATAACGGGGCGAAGCTCGCCGAGACGGTCAGAAAAAAATATGAATATCTAAAGGGTCTTGGGCCTAGTCCTGTCAAGTGACCGGAGGTGGGTCCTCCAGGTGCTGTGCAAGAAGGAGTACGGATCGATGATCAAAGCCGAGCAAAAACCCGTCGATGAAATTCTCAGTTTTCTTGAACCTTACAACCGGGTTCTTCTCGCTGGATGCAACGCCTGTGTTGCCGTGTGTCATGCGGGAGGAGAGAAAGAAGTGGGGATCCTTGCCTCCGCACTGAGAATGGCCAGAAGAAAGTCGGGGCAAAAGCTGGAGGTCCTGGAGGACTGTTCGACCCGGCAATGTGAACCCGAATTTGTCAATGAGTTGAGAGAGAGAGCAGAAAACGTGGAAGCTGTTCTCTCCATTGCCTGTGGGGTTGGCGTACAGACCTTGGCCAGAGTATTTTCAGATATTCCGGTCTATCCAGGCGTTAACACCACCTTCATGGGGGAGACCGAGGAACTCGGCGTTTGGGTGGAGAGATGTCAGGCCTGCGGCAACTGTATACTCCATCTGACCGGAGGCATCTGCCCTGTTGCCCGGTGCGCCAAGCAGCTTCTCAACGGTCCGTGTGGCGGATCTCAGGATGGAAAATGCGAGATTGGCAAAGAGGACGTTCCCTGTGCCTGGCAACAGATCTATGACCGCCTAAAGGCCATCGGTCAACTCTCCCGAATGGAACAGTTTATTCCCGCCAAGCAATGGGGCACGGAGAGTCGGGACAGGGGACCGAGAAACATCGTGAGGGAGGATCTGAAGTTATGAAGTCCGGGAGTAATCTCGAGAAGATTCTGGAGAAGGGACGGTTTGCCGTAACCGGAGAGTTGGGTCCTCCAAAGGGAAACGATGTTGACGTGGTCAAAAAGAAAGCCGAATACTTGAGAGGATACGTGGATGCGGTTAACGTGACGGACAATCAAACGGCCATTGTCCGGATGTCCAGCATCGCCGCGTGTTCTCTCTTGGTTCAATTGGGACTGGAACCGGTGATGCAGTTGGTCACGAGAGACCGGAATCGCATCGCCATGCAGAGTGATATTTTCGGTGCCACGGCCCTGGGCATTAGGAACATGCTCTGTCTGACAGGGGACCACCAGAGTTTCGGGAATCAGGTTGAGTCCAAGAACGTTCACGATATGGACTCAATCCAACTGATCGATTGTGTCCGGACCATGCGGGATGAGGGGACCATTCTCGGTGGAGGGGAGAAGATCGAAGGGAAAATCCAGATGTTCGTCGGGGCGGCGGCCAATCCATTCGGTGATCCTTTTGAATTTCGAGTAATCCGCCTGGCAAAGAAGGTCAGGGCGGGTGTTGATTTTATTCAGACCCAGTGTATCTATGACATGGACCGGTTTAGAAGATGGATGGAGATGGTGCGAGACCAAGGGCTCCACGAAGCGGTTCATATCATGGCAGGGGTCACCCCGTTGAAGTCAGCAGGTATGGCTCGATATATGAACCAGAACGTCTCGGGAATTACCATTCCCGACGAGTTGATTGACCGGATGGCGAAGGCCAAAAAACCCGCCGAGGAGGGGATCCGGATCTGTGTGGAACAGATCGAAGAATTGAAAGAGATGGAGGGGATCCACGGGGTCCACATCATGGCCATCGAATGGGAACACAAAATGAGCCAGATTACAGAGATGGCGGGACTCCTGCCTAGACCCCCTATTTCATGACGGCAGAGTCACAGGGGATGGGTCTGGCAACGTCGTTCTAGGGGGTTGAGGGGAACAGAATGAAAATCCAGTTGACGACAGACAGTCAGAGGCTCTCCCGAGAGATTCAATCTCTCACGGGAGAGAACGTGAACCTGTGCTATCAATGTCGGAAATGCTCCTTGGGCTGTCCTGCGGCCTACGAGATGTCTCTTAAGCCCCACGAGATGATGCGGGCCCTTCAACTGGGATTGGAGAAAGAGGTTCTTCAGTCTGGAACGATCTGGATCTGTCTTACCTGCGAGACCTGCAACACCCGATGTCCCCAGGATATCAATATTGTCAGAGTCATCGATGGCCTGAGGCAACGGGTGATGAGTGGACGGGTGGACTACTACAACCCTCATCCTGAAATTCCCGCTATGCACCGCCTTTTCCTCAATTTGGTGGGACGGTACGGTCGGATTTATGAGTTAGGTCTGGCGTTCATCATGAATCTCAAGATGGTCGACCCTTTCAAGGATATTGATATGGCGTGGCCCATGCTGATGAAAGGAAAATTGAAACTCCGGCCACACAAGAGCCGCGGGGCGAGGGAACTCCGTCGGGTGATCTCAAGAATCCGCGAGATTGAAGGAGAGAGCTGATGGGGTATGCTTATTTTCCAGGGTGTTCGTTGAGTGCTTCAGCTCAGGACTACGATACCTCGTTCCGTTGGGTCTGCCGGTTCCTGGGGATTGAGCTGGAAGAGGTGAAGGACTGGGTCTGCTGTGGAGCCTCTTCGGCGCACGCTACCTCTCACCTGCTGACTGTGGCCATACCTGCCATTAGCCTCTCCCATGCCGAACAGGAGGGGTTTGATCGGTTGGTTGCCCCCTGTCTCGCGTGTCAGTCCCGAATGAAAGCGGCCAACCAGATGTTTGAGACCGACCAGGCTTTGAGAAAAAAGGTCAACGAGGTCCTTGAGGGGGGCTACAGGGGGACCGTGAGGGTCTTTCATCCCCTGGAGGTTTTTCTCAGTGACATCGGCCTCGATTCGCTCGGCGAGAGGGTGACCAGACGCCTTGCAGGCCTAAGGGTTGCCTGCTATTACGGCTGTGCCCTTACCCGTCCGCCGAAGGTCTGTCAATTTGACAACACGGAATATCCAATGAGTATGGATCGTATCCTGCGATCTGTGGGTCTGGAAACGCTTGACTGGGCTTACAAAACCGAGTGTTGCGGCGTGAGCATGACCCTGACGCGGGCAGACATGGTGGTTCACCTGAGCCACAGGATCCTCAGAGCGGCCAAAGAGGTCGGGGCAGATGTCATCGCGGTCTGCTGTCCCCTCTGTCAAGCTAACCTGGATACCCGTCAGGGACAGATTGCCGAAAAATACGGCGTAAGATTGGATATCCCCGTTCTCTATTTTACGCAGCTTCTCGGCATTGTATATGGAGCCTATTCAGGAGAACTCGGGCTGAGCCGACTGATGGTTTCCCCCCAAAGGGCTCTTGAAGACTATGGTATCCTGTAGCCGTTGGCCGAGCATGTCAGGCAGAATACCGGGGTCTCGGGTTCTCTTTCGCGATCTTTTCCAGGTGATGGATCAAGATCTCACTCTGGTCTGTGGGAATATCTTCGAAAGAGACGCCCAAGGTGAATCTTTCGTCAATGACCCCCTTCTTCACATGGACAACCCTGGCCTTGACCTGGATTGGAATGCCGTTGATGGCAAAAGCCAGATGGACCACCTCATCGCGAAGCAACTGCTGGAGGGTCTTGAGTTTCGCTCCTCTCTGGCACAGGTCGACTAACTCCCCCCGGAAAAGCCGATTGAGAATGACCTTTCCCTGAACATCATATCGCGGGTATTTTCTCCGGTCCGTGATTTCCGATATCGTAGACTGTTTGTACCTGAACATGTCGGTGACCCGCTCGTTTTCCCTAGGGTTTTGGCCACAGATATCGCATTGAAAGTGCGTCCAGTGGACAACAGATCCGCAATTGAGGCATCTGAGCCGGCCGGTCCATCGTCTCGGTCTCATAGGTCTCCTTTCTACGCAGCGAGGTTGCTGTCCCAGGGAACGATCACGCAAGTTCCATACCACTACGGGTATAGCGAAATTCGATGAAAATCGAAGAAAAGAAGCGAAATATCATGAAAATCGTTTGAAGGCAAAACTGATCCACGGTCTCTCAGCAGAGTTCCTCCTCTAGAAGTTCTCCCATGCTGGTTTCTTTGACTTCCAGTGCACAGGAGGAACAGGAGTGTAACCAGAATTTCAAAGGTGTAATGACCTGCCATTTTTCGTCAGAAATTCTCTTTCATTCCTCTATCCTTTTCTGGCGGACCTGGTAATAGGCGTCTCTCATAGCGACGTAAGGATCGAGGGCGGCTCTCTTGAGGTCTTCGTACTCTCCAATAACCAGGGAGGTCCCGTTGATCCGGTCGAGCGTGCCGATGGCGACCGTGAAGAGTACGGGGAATCGGACCAGATAGTTCCAGGGATTGAGAAAGAAGTCGCCCACAAAACCTACCGTGTCGCGCAGACTCGAGGGGCCCAAAATGGGCCAATTGATATAGAAGACCGGTCCTATCCCGTAGAATCCCAAGGTCTGACCAAAATCCTCCCCCTGTTTGTCGATGTTGAATTCTCTCTTCGCCGCATCAACAAATCCTACCACACCGAGGGTGGTGTTTACGAAAAAGCGCACGGTTTCGGTGCCCGCCCCCTTGAAATTCAACTGTAACAGACAATTGGCCACACGAATCGGAGCGGCCACGTTGGAGAAGAAGTTGCGCACCCCCACCCTGATGGGCTCAGGGACGATTATCGCGTACCCAGAGGCCACGGGTTTAAGGACCCAGAAATAGAGCCTGTCGTTGAAATGAAAAGAAAGCCGATTGATGGACTCCAGAGGGTCGGCGATGGTCTTGATAGGCTCCTCGGAACTGAGGGTGTCGAGATCTCGTTCTCCTTCTGAGACCTGAAGGCCTTCGGCCATTTGTAGAATAGAGAAGGAGTCCTCTGCTGGAGGCGGAGAGGGCAGAGGACCAGAATGACCCAGAGCGGAATGAGAGGTTAGCCCGAGGATGGTAAGCACAAACACGAAACACGAGACTTTCACGTCTCCCCTTAGCAAATTGGGTAGTTTCCTTGAGGATCGTTTGCCCATTGGACACCGAGAGCCCGGGAACCAACCTATCCCAGCAGTAACGAGAATCAATCCTGGGCGAGCTTGGCATTCAGCATTTTGATGAGGTTTCGATAGGATGATTTCAGAATAATACTATTGAACTGTGTCCGATAGTTGTTGACCAGACTGACCCCCTCAATCGATACATCATAAATAGACCAGGTATCCTCTTTCCGCTTTACCCGGTATTCTGCGGAAATCTCGGTGGCCCTTTTGGTCAGGATCTTGACCCTGACAATCCCATAGTCCCCATCAACCCTCTCTTCTTCATAGATAACCTGCTCCCCAGAATAGTCCTCGACTTTGTCCATATACGTCCTCTCCAGCAAATCGCTGAAAAGGGAGACAAACTCGACTTTTTCCTTCTCCGTTCTCTGGGCCCAGTATCTTGCCAGGGATCGCCGAGCCATTTCCTCCCAATCGAATCGTTCATCCACTGTCTTTCGAATCAGTTTCCTTCTCTCTTGAGCCCGGGCAGGCTCCTTTAGGGCCGGATCAGTCAGGACTGCGATCAACTTATCCGTCGTCTGCTTGATCTGTTCTGTCGCTTCCCCCGCCATGGACTGAACAGAACCTCCCAGAACCAAAAGGAGAAAGACCGTTCCTCGAAAGAAAATTGCTCGGCTCATGAAGCCCTCCCTGTGAAAACATCAGATCTTTCCAAAAACGAAGTTGGAGATCAGCCGTTCCAAATCCACTGCCGGTTGGGTATCTCGAATTCTTCCTCCAGGTGGGATGATCTCTTCAGATCCTCCCGGGGTGATTTCAACATACTTTTCGCCGATTAGCCCCTTGGTCTTGATGGAGGCAATGGCGTCTTCCTGGACCTTCACATTTGAGGTGAGACTCAGGACAACCCGGGCCTGGTAGTCTTCAAGGGCGACACTCTTAACACGTCCCACCTCTACCCCTGCGATCAAGATCGAGGCGCCTGTCTTTAGTCCTCCGCTGTTTGAAAAGAGGGCATAAACCTCATATCCCTCATTTCCAAGAACCTCCATTTTGCCGAGTTTGATGGAAAGATACCCCAAGCAAATGATCCCCACGATCATAAACAAACCGACTGAAAGCTCAAGACTAAACTTCCTCATCCCTACCCCGCTGACCGCCCTGTTACAGAGATTCTGTCCCAGAGCCTTAGAACCGCTTGTCTTCCTGTTCTATTTCGTTTTTCATCCTCTGATCCGGTGAACCGGAAAAGGAATTATGGGAGGGAAGGGGACCGTAAGCGGTTCCCCGAATAAACGCCTGGACAACGCGGTCCTGTGATAACATGATCTCCTTCGAAGATCCCACGGCTCGAATGATTCCATCATCTAGCATGGCCACCTTGTCAACAACATCAAAAATCTCGGGTATCTGGTGGGTCACAATGATCCCCGTAAACTGGAGCCGTTTGTGACAGGAATCGATAAGGCTGAGAATAGTATGGCCAATAATGGGGTCCAAGCCGGTTGTGGGTTCGTCAAAGAGCATGATTTCAGGCTCCCTCACCAATGCCCTTGCAAGGGCCGCCCGCTTGATCATTCCCCCACTGATCTCTGCTGGATATTTCTGCTCGGCCCCGGCGAGATCCACCTGTTCGAGCTCGGAGAGGACCCTCTCCCTCACCTCCTGATCACGCAATTTAGTCTTTTCCTTTAACGGAAAGGCCACATTCTCGAACACGGTCAGAGAGTCGAACAAGGCCCCACCCTGAAAGAGAAAACCGAAACGACTCCTCAAAGCTTCAAGATTCCTCCCTCTGAGGCGGGACATATCCCTCCCATCAACAAGGACGCGGCCCCGATCAGGCTTCATGAGCCCGGCGATGTGCTTTAAGAGAACACTCTTGCCGTAGCCGCTTCTCCCAATCAGAGCGAGAACCTCTCCCCGTTCGATCTCGAATGAGACACCTCGGAGTACTTCCAATCCGTTGAACGCCTTGTGGAGGTCTTCAACCCTAATCATCTCGCCTCTCAAAACAAGATAGAGGTCATGAAATAATCCCAAATAAAGATCAATACCGATGAGAGGACCACGGCCTGAGTGGTCGCTCGGCTGACACCTTCAGCCCCGAATCCTGTATAGTAACCCTTATAACAGCAAACCCAAGTAATCAAGGCACCGAAACTGAGCGACTTATAGATCCCCTCTAAGACGTCTTTCATATCCACGTAGTTTGCTATCTCGCCAAAAAAGGTGCCACCACTCACTCCCAGGAGTTTTACCCCCACCAGATAGCCGCCGAAAATACCGACCACATCAAAAATAGCGGTCAGAAGGGGCAGAGCGACGACGGCCGCTAAAAGGTTCGGCACGATAAGATATCGAAAAGGGCTAAGCCCCATCAACTCAAGGGCATCGATCTGCTCGCTGATTCGCATGATCCCAATTTCCGCAGTCACCGCCGAACCAGCCCTTCCCGTTACCATCAGGGCCGAGAGGACGGGTCCCAGTTCTTTGATAAGGGCAAGCGCCACCATGGGTCCCAGCAGGGCGTCCGATCCGAACCGATTCAGCGTGTAGAATCCTTGGAGTCCCAGAACCATTCCAGAGAATGCCCCGGTGAGGAAGATAACCAGGGTGGACTGAAGTCCAATGAAGCGGATTTGCCTGAGGACTCTGGAAATCTTGATGGGAGGCGTTGTGGCGTAGAACAGAACCTTGACGAGAAAGAGGCCCATACGCCCCATCCGTTGCAAACCGAACAACGATAAGACTCCCAGCTTTCTGACGAGTCCGAGGGGAAAATCCACGGTCAAATCTGCCATGGCCAGCTTCTTCTCGGTTTCTCGCTGAGGGTTTTTCAAAGCCTCCCAGCAAATGCCCAAAAACCCTAATATACCACAAAAGGACGCTGGTTTTAACCGTTACCTTTCAGGAATTCTTGATTTTCTCTTGGTGAGCTGTTGTCCCAACCCAAGTAAGGGGGGGGTAAAAGGCTGCCTGCTGATAAGTCTCGGCGAAGGGTGAGGGAAGTGCTTTCATCGTACCCGGACGCAGAGGACTACTGCCTGCCTCACCCGGGTCAACTTGCGATCTCTAAGCGAGAATTTAGATACCCATGGTGCTGAATTGCTCTGTTTCGCGCAGAGTCGCAGCGCGCGCTGCGGTGAGTCGTCTTTGCCCATTTCAAAGCATACCATGAATCATCACAGCAACGTCGTTACGTCCATGAATAACGCTGTCGCAGAGCGCCGGCGTGAGAGGCCTCTAGGAGGGCGGGTTGAACCCCAAAATGGTTTGCCATGGCCCATGGCAGGGAATAATCTCCACGTTTACCCCTCCCCTCTGAAGTCTCTGTACAATCCCTTTGGCCTCCCTCTCAAAGAAACCTGAGAGGATGCTCCACCGTTTCTGGAAGAAAGCCTCGGTGCTCAATAATTGATCGAGAACCTGACCATGGAGGTTGCAACAGAGCAGATTTCCCCGCTGCCCGATGAAGTCTTCCGCCTTTCCCCCCATGACCTCAATCCGTCCTTCCTCACCGTTTAGTCTCACGTTTCTCCTGGCCGTCTTGAGAGCGAGGGGGTTGGAGTCAACAGCCAAGACCCGTTGGGCACCGAGCTTGGCGCAGGCCAGGGCCAGAATCCCTGTTCCCGTTCCCAGGTCAAGGACCGTTTGCGGCCGATCATTCTGATAGACTTTCCAGATGGCCTCCAAACAGCTCCGGGTCGTCGGGTGGAGGCCGGTTCCAAATACCACGGAGGGATCGAGGAGGATAGGGATTTCATCGACCGATGGGGTCACGTCCTCCCAGGGTGGGATAAATACCATTTTTCCAACGCGAAAGGGACCGATTTCATCTCCAGCTTGCCAGTCGCGATAGTCAATAATGTGCCGGTCGATTAAATGAAGGGATGGGTTACCCTTCAGAATGGATTGGATCGCCGCTTCTCCCGGGTGGGAGAAAAACAGAAAAGCGTGGTCTCCCTCCCACCACGCTCCCATGTAATGGGCAGGACACTCCGTGTCCACCGGGTCGATCATACCGTCGATTTCATAGATATAGAGTTTGTCGTAGGGAATCAATTGACTCGTCCCACCTTTCTCAGGGCCAAGTATGCTGCCCCCATGATCCCCCCATTGTCCCCAAGAAGGGATTGAACGACCTTGGCCCGCCCGGCAGGTACTTTGAAGGCTCGATCCTGTATCGTTTTTTCGGTTTCAGGAATGAAGAGTTCCCATGCATTCGAGACCTTTCCCCCAAGGACGATCATTTCCACATTGAAAAAGTTGATCAGATTTGTCAGACCAATCCCCAGAAAGTAACCCATTCGCCGGAATACATCCAGGGCCAATCTATCCCCTTTCTTTGCGGCCTCATAGACGTCTTCAGCACTGAATTCCTCAAGGTTGTCCGTCCACTTGTTTAGAAGGGAATCTCCAGTGTCCCTCAAAGCCTCCACGGCGAACTGCTTGATGGCTGTAGCTGAGACGTACTGTTCGAAGCAACCTCGACTGCCACAATCACAGGGGCGACCATCCGCCTCGATGATCATGTGTCCTATCTCACCAGCCATTCCGTCGGCTCCCCTCCATATCTCTCCATCGAGAATAATCCCCCCTCCCACGCCCGTTCCCAGAGTAAGGGCACAGAAGTGTTCTGTGCCTCGGCCTGCTCCCCACCAGTATTCTCCCAAGGCGAAACAGTTGGCATCGTTATCAATGGCCAGCGGCACCCTGAGCGCTTCCTCAAGGGGTGTCCTGGCATCGAATTCGATCCATTCTGGAAGATGGGGTGATTGAGAGACGATCCCCTCCTCTGGTCGGATCACACCGGCAATCCCGATCCCCACAGCGAGAAGATGGCGCTCTGATGAGGGCCGTCGCTGAGCCAAGGTTTGGACAGACGTTGCAAGATCCCTGAGGACGGCCTCCTTGTTCCGGATGTTCTCCACGGTACAATGCATCCGATCCAGCATGGCTCCCTGGAGGTTCACAACCGCTAGTCTGACATTTGTGCCACCTAGGTCAACGCCAATAACGAAATCCTCCAAAGCATCTCACCTCCCCTCATCCATACTCCAGGACATGGAGTCCATACTATAGCACATCCAACCCATGATCATAAAGAGACCAAGAGGGTGGAGAGTTCAAAGATGACGAGAAAGGAGCTTGACACAGAGAGGAATGGCTCGAAGGGTTGACGCAACGAATCGATAGAGGCTAGAATGAGCCGTTCTTTTTCCCTTAAGGAACACGGTTTGCTGTTTACAAATGAGCATCCCCTGTGAGCTTGTCAGGGGATGACAGATGGCAGCGACTCATAGAATCGAAGGTCCATTTCACGGATTCCTTGTTCTCATGTTTGAACAGAGGAGGGTGATAGGAATTGAAGCTTGAAGACAGGATCGCAATCGTGACGGGCGGGAGTCAGGGGATCGGAAGGGGCATCGCCTTGGGATTGGCAGAAGCTGGTGCCCATATCGTGGTAAACTGTGATCGAAATGTCGATAGGGCAGAGACCGTGG
>CAYGBW010000096.1:0-39897 GCA_964348185.1 uncultured Thermodesulfobacteriota bacterium | reverse complement strand
ATACAGCGCAATCCTTGCCAAAAACAAAGGGACAAGAAAACCTCATGATTCGAAATTCCTTGTTCGATATTCGATATTCAATACACTTTTGAATTGAGTTGGCTTCCTATTTGAGCGCTTATGGGGTTTATCCCCGCCCGAAAAGCACTATCAAAAGCGCCGCGACGGGCAGGCATCCGCCTACGCCAAGGCTATGGCGGGACGAGTAAAGCCCGCCCCTACGCATAAGGGTTCCTCTTTCCCTAAAAACTACGCCCAAAGAAGAACGTCGCCTCGTATCGAAGGAAGGCCAACGGGCCATTCATCCCAGGGTCTCCCTATTTTAGAGACTCGTTCACAATCGGCAAGCCGACCATGCTTCCCCATTCGCTCCACGAACCGTCATAGACTTTCGTTCGGGTATATCCAAGAAGAAAGCGCGCCGCAAACCATGCCAGTGAGGCACGGTGACTCAACCTGCAGTAAAAAACGATCTCCTTATCAGGGGTTGCGGCTCTTGTGTAAAGCGATTCACGGAGTTCGTCTGTTGGCTTGAATGTTTCGTCTTCATTTAGGAGTTCACCATAATAGAGATGTTTAGCTCCTGGAATGTGACCGCACCGGTGGGCTCCATGGTCGACCTCCATCCACTTTGGCGAGACGCGCTCGCCCATAAATTCTTCGGGTGTTCTCACATCCAGCAAAACCCGATCCGGATTGTCTAAACCGGCCAAAACACCCTCCCGTCCGATTCGACTGCTCTCATCAGTCGCCCGAATCGGATAATCGACGGGCTTTGTTCGGGGAACCTCTCGGACCATGGGCCGTTTTTCCTTGACCCATAGGGTACGGTTCCCGTGGAGGATCTTGACCTTCGAATGGCCCCTCATCATACAGACCCAGAAGGCGTAGTGAGCAAATTGACAGGCGTTGCTATACAATATGACGGTCGTCTCATGGCCGATCCCGCTTTTTCCCATTAATCGAGAAAAGTCCTTGGGCGTCACAAATTCACGGATCGCAGGGTCCCATAGGGATTCTTTCCACGGCCAGTGGATGGCACCCGGAATGTGCCCCTCTCCATATGCCTCCGGGTTTTTCATATCGCTCACCTCCACAATCCGCGTCGAGTCCGAAAGGTTGTCAAGGTTCTCGGCTAACCAGCGGGTACTGACCAACCCTTCGGCTCCGGCCTGGTTCTCCATGGGTTCTCCTTTCATTGATCCCTCTGACCCCCCTCATAGAGTGGAGCATAGCTCCGTTGAGTTTACTCCTGAGGAACAAAGAGCTCGGCAATTGAAATCCTGCCAAAGGCAGGACAGGAATGATGGAGTATTCGGCGGATACCCTCTCGTTGAAAATTAGCACAGTTCATGAGATAAAGGAATCATGGATCGAGAAACCATCAATCCGGGATGGTTGAACGACATCTCTTGGGGGGGAAGGGCAGCTATTGAGGAGAGTGACTATGCAGGCAGAAATCATCATCATCGGTACCGAGCTCTTGCTAGGCGAAATCCTGGATACCAACGCCGCCTATCTGGCCCGTCAACTGGCTGGAATCGGCTTTGACGTTTACCGGAAAACGACGGTGGGTGACAACGAGCTCAGGATCGCCGATGCGGTTCGCACCGCCTTAGACCACTCGGATGTGGTCATCACGACCGGTGGACTCGGCCCAACGGTAGACGACAAAACGCGCGAAGCCGTTGCGAAAGCGACAACCTCCACACTCGTGCTAGATCAGAACCTGTTACAAGATATCGAAGCGTTCTTCCAGAGACGGGGCCGCGAAATGGGTGAGAACAACCGACGGCAGGCCTATATACCTCACAGCGCCCTCCCCATTCCCAATCCGGTAGGGACCGCACCCGGTTTTATCGTGAAATGTGATGAGAGACATGTCATATGTCTCCCTGGGGTCCCCAGGGAACTGTATCATCTCATAGAGCATGCCGTGTTGCCCTTCCTGCAGCAGACCTTCGGACTAAAGGGTGTCATCAAAAGCCGTACGTTGCGGACCGTGGGGGTCGGTGAGAGCCTGATCGATCAGCAGATTGGTCATTTGGAGGAATCTGGCAACCCGACGGTGGGCCTGGCCGCTCACCCGGGCTCTGTTGACATTCGAATTACCGCGAAAGGGAATGACGCCCGTGAGGCGCAGATCATGCTAGACAGAATGGAAGCTCAAGTCCGTGGGTGCCTTGGCGAAATGATTTATGGCACCGATGAGGACACAATCGAAAAGGTTGTCGCAGAGCTCCTTGCAGACCGAGGGGTTAAGTTGGCGGTGCTAGAGACCAACACCGGTGGCATGCTGGCTGGCCGGTTGACCGCTGTTCCTCATGGCATTGGGTTGATCACCCAAGGGCTGATCACATCGCCGGAGCAGGCGGTGTCTCGGTTTCTGGGAGACTTCGAGGGCAATCCAATCGCCTCCACTGAAGTCTCTGAGGCTCTTGCGCGTAGAATTCGCGAAGAGGCGGGGGTCGGCATCGGTGTGGCCATCGTGGGGGATACAGACCCCAACGTGGGTCCCTACAATGAACGTGCCGGTGACACCTACATGGGGCTCAGCGGTCTCGATACCGTAACCAGCCAACACATCCGGATCGGTGGCATTTCCGAAGTCGCCCGCGCCTGGATCGTGAACAGCGCTTTAGACATGCTAAGGAGATATCTCCTGTTTTAGATTTCAGATTTTAGATTTTAGATTTTGGATTTTGGATAAACACAGTCGGCCGCCGTTGTCTGACCACGCATTGAAGACCTCGTTTTCCCTGCCCGAATCAAATACCGGCTAGATCCTCATAGAAAGAGATGATTGCAGCGTTATCCCACTCACCCCTTCGCCCTCAAGTTTCAATGATCGGAAAGCCCAATTCTTTAGAGAGCTTCTCTAGCCGCCCCCTATGGGGTTCCATTCGTCGTTTCCAACCCGCAACACCCGAAAGATAGATGTCCAGGACGTCGGCATCGCGGATGCACTCTTCGTAGGCATCCCCGATTTCATCTTTTTGGCGATGGGTCCCCGTCAGCCTCACAATCAGATCGATCTCTTCAGAGGTAAAATCCCCCATGCGCTCCAAAAGCCCTCTAACCAAGGGCGCTCCGGCTGCATCATGCCCATCAAACACGCCAGTCGGAATACGCCCAAGATCGTGAAGGATCATCGTGATGGTCACAATCTCAGGATCCAAGCCCCGTTTGTTGGCAAGCAGGGTTGCCCCTTTTATGCTGCCCATGATATGGAAAAGGTCCTGCGCCAAAGCCACGTCACGGTCTTCATCGCTGAGGGCCCGCATCGACTTTGTGATAATATCCCAGGCAACATTAACTGCCTTTGGTGTTCTTGATTCTTTCATCCGGTGTTTCCCTTTCCATTTCTTTCATGCTCGGGGAAGATTCAATTGCTTGCCTCGCGAACCGGAAGTCAGGGTCCAAGCAAGACCCTGGCCAAAATCCTGACTCAATACGTGGGGGTTGTCAACGGCTGTCTATTCCCAGACCGGCTCCAGGAAAACGGTTTGCGCCTCTTGCTTATTGCGCACCCCGGGATAGGTAAAAATAATCTCGGCCGTTTCGGTATCCGAGAGATTCACGAGACCGTGAATCTCTCCCTGGTCCACATAGAGAAAATCGCCCTCTTCGACAATGGCTTCCTGTTGTTCGTGTTTGGGCCCGATGAACACCCTAAACCGACCTTTCTTTATGAACAGTCCGGCGGCGCACTTGACATGGTAATGGGCCTGATTCCGACCACCTGGGGGCACGACCGTAAGGCCCATCGTGAGCTTTGGATCCTCGACTGTCGTGCTGTTGATGCCGAATCCCACAACAAGCGGGGGTTCGTACACTCGATCCTCTTCGACATCCGCTGGTTTTATGATCTTTGCCACCTTTCATCCTCCTTTGGGTTAGGGATAGAACTCATCGAGATCAATGGGCAGCTTCACCGCCTGACCCCGTGCGGCGGACAGGTCCATGGCCATGGTGAGGACAAGATTGCGATGTCCATCTGCGGCCGTTGCATGGGGGGTCCCCAGACCCGTGTGGATGCGACCGAGCCAGGCGTTGGTCTCCTCTCGCATGGGTCCCCAAAACTGCCCCAGAGAGATATCTCCGGCAGGATAGCTGGTGAGGAAATCGACGTGCCGTTCAAAATCGGGTTGAAAGCCTTTGGGTCTGTATCCGGCCCACTGGGGTAGCTCTGAAGCGATCACCAGATCACGGTGGGTATCTTCAACATCGATCACGCCTTGGGTTCCAACGATTCCGAGCTCTATGCCGTAAACCGCCCCTGGCCAGGTGGTCGGAAGGGCCCAACTGATATTCATACTCCAAATGGTACCGTCATCCATGGTGAATATCCCGAATGTTGAGTCCTTTGTGCCCCATTTGCCCAGGGCCTTGTCCACAGAACGCGCATAGACTTCAATGGGTTCTTTACCTTCCAGCATCCACATCGTCAAATCGAAGCTGTGGGTGCCAGAGACGACCATGGGCGTCAGGTTTGTCCGTTGATCGGTGCGCCGAACCGTTGCCACAGGGACCATCCGGTTCATGAAGGCTCGTGTGACCACAGAGGTAACATCACCAATCTGGCCCGTCCGTATTTTTTCCTTGATCGCTAGAAACCGGCGGCGGAAACGGTTGGTGTAGCCAATCACCGCATCCACACCCCTTTCCTGTATCGCTTTGAACACCATTAAGGAATCCCTCACGTCCGTGGCCAGTGGCTTTTCAATCATCAAATCATGGCCCTGCTCGACCGCTGAGAGAGTTGGCCCCACATGGTTGTTTTCATCCGTTGCCACGATTGTCGCGGTGACCTCAGGACGCTTCAGCAGCTCTTTATAATCGGCGGTCCAGAAATCAGCCCGTGCATCTTCGGCAAGCGTCTTGGCAAGATCCTCATTGATATCGCAGACACCGAGCCAAGCGACACCGGGGTAATCGTGAGCGAGTATGGCCCGGATTCGGCCGATCGTGCCGCATCCAACCACTGCCAACCCGATCTCCCTTTTCTTTTCCTTCTTGCTCATCCTATTCTCCTCTCCTTTCCTTCTGGATACGCCATCACCTCCGGGGGAGCACGAGGTGTTCCAGCAACACGACCAGGACGATTCCCACCACCAGACCGTTTTTCACCAATGCATGGACCGTGGCGGGAAAGGCCTCAAAAAACGCTTCCGGGAGAATGGAGACAACGACTCCCATGAGCATGGGAATCCCGATAACCATATAGTCTCGTCCGTTTAAGGTCCTTCCAGATCGGGTGATGGTTGAAATCCCAGCTCCGATCTGGGCCGCCATCGCCGTGATCAAGGCGGCTCCCACTACAGAGGTGGGGAACGAGGCCAGTATAGCCAGGAATTTCTGGAAAAAGGCGAGGAGGAATAGAAGGCCCCCACATACCGTAACCGCGAATCGGCTTCCCACCCGTGTCACCAGGACGATACCCGGGCTGAAGGCATAGCTTACCGTTCCGATTACCCCAAAGACTCCGGCCAGAGTTCCTGCGAGGCCCGTGGCACCAATCCCTCTGCGGATCCGACTCGTCACCTCCTCTTTCCCCACCACCTCCCCGATACTGTAAATACTCCCCACCGCGTTGATGATCACCGCCGCGTAAGCCACAGAGAAGGTAATGGTGGACGAAAGGGAAAACCGGGGCAGACCCGGAAGGATCGGTCGAGGCAGAGAAAACCAGATGGCCTCTCTCACGCCGGTGAAATCCATTCGGCCCAAAACCCCCATCAGGAGGGTTCCCAACCCGATGCCGAGAAGAAGGGAGATGGTCTTTAGGAACCCGGTCAGCCAGTTGCTGAACAGGGCAACCGCCACCATGACCAAGACCGAGACACCGAACACGAGGGGCTCCCCGTGAGGGAAGCCTTCCTGTTGGCCGATGACCAGGGGTGCCAGGTAAGGAAGGATCGTGAGGGCGATGAGGATGAGAATCACGCCGATGATGTTGTCCGTGAAGAGAGGTTCCAGATACCGGATCAGTCCCAAGGCACTCAACAGGACGAGAACGAAACCTCCGGCCAGCATCCCCCCTTGGATCGCCGAAAACCCCTGGGGGGCCAGAATGATGAAACTGAGAAGGAGGGCTGACGCTGGCCCATCCAACAAAGGGTAGCGATGACCCCAGAGGGTCTGGAGGATCATCACCCCACCGGTTACCATCAGAATTCTCTGGAAAAACAAGACCTTTTCGGCATCGTAAAAGCCCAAATACTCAGAGCAGATTGTGGACAGAATCATGAGAGTTGGCAGGAAGATCAAGGCCCACTGGATTCCGTAAACAAGGCATCGTGGCCAGGTGGGGATATCGTTCAGACCGTATATCAGGTCGCTGGAGGTCTGCATCGCACAATCTCATAAGGCCCGGAGAGGATCTGCACATCAATCCCAAGGGATAGGGGAGATTTGTTTTTCAAGAGATAGCAGAATGGGTGGCCCTAGTCAAGAGAGCGGGTACATTGGATGGTGGATCAGGGCCCTGGCATTGACATCCCTGATTGGCCGCAGTAGGCTCGTAAGAAAGGGCTCCTCTTCGTAAAAGACGGAAACCCCCTCTCGGGGGAGGGGCATAGGTGCAAAATATCGAATATCGAACAAGGAATAATGAATATCGAAGGAGAGTAGAACATTTGATCTGGAGGAGCGCTTAATAGATTTTGCCGTCTGAATTATTCGTACAGCTGATTAATCAGAATGATGAGGTGATTTCAATTTTGGTGACGGCCTAAAAACCGCTAAACAAAAGGACAAGAAAACTTCATCATTCGAAGTTCCTTGTTCGATATTCGATATTCAATGCACTTTTGAATTGAATCAGCGTCTTAACTTAGCGTTTATGCAGCAGAGGCTGTGGGTGAGAAAGGGACTCCAAGGCGATTCTGCGTGTGAGGGGGACGGCCCATGATGAGGATAAGCATTTCCAAGAAATCCTTTCATCCAAGCGTCTTTGTTGCGCCTTCCGCGGCCATTTTCGGAGAGGTGACCCTGGGAAGGCACTCCAGTGTCTGGTTCAACACGGTGATCAGAGCTGACATGGCGCCCGTGAGCATAGGAGAATACTGCAACATTCAAGACAACTCAGTCATCCACGTGGATGCAGGACATCCCACGATATTGGGAGATCGTGTAAGCGTGGGTCACGGAGCCATTATCCACGGGGCAGAGGTGGGGGACAACTGCATCATCGGCATTGGAGCCAGGCTGCTCAATAGATCCAAGGTGGGGGAATGCTCCATCGTTGGGGCGGGTTGCGTGGTGACTGAAGGATGCGTCATTCCGCCGTTCTCTTTGGTTCTGGGAATTCCCGGAAAGGTCGTAAAAGCCGTCGATTCCAATCTGAAAGAGATAATCGACCAGACCTGCAACAACTATTTGAAATTGAAGGAAGCCTATTTGAGAATGGGTAACAACGAGCGAAAACGTAGACGAAGCCATGGTTAGGTCTTGGATAACACCTTCTCCTTCCTGCCCTGGCTCACCACTTTTCCTTTCTGAAGTCGCATCACATGGGTTATACAGGTTGGGATCTCCCC
Organism: uncultured Thermodesulfobacteriota bacterium; assembly: GCA_964348185.1. Taxonomy (GTDB): domain Bacteria; phylum Desulfobacterota; class BSN033; order WVXP01; family WVXP01; genus CAYGBW01. Next base: position 32,356 of record CAYGBW010000096.1, on the reverse strand, counting down.
TCGGTAATTGGTAACGTACAGAAGATGGGTCTCGGTTTCACCGATTGTCTCGATCGTCTTTAATATCCTCCTCCGATTCAGAATATCCAAGCCATGACAGGGCTCATCCATGATCAGTAGACCGGGCGACTTCACCATCGCTCGAGCCAGCAGGAGCATCCGTCTCTGCCCATAGGATAGCTGATGGTAATATTGACGGGCAATGTCCCAAATGCCGAGGACCTTGATCCATTGATCCACAATCCTCTCTTGTTCGGGCGTAGGATAACGATACAGCCCTATCGAGTCATAGAACCCCGAAGCAATGACGTCATAGGCACTCATTTTCTTGCGATACCGGACCTGTAACTCTGATGAAACGAGGCCGATACGCTTCTTGATTTCCCAAACGGTCTCTCCCGAACCTTTTCGTTTTCCAAATAGGGTAATCCTGTTCGCATATCCTTGGAGGTCATCCCCCAGAATCAACTTCAAAAGCGTCGATTTTCCAGAGCCATTGGGCCCAAGGATAGCCCAATTCTCTCCCCCCTTCATGGACCAGCTCAGCTTGTCGAGGGCAACGACGTCCCCGTACCTCACCGTGATATCTTGCATATCGATCAACATGTCGGGGACATCCTGAGAAAGATCTCCCCGGGGTGCGACCGGGTTCGTGTTCCTCCTCTTCTCAATATCATCGGACACCCGATATTTCTCGTCGACTTTCTCTACATGGAGCTTACATCCATAGAGCTGACTGATGTTTTCAGAAGTCAAAACCTCCTCTTTGGGCCCCTGTAAAAACAGCTGGCCATTCTTCACGAGAAGCACGTGGGTCAGATTCGACAAGACTTCCTCTAATCGATGGGTTATCAGAATGACCCGCATTGGGCCTGTCATGAGCGCATTGATCGATTCTGCCAGTGACTGCCGGGACACCTCGTCCAGTCCATCGAAGGGTTCATCGAGAATCAGGAGTTTCGGAGATTTTATCAATGCCCGAGCGATCAGGGTTTTACGGATCTCTCCCGTGGATAGGAAAGGGATGCCTCGCTGGAGCAGATGCCGAATGCCGAGTTGATCAGCTATCTTGAAAAGCCTCTTTTCATCCCCAGGCGTAACCGCACGACTCGACGAAATTCCAGAGAGAATCACCTCCTGAGCGGTCGTCACTTCGTCCTCCTTGCCGGCGTATTCCCGTAAATCCTCCTGCAACTGCTCATACTCCATCAGATGCTGATGGAGTTCAAAGGAAACGTAGCCGATGGCATCCTTTTGGGAACCCGGATGAGCGTGCTTTTCCGGGTCAGCAAAGTCAAAGATTATGCGCCCCTTTCGCAGCGGCGCTCCCCCCCAGAGGGACCGAACCAGTGTTGACTTTCCTGATCCATTCGGGCCCAAGATGGCCCACTGCTCCTCGGACCGGATCTGCCAGGAACTATCCTGGAACATCAACCTGTCGCGCAACCGAACCGTAACGTCGACAAAGGTAATGAAGGGTTTATTGCCGTGCATTTCTATTCCCGAGACTATATTGGCCTCTCCCCTTTTGGCGCAGCTAGAAAGAATACAACCGTCATCTTGAACGATGCGAAGGACCCCCCCACCCTGTGTTTATTCATGGGCAATCCTTCGCCCCCAATGGGGGTTCAGAATGACGGTCCCGAAAAAAGGTCATCCAAGCTCGATCAGGCTTCCCTTTTCCAGTTTTCCGGACGGAGTTCCCGGACCTTCTTCCCGGCTTGCCACATTTCGGAGCTTTCCATCTCAGCAAGCTCTGCATTCAGCTTTTCCCGATAGTCCGGTTGACTATTCTTCTCAAGGACAATTCTTGCTTCCGTGCCATCGGTTACCCTTCCATAGAGGGTCGCAAACAGGGGGGCAACAGCATCACGGAATTCCCCCTTCCAGTCCAGTGCACCTCGCTGGGCAGTCGTACTGCAGTTCGCATACATCCAGTCCATACCCTTCTCGGCCACGAGTCTAATCAGACTCTGCGTCAGTTCTTCGACGGTCTCATTGAAGGCTTCACTGGGGCTATGGCCGTGTTTTCTCAGTTCGTTATACTGGGCTTCCATGATTCCGGCAAGGGCCCCCATCAAAACGCCTCTCTCACCGGTTAGGTCACTATAGACTTCATTCTCGAATGTGGTGGGGAATAGATACCCTGATCCAATGGCAATACCCAGTGCGAATGCTCTTTCTTCTGCCTTTCCTGTGTAATCCTGAAATACCGCATAGCTGCTATTGACACCGCTCCCTTCCAGGAAGTTACGTCTCACGGAAAGCCCGGATCCCTTGGGAGCCACCATAATGACATCAACGTTCTCCGGAGGCAAAACCCCGGTCAGGTCTCTGTAGGTGATCGAAAACCCATGGGAAAAGTAGAGCGTCTTCCCTTCGGTCAGGTACGGCCTAAGGGTTGGCCAGAATGCCTTTTGTCCGGCGTCCGAGAGGAGATACTGAATGATTGTCCCTCTTCTCGCAGCCTCTTCCAACGGGAACAGGGTCTCGCCCGCCACCCAGCCGTCCTTCACCGCCTTGTCCCAGGAGGGCGAATTTGGACGCTGACCCACAATGACCGAGATACCGCTGTCCCGCATGTTGAGACTCTGTCCTTGCCCCTGCACGCCATATCCGAGGACTGCGACGACTTCGTCGCTAAGGACTTCTTGGGCTCTGGAAAGCGGGAATTCTGAGTGCGTCACGATGCGTTCTTCTACTCCCCCGAAGTTGATCATGGCCATCGTTCGATTCTCCTCGTTTGACAGGAATAAAGATTTTCAATTCTAAACCTCCCACCTAATAAAATCAAGGTTGTCGCATGGTCCCCAGCCATTCCTTAGCTGGGCCGTTCATCTTCTGTAAGTGAGCTGTTCGGACATGAAGAGGGGCTTTGACCGGAGTTGTGAGGAGGAAATTGGGTAAGACGGAATTCTAAAAAAAACATACAAATTGCCCCTCAGGCCGACGACACACATCGGAATCCTGATTACCGGTATGTTCAAAATCGGAAATTCGACTTCCCGATTTGGACTTCCTCTATTTCCTTATTGAAATCCACACCTTAGGTATCAGAGCGATCACCTGAGGTCGCGAACTGTCAATATTCCTCCAGGAATCGGAAGAAATAATACCAAGGACCTTCTCTATAGAAGGAGCAAACCCGTAAAATATCAATGGGTTATCTATCTGGCATGGTTGTTGCCTTTACGGAAAAGTGGCGAACAACGAGGAGGTAAGGCAAAGGGCTTATCGAAATTTGATGGGAAGGAAGCCTAAGGTAAATGGGGTTGTCGAAGAGGGCAGGGAAAGCCGTGATCACACTCAGGGCATCTGGGGCCATGGAGTGATTTCAGGAAAGGAGCCAGGCCCATGAGGAGGGGAGGAATATCCTTCCCTTCAGACGTTTCTGGGAGTCCAAAGTGATTTCGATACCCTTTCAAGCAACAATCCGTTTGAGTGGAAGTCGATTACCTGAAGGGACTTAACCCGTGGAAAGGATTACAGGGCAGATCAGCGCAAAAGGAATGCTCATCCCAGCAGAGTGGGATCGAGAAGGGTATGTGACCAAGACCGCCATCTTGGCCTCGAATGAGGCAAAATACCGGAAAATGCCTGAATCAGCGTTAATCGATCTCACAACAGCGCCAAATAAAACTCAAAGGAGGCTCGGCGAATGGAAGAAATTTCGGATAATTTTCCTGGTCCTGGTTCTCAGGGGAGGACCCTCCGTGGCGTTTTCCATCAAGAGAGACCAGAAACCACTCACCCATGGAACGGGGTCCCCCCCGATAAGTGGAACGACTGGAAATGGCAGATCTCGAACCGCATCTTCACCCTCGAAAAATTACAACCCGTCATTCAGCTCACGAGGAGCGAAGCAGAGTCAATCCACCTGTGTCAGCGAAAATTCCCCATGGCCATCACGCCTTACTTCTCAACGCTTCTCGACCCGTTGAATTCGAGATGTGCCCTTCGATTGCAGTGCATCCCTCGAAGAAAGGAGCTGGTAGTTGGAAAAAACGATCTGATGGACCCTTGTGGGGAGGATCGAGATACCGTGGTTCCCAATCTTGTGCATCGTTATCCAGATCGAGCCCTCCTGCTTGCCACGACCCGCTGTGCGGTCTACTGCCGGTACTGCACGCGCCGGAGGCTAGTGGGAAGGCGGGAGGTCGATATCACCGGAGAGAACCTGGATCTCATCTGTAACTTCCTTAGAAAAAACAAGAAGATTCGAGATGTTCTGATCTCGGGTGGAGATCCATTCCTCCTGGAAGATGACCGTCTGGAATCGATTCTCCAAAGGCTGCGGACGATTCGCCATATCGAGATCCTCAGGATTGGGACCCGAGTCCCGGTGACGCTTCCGATGCGAGTCACCGAAAGCTTCGTTGCCATGCTCCGCCGGTACCACCCGCTCTTTGTGAGTATCCACTTTACCCATCCCAAGGAGATCACGCACCAGGTTCGCACGGCGTGCAGTCTGCTGGCGGATGCAGGGATTCCCTTGGGAAGCCAGACGGTCCTTCTCCGGGGCATCAACGATCGTCCCTTGATCATCAAGAGGTTAGTTCACGAACTCCTGAAGATCAGGGTCCGCCCCTACTATCTCTATCAGTGTGATCCAGCGGTAGGCATTGATCACTTCAAGACTCCCATATCGCAGGGAATTGAGATTATTCGATCCCTTCGGGGGTACACAACAGGATATGCGGTTCCAACCTACGTGATCGATGCGCCGGGGGGAGGCGGGAAGATTCCCGTGGAGCCGAATTATGTCGTGGACTACCAAGACAGAACGATGACCTTGAGAAACTTTTGCGGGGAGATCTACCGGTATCATGAAGCCGCAAAATAGGAGAACATGTCGTGCAGACCGTAGACTTGGGCATTGCCTGGGAGTGGGAATATGACGTTGACTTCGTATTCGCACTGGATAGGTCCTGTCAGAGGGTCGGACTGAGCAGCTACCTTGTCCATCCGGGAAACCTCAGTGAAACATGGGAGAAAATCCAAAACGGTTCCCTTGCCTTCCGGACTTTCCTGGATCGGGCTTCGGACAACGTGGAAGCCATCCGGGGTCTAATGGGGCATCTCAAAGCGCAGGGGACAAAGCTCATCAATGACCCTGACCTTTTGTCTCGAGCCAATGACAAGGCGACCATGCACCTGGAACTCTTGTCCAACGCGGTGTACCTCCCTTACACCATTATTCTAGGTGCCCAAGAGGGGGATTCCATCCAGGATGTCCCTGAACTCCAGCAAATCGGCATACCCTTTATCATCAAGCCTGCCAACGGCGGAGGTGGCAGAGGCGTGATCCTGGGAGCCCAGGATAAAGTCGATGTGGTGAAAGCCAGAAAAGCCTTGTGGGGCGACAAGATGCTGCTCCAGGAGGAAATCCAGCCTGCTCAACTCCCTGTTGGAATGGCTTGGTTTCGCACCTTTATGGTGGGTCAGCGCATTAGTTTGTGCTGGTGGAACAAAGAGACCCACCTGTACCGACCGGTATTACCCTGGGAGACGGCCGAGTTCGGACTGAATGAGTTGGGAAACATCACCAGGAGGATCGGGGAAATCTGCAAACTGATAATCTTTTCCACAGAGATTGCCCTTTCCAGAGATGGAAGATTTGTGGCTGTCGACTACGTCAATGACCAGCCGGACCTCAGGCTTCAATCAAAGGCGTTTGACGGAGTTCCAGATCAGGTCTTTAATCGGATCGTTATGGATTTGGTTGATTGGGTAAGGCAGTCTGTCCAGACGGGTGGGACAGACCATTAAGCAGGCGAAGGAGAACTTCAAGATGATAATTGGCATAGCGTATGATCTAAAACAGGATTTTTCGAAGGAGGAGGGTCGCCCGGACGACTGGCTTGAGGAATACGATTCAGTCGAAACCATCGAGGCCCTTGAGAATGCCTTTGACAGCCTTGGGCACAAGGCTGTCCGCCTCGGGGGCGGCAGGACCTTCCTGAAGCGGATCCAGACAACCCGGGTGGACCTGGTCTTCAACTTGGCTGAGGGGTCCAGAGGCAGGACCCGGGAAGCTCACCTTCCCGCCGTCCTCGAGATGTTGGAGATCCCCTATACCCATTCCGATCCATTAACCATGGCTCTCACCCTCGACAAGGAAATGGCCAAAAGGGTCGTGGCCAGCGAGGGGATTCATACCCCCGATTTCAGGCTCATCAGGAATCAGGCAGATGCGCAGCACATCGACCTGCCGTTTCCTCTCTTCGCCAAACCGGCCTACGACGGGTCCAGCAAGGGCATTCGCTCCCATTCACGGGTCATGGACAGAGAGGCCTTAAACGATGAGATCGATCGTCTCCTCGACGATTATGGGACACCCATCTTGGTGGAAACGTTTCTTCCCGGGAGGGAATTCACCGCGGGCATTCTGGGGAACGGTTCCCCATATGTACTCGGAGTCATGGAGGTCGCCCCCGCTGAAGGTCTTGCGGAAGACTTTGTCTATTGCACCACGATGAAGCGGGAATGTGCCAGGAGGGTCCGCTACATCTATCCTCCCGATTTGACCCTCCCCCGCTTGCGCCAAATCGAGAAGGTAGCCCTTGACTCCTATCGGGTTCTCGGATGCAGAGACGTAGCCCGAATTGACATTCGTCTCGACCGGCAGGGAACACCTCATTTTCTCGAGGCCAACCCCCTGCCAGGAATCGCTCCGGGCTACAGTGACCTGGTGATCCTGGCCAATAACGTGGGCTGGTCTTATGAAGAACTCATCGAAACGATTCTGGCTCACGCTTTTGAACGCCACGGACTATCACAGGAACGCTTTTATGATCGGTCCCTTCTGATCGATGGGATCAATCGGAGGGGCATGATGGCCTTTTCTTAACCTGGATCGACAGGAAAAAGGCCGAGCCGCGCTCTCCGCCAAGTGAACCGGAGGAACCACTTGGAAAATCCGCCCATTGCCATTGTTTACAACGAGCCCGTTGAGCGAGAGGATCCCTGTTTTCAGGCATCCCGCGATATTCTCGACCAGGTGGAGGCAGTGGAACACAGTCTTATCAGGTTAGGAGTACCTTCCGTCCGCCTTGCCTTCACCCGGGATCTCCGATCTTTCATCCACAAGATCGAGAAGGAAGGCGTCCGGTATGCTTTCAATCTCTGCGAGTCCGTGGACGAAGATCCGGAGTTGATCCCTCATCCTGCGGCGGTGTTGGAGATTCTGGGTATCTCCTACACCGGCTCTTCCGCGATGGCATTGGCGCTCACAACCGACAAACTCGTGACGAAACAGCTACTGAAAGCCAACGGAATTCCGACTCCCCGATGCAAGACCTACGAGGGGAGTCTACCTCAAAGGCTGAACTCTCTCAATTTCCCGATTATCGTAAAGCCCCGATTTCAGGATGCTTCGATCGGGATCGATCAGGACTCTGTTTTGGCCAACGACAGGGAACTGAGGCGCAGACTCCCCGAATTCCACGATCGGTTCGGGTCCCTCATCCTAGAGGAGTATGTCCCGGGCAGGGAGTTCAATGTGTCGCTCTTTGGATACCCCACCCCCCGTGTGCTTCCCATTGCTGAGATCTGCTTTGATGGGTTTCCCAGGGGAATCTATCCCATCGTGGGATACAAGGCCAAGTGGGACAAGGACTCCTTTGAATATCATCATACCCCTCGCGTGTTCCCGAGGAATTTGCCCGATGCCTTGGAGAGAAAGATCCACCAGACAGCTCTAAGGTGTTTTCGGCACTTCATGTTGAGAGATTACGGTCGCGTTGACATGAGGGTGGACCATTCTGGAGGTGTCTACGTTCTGGAGATCAATGCGAACCCCTGCATCAGCCCTGACGCGGGATTTCCGGCCGCTCTGGGTCAGGCGGGAATTGGCTATGAGGAATTCGTCTTTCATTTATTTCAATTCGTTGAAAGTAGGAGACAGGAAGTCGAATATGCACCGTACCACAGGCAAACAACCCCGGGCTACAAGGCAAAGCCATGAGCGGCAAACGGGAAAAAACGCCATGAACAGAAACCTCCGGAGCCTTCGGTTCATCCAGAAAAAGGAACTACTGAGGCGCTTCGCTGCGAAAGCACAGGCCAAAAAGTCAGCAATTCGTCTCAGAAGACTCGAGGATGCGGACAGGCAAGAAATCAGGAAAATCCTGGAGAACACAAGACTCCTCACCGACGAAGAAATCAGGGTGGCCATGTCGCTGGTGGACGAATTCTTATCCGGCAGCCCCGACTATCGTTTCCTGGTGGCTGTCGACGAGGATGAGAGAGTGCTGGGCTATGTCTGTTATGGCCACACTCCGATGACTTCCGGGACGTGGGATATCTACTGGATTGCTGTCTCTCAGGAATCCCAGAGAAGAGGTATCGGGTCTCTCCTCCTCGGGGGTGCCGAAACGGAGATCCGTGGTGAAGGGGGAAAATTGATCCTTATCGAGACTTCGGCAAAACCGTCCTACCGCTCAACGAGGAAATTCTATGAAAAAATGCGATATCGCATAACGGCTCGGATTGCAAAATTCTATTCTGAATCCGATGACAAACTGATCTACTGCAAATACTTGGGGTCTTGAGACAGAAGACATGGATTTCTCGGTTGGTCTGAGAGATCTGAGATACCTGGCTCCACGGACAAAGAAAGACATTTGCAAGAATATCGAACGCTCCATCCAGAGGTCGGGTACCTCTCTGCAAGATCTGAAAGCGACAATCCAAGGGTAAGGCCTCTGTCTCATAAGCATCGGATTCCGCGAGCCCGTTGCATCCGATCGTGTCGTCTATGATTTTACGGTCCATGGGAGGACAGAAGAGGATTTTCGCAAATTCTGCAAGGGACTTGCCCCCCGGAGGAACGTCCAGTGGATTAGACTGAGAGCCCGTAGCCTCAGCGTCACGCCGGTTTCTTCTTCTACGGTGCTTTCCTTGAGTATTCGCTGACCAATCGTATGGATCAAAAGACAAGGAGATCGAAATGAAGGCAGCGCATCGGAAGGCTGTCAAGGCAATTCATCAGCACATTGACCACGTGTTCCCCGATCATCTGGAAACATGCAGGGACTTTCTCAGACAGAAAAGCATTTCTGACACCGGGGATGGCATCCGTCAGACTGCCGAATGGGTCAAGACCTTCATCGAGGACCTTGGCGGAGACGTCTCCTTCTGGGGAAATCCGTCGTTTCCGATCGTCTTTGGTCGGATGGATGGGGGGAGTCCGAGAACCCTGATTATTTACGGCATGTATGATGTTCAGCCGGCCGAGGAGCAAAACTGGATCAGCCCGCCCTTCGCCGCGGAAATCCATAACCTTTCCGGACTCGGAGAGTGTGTGGTTGCCAGGGGAGCCGTGAATTCCAAAGGAGCTCTCTGCGGCCTGTTCAATGCCCTTAGGACAATCAAACAGAAGGACCAAATTCCTCTCAATCTCATCTTCACCATCGAAGGAGAGGAAGAAATCGGAAGCCCAAATTTCGAAGCATTTATCCGCGCCCATCAAGAAGAGCTAAAGGGAGATGGAGTCGTGGATTTTGATTTTTCTCAGGATACGAGGGGAAAGGTTGCAATGCATCTGGGACTCAAGGGGATCGTGTATCTCGATCTCATTTGCCGGGGCGGCCGCAAGGGCGGTCCAACGGACACCTCCCTCCACGGATCGGTGAGCGCGTGGATTTCTTCTCCGGTGTGGCGATTGATCCATGCCCTGAGCTCTCTGACGGACAAGAGGGAGAACATCACGATCCCGGGATTCTATGATCATGTCATTTCGCCAGGGAGGCAGGACGTGAGGCTGTTGAAAAAGCTGGAACGAACCTTTGACGAGAAAGCATTTCTCAAGGAGATGAAAAGCCTCTGTTTCAAGTACAATCGACACGGCCTCTCTCTTCTGAAGAAGGGGCTCTATTCACCGATCATCAATGTCGATGGATTCCAGGCTGGTTATGATGGTGGCGGCAGCAAGACCATTCTTCCAAGAAAGGCAACGGCTAAGATCGACATCCGGTTTGGTCCAAAAATGGAACCCGAAGAAGCCGTAGAAAAGCTGAAAAGATACCTTCTCCACCAGGGCTTTGATGATATCGAAGTAAAAGTCAGAGATCACTATACCTGGTCTAAGACGGACTTTAGAGAACCTATTGTCCAGGAAATGCTGAGAGCCTACCGTTCTCATGGCATCGAGCCTGAGGTATGGCCGATCGCCACTTGGGCAGCCCCTTATTTCGTTTTTTCAAGAATATTGGGTCTTCCCGTGGTTTCTGGTGGTCTCGGTCATGGTGGGAGACAACATGTCGCCAACGAATATATGACGGTAAAGGGCCTTCGAGACTTCGAGAAATTCGTTGTGACCTTCCTTTATGTCATGGCCGATAGGACGAATTCGTTCGAGCCCGGAAACCATCTTCCCACGGGTCCCTAGAGGAGAGGTTGCTGGACCCTCAGGGCACCCCCCGCCGGGAAATGGGGAATAGAAGCAGAACGAAACACCCCGGATTAAAGACCCTTCGGGCAGAGGCCTACGCTGACAATGGGGTATATTGATCGTAGGCCTGGCTCAACAGTTCCAGGGGGTGTCTTGTCTGAATATTGCTTTCTCCCTGAATAAGGCCGTCTCTCATTTGCAGCATACAGCCCAAGCACCAGCTCACAACAATGTCTGCTTTAGAGTCTATGATGTGACTAATCTTATCCTGCCGCAGCTTTGCGGCGAAATCATAATGGCGGCCAAGACCCCAAGGGCCTGCCAGGCCACAGCACTCATCAGCTCCCTGCATTTCCACTGTGTCTAGTCCGGGTATGAGACTAAGCAGGTCTCGGGTGTAGTTAGCCGTACCCGTCATCTTCTGGCCTAGCTTTTCGTGGCAAGACAAATGCACAGTTACCTTTTGTTTAAGCTCACCGGTGGGCGGTTTCAGATTGTCAGGCCCAATCACTTCCATGATGAACTGGGCGGGTTCAAAGAATTTCTCAATCAGGGCCTCCGCCTTTTTCTCATAGGCTTTGTCTCCAATTCGGCCAAAGTCTCTCGCATATTCCTTAAAGCCCAAAATACAGGATGGACAGTGTGCAATGATGTATTGGTAATCCAGGAAATGGTCAATATTACATCTGGCAAGCCTGCGGTATTCTTCAACATTACCGTGAGCAGCAAAGGGCTCACCACAACAGCGCTGAGTCGGTAAAGACACCTTCCAGTTATTATGCCTGGCGATATTGATGAAGCTATCCCCAATGGGTTCTGCGAAAAGATCCGAGCTACAGCCATGGAAGTAGGCAATATCTGCCTGAGAAGCTGAGACATTGGCCAGTTCTGGGTACCTGTCTTCTAACCTAGACTTAGAGAACGTTGGCAAGTAGCGCTGATAGGGAATGCGGGTGGGAAGGAATCCCTGAGGTAGGCTAGAGATAATCCTGCGGCTCAATCGATTACGCCAGATACCTTGAGTTAGACCCAGTAGATTAATCGATAATTTATATAGTGTCGGATGAGACCGAATATGGGAGATTGCCGGGGCTATGGCCCTGCTCCGCTGGTCCTCTCTTATCTTGATTACCATATCCCGCATACTAGCATTGGTGGGACATATAAAGGTGCATTGGCCGCAGAGTAGACAGAGCTCGTATATCTGCTTAAACAGGGGGTCATCTTTAATAGTTTCTAGATCTCTATCCACTTCGAGGGCCATGGCTAGGGCACGCTTGAACGTCGGCGCAGCCTGGGAGCGGGCGCTGAATTGATCGGGCAGTTTTCGGAATATTGGACAGGTATCCGCGCATTGAGAACACACGGAACAGACACCCGTAAATAGATGCGAAAAGTCTTGGAAGCGGCCGAGATTCAGCTGGCTTGCTCTATCCTCTATCCCGACTAGCTCTTCTATCGCCTGGTAAAGGTCTTTGTCACGAGCATCTTTAATAATTTTCACCCCAGGATGTAAGATAGATCTTGTATCCATAAGGTCTTTTATTTCAACGAATAGATCAAATAGATCCAGGCCAAACACATGAGGTAATATTTTACCTCTGGTCCTTCCATCAGCATGTTCACCGCTCATACTGCCGCCAAGTTCGGCTACCTTTTGTGTAATCTTGGTCATCACATTAATCAGTCTTCGTCTGTCTTGCTGTTGGCTTAGGTTGAGGAGGAGGTAGAGATGGAAGTTACAGTCTCCTGCATGTCCATGGGTACCCGCCACAACCTGCTCTTCTTCAAACACCTTTTCCATATAACTGATAAATTCCAGGAGCTTTTTCTCATCCCTGGGTAAGACCACACACTCAATCATGGTAAGAGGTCTTTTGCCCGGGTCATAGGCGTAAAGGACCTGTAGGGCGCTTCTCCTTCCCAGCCAGAGGGCATCTTGTTTTGCCGGGTCTGTGGCCACTTCAAAACCAATCGCCGATTCAGGATAGTCTTCTTTCAATAGCTTTCTTAAGGCCTCGACCTGGTTTTGGATTAGTTTGGTGGCAGTTTTTTCATCCATGACGCTGACCTGGCCGATTCTTCTGGCTGGGTCATGGGGGTCTGGTTTTACCTCTACATCATCAAACTCAATGATGTACATTAGCTTGGCATCGTCCCGTATACCCAGTTGTGGATAGGTCTTTCGGATGAGTTCAAGATTGGTGGTTACCGCCGTATCAAAACAAGATGGAGCCAGATCATAGATCTTAGGTATCGCGCCACAGGCCTCTTTTAGATCGGTGAAGTAGACGATGCAGGTCGCCTTCCGTGTGGCCAGAGGCACTGCCCTTATTTTGGCCTCAGTGACAATACCCAAAGTGCCCTCAGAATGGGCGAAGAGTCGGGTCCAATCAATAGGTACACCTTTCTCAACCTGCCTTAAGATATCTAAAACATTGTACCCTGAGGAATTCTTGGGCACTCTCGGGAAGTCTTTTTCGATCGCATCTTTTTTTTGCTGGATGAGCTCTCGTATCCTCTTCCACGGTTGATTGTCAGATTCGATCTCTGAGGTCCACATGCTGGTCCCATCAGCCAGGACAACGTGCAAATCCAGAACTTGATGCTGGGTAGTACCTAACTTGCAGGAGTTTGCACCTGAGGCGTTGTTTGCAATCATACCGCCAAGGGTAGCCATATCCGTGGAGGCAGGATAAGAGGCTAGGAACACACCATATCCTTTCAGGAAGTTGTTTAATCGGGTACAGATTACTCCAGATTGGGCAAGGATTGTCTTTCCTCCCTCCGGATGATCTTCGACGACCTGCATCTCATCCAGGGAGCGCATATCCAGGATAATGCCAGAGCCAACGGACTGACCGGGTAAACCGCTTCCTGCACCTCTGGCAGTTATGGGGATACTGTGCGCATAGGCAAATCCAACGGCATTCACGACATCAGAATGACGACGCACACCGACTATCGCCTTGGGTGTAAGGCTGATAGGGCCGACATCTGTTGCATAACCCAAGCAACCGACCTCACTGATATCAATCCAGGATTCAGGGATACCTGCCTCAGTTAGGCCTTCTCGGATGGCCTCTTTGTCCAGACAGCCATGGGTAGGATTTCGTTGAGCTAGCTTCTCGGCGGCAAAGAGGACAAGATGCGTGTTTCTTCCGCCAAAGCCCGGCTTTCGGCTTTTAGGCAGGTCAACCTTTACTGTTGCCTCGCCTCCAAAGATTAGGGCCGTCTTTCGATAGGGATTGTTGGGATTGGTGATGAGGACCAGACTTATATCGGCAACATTAGTCCCCGTAGGACCGGTTTTAATCTCTAAGCCAAGCTTTGTGAAGAAGGTGGCTGAGTCATAATTGGCCAGATATTTCTGATAATCGAGACCTCTAGTTTTGGCTAACTCCAGGGTATTCTGATCAGCAATTGCTCCCGCAAGTTCAGAGTGGCCGTCTACGCCATCGGTGGAGAAGCTAGCAAAGGTCACATTGTCATTATCAATTAGATAAGGCGTAATTGTCTTCCAGATATTTTCTATTTCCTGGGTTACTTCTCCTTTGATCTTATCTTCCGTTGTATCGGTTCCACAGCCAATTAGGTGTACCGTGTAGCCGAGTTGTTCTGCTCTCTCTTTCGCTGCCTCCATGGCCTGGTCATTGTTGGCAACAATGACGTATTGGCTTTTATCTTCGGCAAAGAGAGAGGAATCTTTAGATAGGGTCTCATTACCTTCTTTGCCTACGTTGTCCTGAATATACTTTCTAACAGCGGGTGTGGCCTTATCCCAGATGTTGTGATCAGTAAGGACTTTCTTAGCCAGCTCAAAGGTAGAATCGTCACCGACGGTAGGACCTGAGGCGATGACCGAGGTATCATCGACAACGCCAGTCTTCGTCACGGGGACATCTGACAGAACCAAAGAGATAAATCCACCCGCACGTTCAGCAGATTTACGCATCCCGCCGCCTTTTAACGGATCGAGATGTTTTCGCACTGCATTGATTTCATCAATGGTGGCAGAGACCGTGAGCAATCGCTCGCTGATATCCTTATAATCCTCTAAACTGATCCCCTCCACAGGCAGGGCCATCAAGGAAGAGCCGCCACCTGAGATTAGGGCAATGACTAAGGTCTTTTCGTCTGCGCTCTTTAGGAGCTCTAGCATTTGCCTTGCCCCTTTTACTCCCTCTTCGTTAGGCGTAGGATGATGAGCAGCAAAAAGCTTAATGCGATCTGAAATCGGTTCCTTGGCCTGCTCTTGATAGACATTCAAGATGCCGGCAGTAATCCGGTCACCCAAGATGTCCACTAATTCTGCGCCAGTGCGTCTGGCTGCCTTGCCACCACCAACAAGAAATACCCTCTCATAGTTATTGAGGTTGTATTGTCTTCCTGCTACCGTTAAGGTGTTGGTTGCCTCATCCAGGCTTACATAGCGTCTTAAGGCGGGTTCAGGAAGCACCCTCTCTAAAGCATGATTGAAGATACTTTTGGCAGAGGCCTGCTCTGATAATGGGTTATGTTGAGCGTAGGCCTGGCTGAGCAGTTCTGAGGAGTGTCCTGTCTCAAAATGGGTTTCTACCATGTCTTCTCCGTTTTAGGTCTAGGTTTAATGAATGATTAAAATGCATCAGAACTCAAGATAGAATCATGAGTGAGGAAAAGATAAGAACTCCCTTCTGGATGGGCCTAGTATAAGGTCGAAGGCTCTTGGGTGTCAAGGGAGAAGTCGGGCAGGGCGTGGTTGCCCCTCCCTCTTCTCACGAAGGGATTTCCCGGAAGGCGATCTGGGCCGCTTCAACGGTTTTTTCCAGGTCCTCCTGGCTATGAGTGAGGGATACAAAGACAGCCTCAAACTGGGAGGGGGGCAGGTAGATGCCCTGCTCCAGCATCAGAGTGAAGAACCTAGCAAAGGTAACGGTATCGCTCGTTTTGGCCGTGAGATAGTCTTCAACCTTCGAGGCAGTAAAGAAGATCGTGAACATGGACCCGGCCCGGTTGCACGCGACCGGCACGCCAGAATCCCTTGCCGCCTTTTCAAGCCCTTCGCACAGAAAGATCGCCTTTTGGTCCAGGCTTTCAAAGGTTCCCTCTTTTTCGAGGATCTTTAAGGTCTCAAGGCCAGCCGTCACGGCGAGGGGATTCCCGGACAGGGTTCCTGCTTGATAGACACCCCCAAGGGGCGCGACCTTCTCCATGATCTCCTTCTTCCCGCCATAGGCACCAACCGGAAGACCGCCCCCAATCACCTTACCGAGACAGGTCATATCAGGAGTCACACGGTAGAGGCTCTGGGCTCCACCGTAAGCTACCCGGAAACCCGTCATGACCTCATCAAATATCAGGACGATTCCTCCGTCGTCACAGAGCTCTCTGAGGCCCTGAAGAAAACCCCCTTTGGGGGGGATCACTCCCATGTTTCCGGCCACTGGTTCCAGGATAATGCATGCCACTTTTTCTGGATAGGCATCCACAAGATCTTTCACCGAATCCAGGTCGTTATAGCGAGCGGTCAGGGTGTGTCTGGCAAAATCTGCTGGAACCCCGAGGCTGTCGGGCACGCCGAATGTGGTTGCCCCGGATCCCGCTTGCACCAGGAGGAAGTCCCCGTGGCCGTGGTAGCCCCCTTCGAATTTAATCACCTTGTCCCGCCCTGTGTATCCGCGAGCGACGCGAATGGCGGCCATCGTGGCCTCAGTTCCAGAATTCACCATCCTGACCATTTCGATAGAGGGAACCGCCGCCACAATTCTCCTGGCCAGTTCCACCTCAAGGGCCGTGGGCGCGCCATAACTCAGTCCTCGGCCGATCGCCTCCTTGAGGGCATTCACCACAACCGGATGGCCATGGCCAAGGATCATGGGACCCCAGGACCCCACGTAGTCGATGTATTCATTGCCGTCAACGTCAAAAACTCTCGATCCCATGGCACGGTCGATAAAACGGGGTTCAATTCCGACTGCTCTGAAGGCTCGCACGGGGCTGTTTACTCCGCCGGGAATCCATTTCTGAGCCTCCGCAAAAAGAGTTTCTGACCCTTTGGTTTTCATGATCCTCTCCCTTCCACCAACGATACCCCACAATGGCCATTTGAAATGTCCGGATCCTCACCCTTCTGTCGAGGGTCCCGAATGACCGATCCTCATCCCTTCCCCCTCAGACCCAGAACGTCCTGCATATCATAGAGTCCGTCCCGTTGTCTGACCACCCAGAGCGCAGCCTTGACGGCGCCCTGGGCGAAATTGTCGCGGCTGTGAGCCCGGTGAGTAATCTCGAGTCGTTCCCCGATCCCGCCGAACATCACGGTATGCTCCCCGACGATGTCTCCTCCACGAATGACAGCCATGCCGATCTCCGTGGGTGTCCTCTCACCGACAAGGCCTTTGCGACTCCAGACGCCGACGTCCTCCAGATCCCGACCGAGGGCCGCGGCAATGACTTCTCCCAGCCTCATTGCCGTTCCACTGGGGGCATCCTTCTTCAACCGGTGATGGGCCTCAATGATTTCGATGTCATAGGCTTCACCCAAGACCCGGGCGACCTCCTCGACGATTTTGAACATGACGTTAACCCCCACACTCATGTTCGGGGCCATGACGCATCGTGTTCTGGACCCAAGGGTCCTGATCTGCTCCATCTGGTCTGGAGAAAACCCTGTCGTGCCGATGACAACGGCCAGACTGCCTTGCACACCCATCTCCAGGCTCTTCAGGGAGACCTCGGGCACCGTAAAATCGACGATCACTTCTCCCCGGTCAACGACGCGCCTCAAGTCAGACTCCACAGCCATCCCGATTTTGGTCTCACCCACCCATTCACCCACATCCCTTCCCACCGCCGGATGGCCCTCCTTCTCCACGGCCCCTGCCAAAAGGATATCAGAGCTATGGAGAATGGTATGGACGATTCTTCTCCCCATTCTCCCACCGGCTCCCACGACAATCGTTTTCACCATGGTGTTCTCTCCTCCTTGCTCCTCCCTATGCCAAAAACTCAGGGATTCGTTCCCCCCTGATCAGATCCTCGTCGGTTTCTCTCTCTCGGATGATAAAGGGGGTGTTCCCCTTTACCAGCACTTCACAGACTCTCGCTCGAGAGTTGTAGTTAGAAGACATGGAGAATCCATAGGCCCCGGCACTCATTATCGCCAAGAGATCTCCCTGCTTGGGCTCGACGATTCTTCGACCTTTGGCAAAGAAATCGCCAGACTCGCAGATGGGTCCCACCACATCAGCCACAATCCCTCTTCCCTTCCCCTTCACAACCGGCAGAATCGCCTGAAAGGACCCGTAGAGAGACGGCCGGATGAGGTCGTTCATACCGGCATCGACAATAACAAACACTTTCTCAGAGGTTTTCTTGGTATAAAGTACCCGGGTCACCAGGATGCCGGCATTGCCCACGATGACCCTCCCGGGTTCGAAGATGAGCGTGACATCGAGGCCCTCGGTCTCTTCCAGAATGGCCTGAGCATACTCCGACGGAAGGGGAGGAACCTCGTGCTCATAGGTGATACCGAGCCCCCCACCCAGATCCATATAACGAATCTCGATGCCCTCCCTCTTCAAGGCCACAATGAGTTCCTTCAACTTCTTCAGAGCCGCCACGAAGGGATCCACTTCGGTCAACTGCGATCCGATGTGGCAGTCGATCCCAACGATGTCCAGGTTTTTCAAATGCTTGGCAAGCTTGAAGACCGAGAGAGCCTGACCAAACTCGATGCCAAACTTGTTCTCCCTGAGCCCGGTAGAAATGTGGGGATGGGTCCGGGGATCCACATCGGGGTTGATGCGAAGGGCCACGCCCGCTCGAACCCCCATCTGCTCCGCATGGTCATCGATGGCCGCAAGCTCCTGCGAGGACTCCGCATTGAACATGAGAATCCGGTTCTCCAGGGCGTATTCAATCTCCTGGGGGGTCTTCCCAACCCCTGAAAAGACGATTTTGGAAGGGGAAATCCCTGCCCTGAGAGCCCGGAAAAGCTCCCCTCCGGATACCACATCGGCCCCACTTCCCAGTTTTTCGAAGATCCGGATCAGAGCCATGTTGGCGTTGGCCTTTAACGAATAGCACACGAGGTGGGGAACGGATTGGAACGCAGAGTCAAAGACGCGAAAATGCCGTTCCATGGTCCCGTGGCTATAGAGATAGAACGGCGTATCCACCTCTCGAGCAACGGTCTCCACCGGGACTTCCTCACAACAAAGGACATCGTTTCGATACTGGAAAAAGTGCACGTTCCCTCTCCTTGGATTTCACGAGATCCGTCCCATGTCGGCTACCCTATCGCACATATCTGAGTGTCACCGATTCTGAGAGGACGCTCTCATTTCTCCTGAGAGACCGATCTACCGCGGTTACAGCATATTCATAGGCGTCACCCAGGATAGCCGTTTCATCGAGATATATCGGAGTCTCGAGAGGGGCTTCATTGAGACGTCTGGCCTCGCCCCCTTTCCGATCTCTGCGATAGACAAAATATCCCAAGAGGTCAGGCTCAATGTTTCTCTGCCAGCTCAACTCGATCCCCAGGGCGATAGGAATTGCCACCAGCCCCTGCGGGGGCGCCGGTGGCGTCAGATCCCTCGGGATCAAAGAGATCTCCTCGGAACCCGGGCCTTCCACCCACGTCTCTCCGACCTTCCTGATCGACCGGACCGTATAGAAGAAAGTCATCTCGTTCGAAAGGTCCGTATCGCGATAGGAGAACACATCCGGCCCCACCCCGACAAGGGGAATATCCCCGAATTCACTCTCCTCCCCCCTTCGGTAAACACGGTAACCCTCTGCGCCGTCTACAACGCTCCAACGCAGATTGGCTGCCCTGTCTTCTGGAGTCCCCTCGACCCGAGCCGGAGGATCGGGCGGAATGTCCCAGTAAACAACAGCCCTGTTGGAGAGTCGGCTCTCGTACCCTCGGGTACTGACTGAGATAACCCGATAAACATACCCGTGCCCGTAGGTAACCCTCCGGTCTTGATAGACAACCCTTCCTCCCACCAGACGGAGGTCCTCCTTTTTGAGAACATCCAAAACTCTCAGTCGTTCCGGACATTCATCACACCACTCCCCCTCCAACGGAGTCTCCTGTCGCAGAACCTGGAACTCTCTGAGTTCTGCCATCCCGGATTCATCCGGACCGTTGCCCGGCATCGACCATCTCAAAAAAACCTTGGCCTCTCTGACCACACCCCCCAGGTCTGATATCGGCCGGGGTACAGTCACGTCGTAAGCAATGGGAGGACCCTTCTTCCCACACCCCATCAGAACCAACAGGATCGCAGAACCCAGAAGACATCGCCTCGTCAAGACTGTTGAAAGGAAACTCACCGGGTCATCCCTGCAATTCACATAGACGCCAAGAGCCAAGGACGTGCTCTCACTCTCTCGGGCCGAAAATGGCCGTCCCCACACGGACCAGGGTTGCCCCTTCCTCGATGGCGACGGGAAAGTCATTGGACATTCCCATAGACAGTTCCAGGGGACCAGAGCAGACCCCGTCCCTCACGATCTTTTCTGCCAGGGTTCTGAGACGCACGAAGTAGGGGCGCGATGCTTCTGGATCATCAAAGAAAGGAGGCATCGTCATCAAACCCCGAAATGAAAGATTTGCCAGTCCCTTGATCCCATGGACTAAAACCGCGATCTCCTCCGCTTTCACCCCCCACTTGGACGTCTCGCCCGAAAGATTGACCTCCACGAGGACCTCGATCTCTCTTTCCACTCGACCTGCCCTTTTGCTCAACTCCTCGGCCAGAGCGATGGAATCGACAGATTGGATCATGTCAAAGAGTTTCACGGCGTCCCGGGCCTTATTCCTTTGAAGGTGACCGATGAAGTGCCAGGAAACAGACTTCTCCACCGCCCCAATCTTTTTCTTTGCCTCTTGAACGTAGTTCTCCCCAATGAGGGTAATGCCTGCCTCGATAGCAGCCCGAATCCTCTCGAGGTCCACAGTCTTGGATGCAGCCAACAGACGGATCTCATCTGGATTCCGTCCTGCCCCCTTTGCAGCCTTTTCAACGGCTTCTCTGACTTTCCGTACATTGGTTCTGATCACGTCCATGATTCGCCCCCTGCCAGCACTTTGAAAGGTCCCCTTCGGTAAACTGTCAGTCAATCGATGGACGGCAATGGGATAGGCGTCTCCCAGACAGTTACGTCGTGAAGGATTTTGGGCTCACTCCCTTCCCCTGAGAAATGCCGACCCCTGATGACTGACCCCTGACTTCTCTCTTCTGACTCCTCCAAACCCCTTCGTGGATCTGGCCCATCGGATGTCTGTCATTTCAGATCGACTGCTCCCAGAGCAGAGAGGGATTTTAAAACCTGACAGATAGGCAGCCCCACCACGTTCGTGTAGGACCCCTCGATCTCCTCTACCATGAAGGCGCCTACGCCCTGAATGGCGTATGCCCCGGCCTTGCCGAAAGGTTCTCCTGTTCGGATGTACCAGGTGATTTCTTCAGGGCGGAGAGGCTTCACCCTGACCCTCGTTTCCGCAACATCACTCGTGAAGGCCCTTTCCTTTCTGCTGAATATGGCGTACCCCGTTAAAACCCAGTGATCTCGACCGCTTAGGAGAGACAGCATCCGGCCTGCTTCCTCTGGGATTCGAGGTTTCCCCAAGATCTGTCCATCGATCACCACAGCGGTATCCGCCCCGATCACCCATCGGTCACAGAATCGATCGGCCACCTCCTCAGCCTTTTCCCTTGCCAGCCTCAAGACGCGGCTCCCCGGATCCTCATCCTTCCGAGCGACTTCATGAATCCTGCTAGGCACCACCTCGATCTCAATGCCTACCTGCTCCAGGAGAGCCTTTCTCCTGGGAGAAGCCGATGCAAGAATCAATCGACTCTCCATAACGAACCGACCCGATCAGAAGCAGGGATTCTTTGCTCCATCATAGGCTCTAATAAGCTAAGGATACAATTCTTTTTTGAACCAAGCCAGAAAGCTAAACCAATCGGCGATTTTTGTCAACAGGTTTATGGCTGAGAAGTCTACTCGGTCATAGGACGTTCCGGATCCGTGATCCTCGGGACATGGGAAAGGGGTATCAAAGGGATTTGAGACGGTGAAGATCGTCGAGCGGTGATTGGATCTCGCACGGAAGAAGATAGGTGATGGCGAGAGACGAGCTCTATTCAAAAGAGGCCGCTGTTAGATCGCGGTCCCTGCGGGTTATCCTCTCCTTGACCTTTGGATTCTCATTTCAAGA
Source organism: uncultured Thermodesulfobacteriota bacterium (assembly GCA_964348185.1). Lineage (GTDB taxonomy): Bacteria > Desulfobacterota > BSN033 > WVXP01 > WVXP01 > CAYGBW01. The sequence goes on along the minus strand of CAYGBW010000096.1, from coordinate 10,742 downwards.
ACGGGCCTCTCCCCCTCCCGTCCTGACCTTTTCCCGTTCTTCCTCAATCAGGGCTTTGAATCCTTCAGCGGCAGGGCTGGGACGAAGAGAAGTCAGGACAATCAGAAGGGCTAACGAGAAAATGGGATCCATAGGGTTCATTCGAAATTCCCCCTTTGCGTTTCTTCCCACTCACTCCGGATCATTTTGTGGAACGGACTTGCGAATCATGGGCGAGGGCAATAGGGTGAACCCTGTATTTTACGAAGCATAACTATGTCGGTCATGGGTTGATTCTCCTTTTCGAGAACCGGCAAACCTCTATCATGCCGTTTTTGGCGGCTTCCCGGGTCTTGGGTTGGAAAATAGACTCTGAAACCTATTGAACAATACGAACGACTCTGTTAGTAAATAGTGGGAACGGGGCAGAAACCGTGAGAGAAAAAATCAAGACAGAAAAGGAGCTCATGGAACAACTCCACCCCCAGAGGGCTGCAGGGAGAAAGATCGTCTTCACCAATGGGTGTTTTGACCTCCTCCATGTGGGACACATCCGCTACCTGGAGAAGGCAAAGTCATTGGGGGATATCCTGGTCGTGGCCATCAATAGCGATCACTCGGCAACCCATCTGAAGGGTCCCTCTCGTCCGATCAACCCCCAACAGGAGCGGGCTGAGGTGCTTGCTGCTCTGGCTTGTGTCGACTACGTGACGACATTCGATGAGCCGGATCCCTATCGGATCATATCCCTTCTCAAACCCAACGTTCTGGTAAAAGGAGGAGACTGGACGAGGGAGACAACGGTGGGACGGGATATTGTCGAGGAGGAGGGGGGCGAGGTCGTCGTTATTCCCTATGTAGAGGGGGCTTCCACCACGGGCCTCATCGATCGGATTCTCCAGCGCTGTCAGTCAAGCCCTAAAAAAAGGTTTCCGGCACGGTGACGGTATCTCCAGGCTCCACCGGCGTGTCTAGTTTGGCCCGAATTTTCTTCTCCCTGTCCCCATCTCTTCTTTGAATCTTGATTCTCCTCTTGGAGGCGACTTCTGTAAATCCTCCTGCAATGATCACAGCCTTCAGGACGGTGAGATCCCTCTCCCATTTGTATTTTCCCGGCTGTTCCACCTCCCCGAGAACATAGAAAACCTTCGCCTTCGGGACGAAAATCGTGTCACCGTTCTGGATTTCAACGGTTTCCCTACGGACCGTTCCAGCGAGAAGCTTGCGCAGGTCAACGTGGATGACCTGACCCACTTCTTCCTGGTCAGGCGTCAGGGGTTTGTCCTTTTTCCAATTCTTCCCGCCCCGAATGATCTCGGCCACGTCTCCGGCGTCCCCTCCCAGCCCCCCGGCCTTTGAGATGATCTCAAGTAGAGAGGCCTGGCTGTCCAGGGGATAGGCTCCCGGCCGGACGATCTCACCCAGAAGATATACCTTCTGACTCCTGTACTCCTTGATCATGGCCTCAACCTGGGGATTGACCAGGTAGCCGTCTGCCAGCCGCTTGGCAATGACCCTTCCCACGTCGTCTATGGAGCGACCCGCCGCCTTCACCTCTCCGATCAGCGGGAACCGAAAGCTCCCCTCAGGGGACACCACAACTTCTCGTGTCAGGTCATCATTGCCCCACACCCTGATGATCAAAACATCCCCCGGACCAATGGCATATCCACTCTCAGATCGACAATCATGAGGGAATACCGTTAAGGCGAGAAGAAAAACAAGGAGACCCATGGGTATCCTGTATTTTCGTTGCATGGGACCTCAGCTAGAGGACAAGGGTAACGAAGACCAAGAAAACGTTCTCCTCATACTCCTCGGTTTTGAAATTGGAATTGAGACGGGAATGTCGATAGCTCCCGCCTAAAGTGAGCCATTCCTTTAGAGCATAATCGATTCCAAATTCCCCTCGGATCAGGTCATCCTTCCTCCTCTCCCCTGCACCAACGTCGTCATGAAGGTAGTCGTCATGAATGTAGGCCAGTGTCAGTCTTCCAGTGAACTCTCGATAGTGATGGGAAAGGGTTCCGGAAATCTGGGTGGAAACATAGTCGTTGCTGAACGCGAGATTATCATCTGCAGCGCTCGTATCCTGAATTTCTCGCACGCCCTCGATGGAGAGCGCGGTCTTTGGCTTTAACTGTTGGACGAGGTTAATATAATAGGTGACAGCCTCATCGGTCCGATCGGATCTGTCATAGTCTCCCCTCATATATCCAACTCGAGCGGTTCCCGTGCTTTTAGGTCCGATCTCCCAGGTGATCCCCCCCTCCAGCCGATTTGAATCGTTGTCATCGAGCGGTCTCTTCTCATAGTCTCGAGTATGATACCGGTAAACCCCCTCCAAGGAGATTTTTGGACGGATTCTAAAGCTAACCTGTCCTGACAGGCCATTCCCATCATAATCGTCGATCCGGTCGATAGTACGGTCGTACCGCTTGGTCTCGTATTCATATCCCAGTCCCACGGTCAGACGGCTGGAGATGTCGTAGGCAGCATCGACACCCGGGCTATTCCAGATAAAGGGAGAAGTCCGGCCCCCTTCAAAATCGGGCGGATCCTCAGACCTGATGAAACTGTCTTTGAGTTGAATGTTCATATTTTTCAAGGGATTCAGATCAAGCGTTCCTGTGGCATTATGGACCGTCCGATTCGCCTCGTTCTGCTTGTTGTATATGTAGATGTCGGCGGTATAATCAAAATTGAAGGCGTGCCTCCTCAGGGGCAGGATTAGGCTGACTCCTGGAGAGATTACATAGAAGGTATCGCTCTCTTCCGCGGTTTCCGTGAGATAAACATTGTCGGTATATCCCGCTGAGGCCGTGAGATACGGGTGAATTCCCACAGGTCCCACGTGAATGTTTCCCGCCAGGCCATCGGAAGACAAACCCAAGAGGCAGAGAATCAACAACCAGGCTGACAAGATTCCATTTGTCCGCGCCATTGCATGGCCAAATCACATTTTTTTGGAAAACGAAATTCTCAAAACGGTGTGCTAAAAACCCCATCTGAACCGCCCTGGTGTCCAGATTCGCCAGCGGAGACTACGGCACTGTCTTTGACGACTCCCGAACTTCCGCGGGCCTCCAGAGTCATCTTCAGTTCCTGGCAGAATCTCTCCAGGGAAGCCTTCATGATCGAGGGGCTCAAAGGAATCAATTTGTCGTCAAAGGCAAGGGAGAGGGAACACCGTACCTCTTCCATTTCTCCCGCCGTCATGGGTTTGTCCAAGTTGGCTCCTCCCCACGCCCTGACAGGTCCAACGTTCAGGGATTGCAGAAAGGCGAAGGCTTCCTTGCAGTCCTCCGTTCTTCCCGGGGCGAGGATGTCAACAACGACAAGGGCAAAGTCACAATCGGTAAGACCGCAATCCAGACAGGCAAGAATGGGTTCCCCCTGGCAGAAAAGAACCACCGGCATGTCTTGTGCACGCAGAACGCCTGTTTTCGGAACGGAACGTTTCATAAGGGACTCCGCCTGGCCGGGCTGGGTAGGGAGTGCTTCGAGGGATACCGAAGAGGGGCTTATCCCGGACTCCCCGTGGACGGGCTGGGTGGGTAATGCTTCGAGGGACAGGGGGGGAGGGGCTTCTTTCCGCTCAGGTGATAGACTGTCTGCGACCTTCCCCGTAAATCTGCTCCAAGGGGATCTTTGTGAGGACTTTCCTGGAAGCTCCTCAGGGTTGTCTATGAAAACCCTGGGATCCAGAGTTCGTGATGGAGAAAGACCGTCGTCCGTCCTGACTGAAACAGGGGTCTTTCCGGGGCGTTTGTGCCTTCCGAGATAGATGGGAAGGAAGGCTAAAAGTATTAAGACCAGGAGAAGGGAGAGAAAGATTCTCTTTTTCATGACGATTCCGAAGTGCAAAATCCATACCATTGTGTCCCATCTTGTTGAGGACGGTCAATGAGGGTACAATCCTCTTGCAGGTCTCTCTTCCCATTCCCATACCGGTCAGGTTTACGATCGAACATAACTGGAGAGGGTCCTTGAAGTAGAGGCGTATGGTTAAAGGGCAAGGGCTCTGGGATTCGGTTTGAGGCCGACCCATAGAGACTAAACACGAAATCCGAGACCCCATATAATTTCGAAATCTTAAAGAATTGAAGAAGACAGCTCAGCCTGAGAATAGGGCGTTTCAAATGGGAGAGATTGGAATTCAAGACATCGGGGAATTTGGACTGATCCAGAGGATCCGCAGGAGATATTCGAAGCGCTCCGAGGGAGTTCTGTGTGGAATTGGAGATGACGCAGCCTCTGTCCAGTTTCCTGCGGGTCATCTCGTTCTGGTCACGACCGACATTCTCATCGAGGACATCCACTTTAATCGCAGGTCTACCCTACCCTACCTTTTGGGCGTAAAATCGCTCGCCGTGAATCTGAGCGACATTGCTGCCATGGGAGGCATCCCTCGATTCTTTCTTCTTTCTCTAGGGATTCCAGAGGGCTATTCGGTATCCTTCATCGACCGCCTCTATCAGGGCGTTTCAGACGTGGGCGAGGCCCATGGTGTCTTCCTTGTCGGAGGGGACATCGCGGCTGCTTCCAAACTCATCATCAACGGGGTCGCAATGGGTGACAGCCCTCGGGACCAGGTCATCTATCGGAAGGGCGCCCGGCCGGGTGACTGTATCTTTGTGACAGGCTCCTTGGGGGATTCCGCCCTCGGTTTGAGGATTCTCACCCAGAGAGGGCTCAGGCCGAGAGACTTTAGTGCTAGAGGAGAGCCCAGGGGAAAGGATAGGGAGCTTCTCGGCCTCATTCGGCACCACCTCGCACCCACACCACCCGTTCTCATGGGTCGAAAGATCGCGGAGCTGGCCTGTGCAACGGCAATGGTCGATATCAGTGACGGTCTCCTGGCCGATCTGGGGCACATTTTGGAAGAGAGCCAGGTGGGAGCCACGGTATGGGTGGATGAGATCCCCCGTTCTCACGCCTTTGAGAAATGGGCGCCCCGTTATCATCCCCGTCCCATGGACCTGGCCCTGGGAGGAGGCGAAGACTATGAATTGCTTTTTACGGCCCCTCGGGATGTCTTGGCGGATACCCTTTCTCATCGGGAGAATATGGATCTAACCATCTATCCCATAGGCGAGGTAACGCCCTATCCGAATAGAATCTCCCTCCTGACAAAGGATCAGAAACCCTATATACCCTCCCGCCTGGGCTATGATCATTTCAAGGGTCTGGAAGGGAGGGGGTCGTGAAATAGTGCTTTATCGATTCGGCCTAGGGGCCTCAGACAACGGAATCCCGCCCCTTCGGGGACACTCCCTTCGCCAAAACGGGTAGCCCCAAAGACTCCGTAACGTTCGCTCCAGGGACATTTTTCAGTGACGACGAGATGGAGGAACCCACCGATGAAAGGTCTCTGACTACCCTGACCGGGGGCGGACTGCTCGTTTTTCGTCCGATGGGGTAGAAACAGGGGGACAAAAACCGCCACCCTGAACACCCCCTCTGACAAGCCAGCCTGCAATTTCGAGGGCGACCCATCCAACCTCATGGCCCGTGGGCCCGGAGTTCGCCCAAAGAGCCAAGACGGTGGGTGGCCGACGAGAGCCTCTTCCAAGTTGATCTGGCAGGGGTGACACTTGACAAAGCCCCTGGGGATGATTATTTTAAGAGAGGTTTTCAATATAATTATTGAATATTTAAGGAAATTTTAACCAGACGGGATATGAGACCTCATCGCCAAGCCGCAGAGAACGTGTTTGACTCTGAACGGACACGAAGAATCCTGGCGGCGATTATTCGGGAATATATGACTTCGGCAGAGCCCGTGGGCTCGAGAAGCCTGGCAAAGCGCCATGGTTTTGACTTGAGTGCCGCAACCATTCGAAACGTTATGGCTGATCTTGAGGAAATGGGGTATCTCTTCCAGCCCCATACCTCCGCGGGCAGGGTCCCGACGGGCAAGGCCTTCCGCTATTACGTCGATTCCATCCTCGATGTGAGGGATTTGACACAACAGCAACGGGAACGGATAAGGCGGAGCTATCATCCCTCAAAACTCAACATCACAGAAACCCTGAGGGAAACCAGCCGAATCCTTTCAGTCGCGTCCAATTACCTGGGCCTCGTTATCACGCCCAAGGTGAGCAACATGAGATTTAAGCACATCCAATTTGTCCGTCTGGCACCCTTTCAGGTCCTGGCCATATTTGTTACGGCCTCGGGAATCATCCAGAATAAACGGCTCCACACGGACGAGGATTTCAGTCAAGACTACCTCGATAAGATTACCCGATATCTGAGCAAGATCCTCTCCGGCCTTACTCTGGCCGAGGTGAAGAAGCGAATCATCGAGGAGATGAAGAAGGAGAAAATCGCTTACGACCGGCTCATGAGAAGCGCACTGAAGCTTGGTGAAAGGGCTCTGACCGATACGGATGAACGAGAGCTGTTCATGGAGGGAAAAACCAAGATTCTCGACGCCCCGGAGTTCAGCGACATTGAAAAGATGAAGAACCTGCTCAAAGCCCTTGAGGAGAAAGGGTTCCTCCTCAAGTTGCTCGACCAGAGCCTCAAAACACCGGGCATTCAGATTGTCATCGGGTCAGAATTCGACCATCGGGAGATGGAAGCCTGCAGTCTGGTTACGGCCACCTATGGAATGTTCGACTCTCCCCAGGGAACCCTTGGGGTGATTGGTCCGATGCGCATGGACTATTCGAAGGTCATTCCCCTGGTGGGCTATACAGCCCAGCTATTGACGGAGGATTTTGCAGAATCTGACCAATAGAGGACGAAATGGAAGACAATGAAGCAAAGGCAGAGAATCTCGGTACGGTCTCCCTGGAAACCGGTGAGTCCCAGGAGGCAAAATCCCCTCCACGGGAGTCTCCCAAAAAGAAGTCAAAGGCAATCATTGAGGGTCTCAAAAAGAACCTCGAAGAGCAGAGGCAGCTCGCACAGAACCACTACGAGAAGTTTCTCCGGGCCTGTGCCGAACTGGAGAATTACAAAAAGCGGGTCGAGAGAGAGAAGGCTGACGGTCTAAAATACGCCAATGAAGGGTTGATAGGCGACCTCCTCCCTTTTATCGATAACTTGGAACGAGCTGTGGAACATGGCTCTTCCGAGAAGAACGACAACACCACTGCCCTGATCGAGGGCCTCAAGCTCACGCTTAAAGACCTCATAAGAGTCTTGGGAAACTACGGTCTTGCGCCGATAGAATCCGTGGGCAGGCCTTTCGACCCCAATCTCCACGAGGCCATGATGCAGGTAGAGAGGGAAGACCATGAACCGCGAACAATTGTGCAGGAGTTTCAGAAGGGATACCGCATCAAGGATCGCCTTCTGAGACCTGCCAGGGTGTCTGTGGCCATGGGACCGGAGTCCAGAGAGGGAGAAAGGGCTGAAGAAGAGGCATGATCGTTTAGGGTGAATGAGAGCGTATGGGTGTGAGGGGCATGCAACAGGGATTGCAAGAAGTGCTTTCACCTTCTCCGGGCCGGGAGAATCTCGAAGCAAGAGCCATCATCGATTAAAGAAAAACAAAAAGGGGAGACAGAAATGAGCAAGATCATCGGAATCGACTTGGGAACCACGAACTCGTGTGTGGCCGTGATGGAGGGTGGGGATCCAATGGTCATCTCAAACCAAGAGGGAAGCCGCACCACTCCGTCTGTTGTCGCCTTTACGGATAAAGGTGAAAGGCTGGTGGGGCAGATCGCCAAGCGCCAGGCCATCACCAACTCGGAGAACACGATATACGCTGTGAAACGCTTGATCGGGAGAAAGTTCAAAGATCCGGAGGTAAAGAAGGATATAGAAATCGTCTCTTACAAGATTGTGGAAGCAAAAAACGGTGATGCTTGGGTGAAGAGCAGAGACAAAGAACACAGCCCTGCAGAGATCTCTGCGATGGTTCTCCAGAAGATGAAGCAGACCGCCGAGGATTACCTGGGTGAAAAGGTGACGGACGCTGTCATTACCGTTCCCGCATATTTTAATGACAGTCAGCGACAGGCAACCAAGGATGCGGGTAAGATCGCTGGACTGGAAGTCAAGAGAATTATCAACGAGCCCACTGCGGCTTCCCTCGCCTATGGACTTGACAAAAAGAAGGATGAAAAGATCGCCGTCTTCGACCTAGGTGGGGGAACGTTTGACATTTCGATCCTCGAACTGGGCGATGGGGTCTTTGAGGTTAAATCGACGAATGGCAACACCCATCTTGGAGGCGAGGACTTTGATCAGCGGATTGTCGACTATCTGGCCAATGAATTCAAGAAAGATCAGGGAATCGACCTGAGATCAGACCGGATGGCCTTACAGAGGCTCAAAGAAGCGGCTGAAAAAGCCAAAATGGAGCTCTCTTCCTCCTTGGAAACCGATGTCAATCTCCCCTTTATCACTGCCGATGCCAGCGGCCCTAAGCACCTCAACATTAAGCTAAGCCGCGCAAAACTGGAAAAGCTCGTCGAAGATCTCATCGATATGGTCGAGGGACCCTGCAAGACCGCCTTGGCTGATGCGGGTCTCAGCCCGTCAAAAATCAACGAGGTGATTCTGGTCGGTGGCATGACCCGGATGCCTAGGGTGCAGCAGAAAGTCAAGGAGCTCTTCGGCAGAGAGCCAAACAAGAGTGTCAACCCCGACGAGGTTGTTGCCATCGGAGCGGCAATTCAGGCGGGCGTTCTGAAGGGCGATGTCAAAGATGTCCTTCTTCTCGATGTGACACCCCTATCATTGGGGATTGAAACCCTCGGGGGAGTGGCTACCAAGCTGATTGAAAAGAACACCACCATTCCCACCCGGAAAAGCCAGATCTTTTCAACGGCTGCTGACAATCAGCCGGCTGTGAGTATCCATGTCCTCCAGGGGGAGCGGGAGATGGCGGCGAATAATAAGACCCTGGGAAGATTTGATCTGATTGGAATCCCTCCGGCCCCCCGGGGCATCCCTCAGATTGAGGTGACCTTTGACATCGATGCCAACGGAATCGTTCACGTATCGGCTAAGGATCTTGCAACGGGAAAGGAGCAGTCCATCAAAATAACCGCGTCCAGTGGACTGTCAGAGGAAGAGATCGAGAAAATGGTCAGGGATGCCGAAAGCCACGCCGAGGAAGACAAGAAGAAGAGGGCATTGGCCGAGGCTCGAAACAACCTGGACAGCCTGATTTATATGACGGAAAAGAATCTCAAGGAGTACGGAGACAAGATCGATTCTTCCGAGAAAGCCAATATCGATAGTGCCCTGCAAGATGCGAGAACCGCCCTGGATTCCAATGATACGGATACGATCAAATCCACCGCTGACCGCCTGACTCAGGTCTCTCACAAGCTGGCAGAGGCCATGTACGCTAAGGCCTCTCAGACCGCACAGGAACAAGGAGGAACTGGAGAGGCCGAAAAAGGAGAGGACACCCAGAAGAAGCCGGACGAGGATGTGGTGGAAGCTGAATTTGAGGAGGTAAAGGATAATAAATAGGATCTTTGAATTCCTCGGTCTCTCGAAATTCTGGCACCCTGTCGCGGTGATCCGTCAGGCCCGCCGTCGGTCCGTTTATCTTTCCATTTGCCAGGTCTGAGACCTCCGCCTCTAGGCGAACGGCTTTGGCCTGTGTTGCATTTTAGATGTCGAACAAGGAATTCCGAATAGCAGAAGTTCTAGAAGAACTAGACAGGATTTTTCACTTCGAAATTCTGCGGTTCCTTGTTCTGCGGTTTCTGCGGTTCAAAACAGGCAACTTCCAATCATAGCAAAAATCTACCTGCCTTAGCAGACAGGGGTTTAGTGAAAGGCCCGTCCATGGACCCCCCCCGTTTCCTTGACCGTCTGAAAAAGGGGCTCTCCAAAACCCATCAGGGGCTTGTGGGGAGCTTGGATGGCCTTCTTTCTGGGAAAAGACAGATCGACCAGGATCTCATCGATGAACTGGAGGAGATCCTGATCACAGCGGACCTAGGAGTTCGGACAGCCTCCAGGCTTCTTGAGGGTATCCAGACAGGGGCCCAGACGAGAGACCGCCAGTCTCTTGAAAATCTAAAAGCCTTTCTCCAGAACGAGATTTCAGAAATCCTCAGGACTGGACAGCGGCCTGTTCACATCGATCAAAAACCTTTCGTCTTTATGGTTGTGGGCGTCAATGGTGTGGGGAAAACCTCGACCATCGGAAAACTCGCCCACCAATTCAGAAATCATGGGGAAAGGGTTCTCTTTGCCGCAGCCGATACCTTCCGGGCTGCTGCCGCTGAACAACTTGAAATCTGGGCTCATCGGGTAGGAGCCGAAGTGATCAAACACCCGAGCGGATCTGACCCGTCAGCCGTGGCCTATGATTCGATCCACGCGGCTCGGGCCCGGTCAGTCGACTTTCTCTTTATCGACACGGCAGGGCGCCTTCACACGAAGGTCAATCTCATGGAGGAGCTAAAGAAAATGAAGAGAATCGCACAACGGGAGATGCCAGGGGCTCCCCATGAGGTCCTGTTGGTTCTCGATGCCACCACCGGGCAGAATGCGATCGCCCAAGCCAGGCTCTTTCATGAGGCTCTTGAAATCACAGGGGTAGCCCTGACCAAACTGGATGGAACAGCCAAAGGGGGAATCATCGTTGCCATCGCCCATGAACTGGGTTTACCCATTCACTATGTGGGGGTGGGAGAGGGCCTCGATGACCTTCAGCCCTTCGATGCAGACCAGTTCGCCCGAGCCCTTTTCCAATAGCTGATCTGGCCTCACCACCCGGGCAGCAGCAGGTCCAAACGTGGGGAATCGCGATTAGCCACGGAGGATGTGCGGCA
>CAYGBW010000095.1:0-13128 GCA_964348185.1 uncultured Thermodesulfobacteriota bacterium | reverse complement strand
TAAGCAGAAGATTTAAGAACTTTTGCCATTCCTCCTTATCCCGGCCTTCGTCAATAGGGATGGCGTATCGTCCTGCCGTGTCAAGAATGATTGCCTGTTCGAAAAACCACCAATCGCAGTTGCGCGTACCCGAAACCCCCGACGTCCGGCTCACCCCAGCGAAGGGCGACGAAAGCCGCGCACTCGTGATAGCAGTGGTTTTCCCTGAACCGCTTTCCCCAATGATCAGATACCAAGGGAGCACATAAAGGGGATTGCCATACCTTTTCAGGTGCGAACGCCTCAGTGTTTCGATGGCGTCTCTCCAACGGTCCTGAAGCTCCTTGAGGGGTTCTTTCTCTCCCTGTTCAAGGGCCTTGAGATAGGCCTCGTCTTGCTCTATGATTTGGTGGACAAAGTGTTGTTCGCGACGTCTGAGCCAAATCTTTCTCACAAAGAGGAGACCGACTCCCAGACCAATAAGCCCCACCAGAACAAAGATCCCCATCCACCGCGGCCAGCCGAGGGCAAAAACCAGCCCGAACACAATAAAGACAATGAGGGCAGCTAAAGCAATGATGAGGAAGACTTTGAGCCCCTTGATCAATAGCGCTTTCATTTATGGCACCGCCTGTATGAAACTTGCGCCGACACCGTCCAAAACTAACCGATAAATGAAAAAGAGGAGACCGAAGAGGACAATCGGCCCGCCAAGGCAGGCCCAGGTCAGCGCAGAGAAACGAAATCTTCCGGACTGCTCACTCACTTCTTCAGCCGACATGGGATAGGCTTCAGGGAAGAGATCGTCGCGGTCCAGAGAGGGAAGCCCGAGTGATGTCCCCATGAGAAGCTTCAAGTTCGAGGTCTTCAATTGGTCAAGAAGAAACTCATCACCCTCGTGAATATGCCGGCCCTTGAAGCCCATGGCGAGGCAAAGATAATAGACCTCTCTCACGTCACGCTGGTGAAGCCCAAGGCTGTTGAGCCGCTCAAAGAACTCTTCCCCTGCCTCCGTCGTCTGATAATACTGCCGCTGAAGCTGCTCTGTCTGCCACTTCGTTTTCTCCTGCCATGAAGAATTGAGGATGGCTTCATCCACCCAAGCGCAGATCGCAAAACGCGCCAGATTGAAGTCTTCTTGAGAGACGAGGCCATTCTTGACGCACGTTTCACTCTGAGAAAGAAGCCTCAAGATATCGGCTTTTGTCTGGTCATAGGGCGGTTGTTTGTTGTCGACACTTCGCAGGAAGTAGGCCACATAGGCGACCAGTTCGATGAAGCAATCGGTTAGGCGCATGGTTAAGACCTCCTTACGACCATCAGTTCGATCCCAAGATCTTCGGGGGCTGAATCCCAGTAGAGGGCAATATTTCGGCCTTTCTGAACAGGGGTCCATTGGTCGCTGTGGTGATCGATCTGAAAATAGACACAATCGGCTCTCCGCGGCAAATCCTGGGGCGGAATGGTTAGGTGCTCCAGCCCGAGGCCGGGGAGGGCTCTGGCGATCAGGATCGGCAGGTGTTCACGGGAACTCAGTTTCGCAACCGTTCCCACCGACTGAATCACGACTTTCGGGTCTTCTCCGGTTTTGAAAACGAGATAGAAGCGGTTCTGACCTTCAAAGATCGCTGGTAGCAGGTCAGCAGCATAGTAGGTACCATCATAGATGAGCCGGATGATGTATTCCGGTCCAGCCGTGATTTCATCCAGCAGCCGTACCACTACCGTCTGAGCCGAAGAGAAGCATTCCCAAAGCTTTTCATGGTCATAAGAAGGAAGACGCTCCTCTTCCCCTCTCAGCTCTCCCATGACCGTGAACCGCTCAGAAAAAGAGGAGAGCTCACCGATCAACTGTCTCAAGGTCCCATAGACGAGCCACGGGTGCACCCTCGGGACCTCGGTGAAATGATAGAGAAGAGGCACATAACGGTTGAGAGATCTCAACGCCAGAAGATAGACCATGTCCCGAGAGCCAAATTCGGCCGTATGAATTCCCCTCTGGGTCTTGTACTCTTCAAGCTGATAGCTCCGTGCCGCAATTTCATCTCTAATCTCTCTGACAACTTTCGAAAGAGACGGTGAGCTGGAAATGCTGAGCGAAGGGGCCACAAAGTCTTCTGCAAAAGCGATTTCCTCGCCCGTTCTCACCAATTGTCCCACAGGAAGAACCAGATAATCCCCGAGCTCGTCCATCTCGGTTTCCCAGAATACTTTGAGGGCATGATAGAGCCGCTTCACCTGCGCCGATGGCCCCATATGGTGCAGGTCTCTCATCTCTTCGGGGTCAGCCATCGTCACAAATCGGGTTGCTACCTGAGAAATGTTGTCGAGTGCAGGAAGCACAGTGACGTTCTCGTTTGCGTCGCTCCACTTTTTCAATCCCACCAAAGCGGTGAAAGGTCTGCCCCCTTCCACCCATTCCTCTTCGAAGGCACGCGCCTCAATGAGCGCATTTCCAGGGAAAACCGCGTAGGTCCCGTCGGGAAACAAGAACTCCCCTCTCGACAGATCAAACCTGCGACTGCCCAAGGCGGTCCTCTGGATCTCTATGTCCCCCACACCCCAGAAGTAGGGTTCCAGGTATTTCTTGAGGGGGGTAAGAAGGGACTCCTGGTACAGATCCGCCAACTGAAAATGCTGAGGCTGCAGAAAAAGGCCTTGATGCCAGAAAAGAGGTCTTTGAGTATCCACTATTCTCTCTCGAACTCCTGGATGCCATCAGGTCCCAGGAAAAGGTTAATGTTCAGTGTGCCACATCGAGTGGTTTTGGTCCTTCTGATGAAGCCCTTTTTCTTCACAATCAGAGGTACCTGGAAAAGGCGGACTACATTCTTCGTTTCTAACGAATCTAGCATAGCGTAGCCAGCGAAGACGCCGACGTATCTCGTCCCCTCGGCCCGAGCAAGAGCCAATGTCTCTTCCCGCCCCGGCTGAGCCACCACCTTCTTTGCATTGGTGAAACTCCCATCGAATCGCGTACATTCCAAGAGCTTGCGGAGCCCCTCTTTATCCTGGGCATACTGATTGAAGCTGTTTGGATCCTGAAGCTGGTAGACGCAAATGTGAAGTGCGTGAGGATTCCCCTCGAAAAGATTGAGTTCTGGATCGGCCTTGAGGTACACCTCGATCGCATTGGGTTCATAGCCACATTGATATGGAGGTTGGGATACGGGTGCAGGCGGTTTTTTGGTGCACCCCGCCACTGCCAGGAATGCTGCGGAAACGATAAGGATCTTAAAATAGCTTGTCATCACGTCCCCCCTTGTCTGCATAGGTTTTCTGGCAGACCTTTTCAAATTCTCTAGCAAGCTCTTCCGAAAACCTTCCGGAATCGAACCACTTCTTGATTCTCTGAAACCGTGTTTGATACTCATCGAAAAGCTCAGCCCGACGAAGGGGACCGATCTTTAGGCCACTCTTTGACGCCCCTTCAATCGCCTTTGGATCCAGTTCTTCGAGAACCTCTTGAAACTTGGCCCGGGCAGCTTCCTTGAAGGCCCCATGGGAGACCAGAAATGCCTCCTTGACCTGATTAAGATGGCCCTCCAACGAGAGGGTTTCTGTCTCTGCCTCCAGGTGAGACCCAATGACCCCTCGGATCGTTTGAAGCTCGATCTTGCTTCCCAAGAGCGTGGAATGAATCACACGGATCAGCTCGTTCAGCGAGTCAAAAACCGTATTGAGAGACCGGATGAATCTGTCCAGGAGTTCTCTGGATTCGAGCTCTTTCTGGGATACTTCACTCCCGAGTATCAGGGATATGAATTCAGGAATCAAGAGAGATTCGAAATCGGTGCGGCGCGCAGGAGCAGCCGCTGACTGGAATCGGTCCGTAAGCTGGTGAAGAAGTGCCAGCCTGTCAGAGGGCGAAAGATTTCTGAGCCTTTGCTCAAGAAATTCTTCGATCCTTGCCGGCGCCTGTTCCGGGACCGAGCGATAGATGGTTCGGATTTCTTCAGTGACTTCGTCTAGGTCAGTCGGCTGATTCATTTCTTCTTGTCCAGATCATGCTCCCTTCGATCTCGGGGGCTGATAAAGACGGTTTCAGATAGAAAATCCTCTTCCTTTTTTTGCTTCCTTTGGCCGATTCCTTCTTTGCCATCTTGGGTCTCGAGAGAGGAAATCTCCCGAGACTCTCCCTCCTCCCCTGACGCGACCCCTGGAGAAGGCTCTTGGAACGGTTTTGCAGGCTCTTGTTTCGGAGAGAGGATAACCGTTTCCAGAACAGGTTCTTCGTCTTTTTCTTGCAGGGGGATCGAGCCTTCTTTTCCCCTGGACTCCGGTGAGATGACCACGGTCTCTTCAAGATCCGGCTGTTCTGGTTCCCTGGAGATCGGGCCCCCTTGCTTATCGACCTGTTCAGAAGAGATAATGACCGTTTCCTTCAAGGCAGCCTCTTTCCCCACATCAGAGATTCCCCGCCCATCCGGAGGGCCCTTGGGTTGAAGGACCACCGTCTCTTCCAATACCCTTTCGTCAGGGTAAGGTCGGCTCTCCCATTTCTCCATCAGGTTTGCAAGGATTCCCTGCAAGACCTCATCTTCGCTTGGTCTTTCTTGCCGTTGAGCTATTGCGTGATCCGTGAAGAGCTGAGCCTTTATCCGATCCCTTAAGTCCACCAACTTCTGCCAAAAGGACTCTCTCGACCAACCGGAATCCACAGTCGAACTGGCCCGTAACAACCCATCACCCAAGAGGAGTGCCTCTTCCCACATGGGATGCCACGATTCATCGATGATTTTATCGTCAGGATTCCAGAACAGATTCCCCGGACTGAACGGTTCCTCAGAAATACCTGCTGAATAGAGAGGCTCTTCTGGGGAGGCCCGCCCTAAGGCTTCCTTCAAGGATTGGTATATTGATGAAGTATCCTGTTTTTTGTTGCTCAAGAGCGTGTAGAACCACGCAAGACCCAGAAAATGGGTGGCCTCGGTAGGGAGACCCCCTGGGGGCAAAGCCCTTTCGGGAAGATTTCTCGCGATATCGATCACCTGAACTCTGAAACTCCACAACTGGGGAAGGAGACTCGCCCGATCTCCAACCTTTACCCAAGTCTGATCCAGAGTGGACCTCATGTCCGGATGGCCAGGCCCCTTAAGCTCACTTAGAATGAGTTGAGAGAGTTCTGCAAGAAATGTGAGTTTTAGGTAGAGAATCTCGAGGAAATGTTGGTTCCCACCTTCAAAAAAGAACAATGTCCTGTCGGAAAGCCTGTCAGGCGCGGATTCAAGATGTTTGAGCCGTCTGAGCTCCCCTCTCTCGCGAAGCCAGGCCTTGAGATCCTCTACAGAAGCCCCGGAAACCAGGCGCAGGAACTCTGCCGCCTTTAGGGGCATGTCTTCAAAAATGAGCATGAAGAAGGGGTAGAAGGCGAAGGGAGAGACCTTTGAGGCTGCACGCCCCTGTGTCCCATAGCAGGCTTCAGGATTCGAACAATTGCCGCAGAGGAATCCTTTGCCGAGGGTTGGGTGTTCGAGCAGCCGACCGAAGTCTTCCACGAGCCCCTGCCAGTCCTTAACGAAACCGGGTTCCCCGCCTTCGAGTTCGTAGGTATAGAAATGAGGCTGCCTCTGGGAGACCCAGCAGGAGGGACAAAAGAGATAACGACTCAGCGAGGTGGAATATGGGGGTAGGCCGACTTGCTGGAGCAGGTCATCATTGTAACACTGTTCCAGAGGACGCCCACAATAAGGGCATGGAGGACTGAAGAACGTCTGATGTGTCTTACAATAGAACAACGATCCAAAGGGGGCTAATTCTCCCTTATCGTCTAATTGGTGTCCCAGGACGATCAGCGAGTCTTCAAGATCATCACGTCCATAGAGGGAGAAGGCCTTGCGCCAAGCCGCTTCTACCTCCTGGTTATGGACAGGCCACAATGAATCTTCCCGTAGCGTGTACCGATCCTTTTGGAGGAAGAGGAGAACGCTTTTGATTTCGGAACCGGTCTCGGTGAGAAAACTGGCCCTGAGGATGCGGGTCAGAGGATCAGAATCGTCTAACACCCAAAAGGGGAAAGGCGCTCGCTCGATGGAGGCTGGATCCTCTGCGACAAGAGAAATCTTGAGATGGACCCCTGCACTGGAGGAATCGAGATAGGGCAGCAGTAATCGATTCCTTGGTTCCTCTTTCATGGCAACACCCCTCTCTCCCCTTCCAGATAGAGACATCCGGACGGTTTGGCAGGCTCATCCTGCCGTAACCAGCGCCCCACGCAGCTTGCCAAGTAACGAAAGGGGTTACAGAAGCGAACTCAGCACAGACATTGAGCATGAACACGCAGAACAAGCAGTCGGTTTCTGTACCGCTTTTCAGCTGATTATAGATTAGGTTCGTAATTAAAGTCAAGACAATTATTTCTGCCTGGAGATTGGAGGTAAGAAACAGGTGCCATTCTGCCCCTTTCTTGGAGGTCTCTTGAAGTCCTTCGAGTCACTCCGTGGGCGATCCAAGCAAGGGAGGGCTCCTCACTTTATTGAGCATGCACTGTCATTATCCTTGGGATGACATGGGGTCAGTCAGTTCATCTCAGCTGTTCGAAAAGTTGACGGGAGACCTCCAGGGCCTTTTTTTGCAGTCTCGGGCTGATGAGACCTTTTCGGGTGATAGACTGCAGTTTTTCCTGGTCGATGATTTTTGGCGCCTCATTTCCCCGTTTGACCACGTCCACGTGAAGGTCAACGTAACGGATTCGGTCGGGATAGAGCTCGATCGGGGTGTTGATATTGCCATACTCCCCTTTGAGCTCTCCTCCTTTTGTAAAATAACGATGCCTCAAAGACCAGGCGCTCTCGACCACCTCGGTGATTCCATAATCTCCGGGTTCAATCTCAAGGTCGAGCCCGTCATAGCGGCCTCGTTGGAACTGTCTCCTCAGGGTGAGCCGGCCCTCTCCAAGAAAGACGATCTCCCCCTCTCGAAGCTTCAGGGTCCCCTCCTCGGGTTTGACGTGTTCAAAGTGGACCCCCCCGTGTTTTTTCAAGGGCTGGTAGAGAAGCCTATCCATGATTTCACGCTCCAGCCGGAGTTGTCTGTGGGGTGTTTTTTCGATTTCCCGCTCGACGAGGTCTACATAGTCAGAGCCAATGATCCTCAGCCGATGGTGGTTCTTCACGGTGGGTAGAACTCGCGTTCTCAGCCCATCGAGTGCGACCTTGGCGGCCCCTGGGAATTCGATGTCAGCAACGACCTGTTCGTCTCGACCCTCGCCAGATTCCTCAAAGGCCGACTCCACCCGCACCACCATGTCGAGCAGGGCTTCTCCCATGTGGTCCAGGAGGCTCTCCACCAGGGGTCTTCTTCCAAGGATTCGAATCCCCTGCAGGTCGTCCCGGTCGGAGATGGAGATGTCCTCGATCGCCTCCCTTGCCTGGATCCCAAAACGGTCACGAATTTCATCGGAGGGCTGGGTGATCCCGTAGCCCCTATCCAGGAGAAGCCGGGTCAGTGCTGTTGTGTATATGCCCCTTATCTTGAGTTCTATTCTTCTCAATTTGCCGTCACCGTAGAGCCGTTGGGCACAGGGAGACCAATCTGAATTCCTTGAGCCCTCAGACTGGGTTTCGCAATTGAAGTTGCTGGGGATGGGGGTGCAAGTCGCACGGTTCTCTGAGGTAGGGCTGATCCCATCTATGCACTCAGGGCATGACCTCGATCTCTTCCACGAGGGAGGAGACAAGGGCCTCCAGGAATCGGCGAAACGCTTCGCCACTCTCCATGACGGACTCCTTTCCCCCGTCTATCTGGTCCTTGACCTTTTTGAGGCGTTCGCTGTGCAGGTCCAGATTGTTCAGAATCTCCACAAGCCGACTCACCGCATCCACCAGGCGAAAGGGTCCATAGAGATGGGGTTCCTCGAGTAGGTTTCGGGCGCTTACGACCATATAGGAGATCAGTTCAAATACATTCTCCTCCAGAGCTTTTTTATCCATGGTATCCCTCAAAAAAACATATTCCCTCTGTTTTTCGCCTTGGGGGGTTCGGCGCCCCTTTCGGATATCCGACGCTGACGAGGAGTTGGGGCACGATTTGTTCTGGTAAATGGAGGAGGCGGTGCACCGCCTCTTTGTGAAACGAGGCAATCGCACAGGTGCCCAGGTCGAGTGCATATGCAGCGAGCATGATATTCTGTGCACACATCGCCGTATCCATCTGAGAAACCGTTTCTACCGCAATCCTCCCCCCTCTTTTTTCTGCCTCTTTTATATCTTGACAGATAGCAATGAGTGCCGGTGGATCCCCGAGAAGACCCGGGCTGACCATCTTTATCTTTTTCAGCATAACCTTCTCAGTCATGACGACAAATCGCCAGGTCTGCCAATTTCCTCCGCTGGGAGCCCAGATCCCGGCCTCGATCAGCTGCTCCAAAACCTCCCGAGGAACCGGACGATCTTCAAACCTCCGGATACTCCGCCGCCCTTTGATTGCCTCGAATAGATCCATAACCCCTTCTCCCTACCCGCTGAGCGCTCCAAGAATGTGCTGAATGATGCGCACCCCTTTTTCCATATCCATAACGGTGATGTGCTCCTCCTTGGTGTGCTCCCCCTTGACTCCCATCCCAATGACCACCGTCTCAACCCCTTTCTCATTGTAATGGGCAGCATCGGTTCCACCGCATATAATCCTGACTCTCGGTTGCAGCCCAGCATCGATCACAGCCCGTTTGGCCAGGTTAACCGATTCGGCCTCGTCTGAAATCTGGTAAGCGTTTATGGTCAGCTCCATTTTCACCTCTGCCCTGGCCTGCATGGCTCGGGCCGCATTCACAAATACATCCCGAATCCGGTCGCTCTGCTGGAGACACTTCTCGTGGGATTGGCTTCGGCATTCGATCTTGACCTCTGTCTTCTCTGGCACCGCATTGAGCACCTCCCCTCCCCTGATGATCCCCACGTTGACCGTTGTCTCATTATCGATCCAGCCCTCCTTCAACATTGAGATGGCGTAGGCAGCGGCTTTGATGGATGATATTCCCTTCTCCGGCTCCATTCCTGCGTGGGCGGCCTTTCCAATAACATCCACATCGATCGCCATATAGGACGGACCGCCGATGACAATGTCCTCCAAATTATCCATGTCGACGACGA
Organism: uncultured Thermodesulfobacteriota bacterium; assembly: GCA_964348185.1. GTDB lineage: Bacteria > Desulfobacterota > BSN033 > WVXP01 > WVXP01 > CAYGBW01. Next base: position 4,060 of record CAYGBW010000095.1, on the reverse strand, counting down.
AGCCCATCTTCGCGCTGAGGGAGGAACCATCGAGGTTCTTTGACCCGAGGAGTCCAGTCTCCTCGCCCGTGGTGACAACAATCTCCAGGGGAGGATGACGTTCGGCTGTCTTGATCGCCTCAAAGAGCTCCGCGATACCGGCCTTATCATCGGCACCCAAAATCGTCTCTCCCCTCGAACGGATTACCCCTTTCTCTAGAACAGGCTCGATGTTTTTGCCCGGCTTGACCGTGTCGGCATGAACGCCAAAAAGAACCGGCTTTGCCCCCGGGGCGTTCTTGGCTGAGATCTTTGCGATAAGGTTGCCGTGATTGTCGATCGTGCAGGTTGCCTGAAGCTCTCGAGAGAAAAGGCCCTCCAGATAAGAGATGAATTCCTTCTCTTCCCCGGATTCGCTGCTAATTCGAACCATCTCGAAAAAGGTGTTGACCAACCGGTTATTCATCGTCTTCTCCTTTTTTCCTTGGGAGTAGGGAGGAGCTCCATCCGGGCGCGGTAAACGCCTCGGCGAGTTTCAGGGCAGCAGTCCCGGGTTCCACAACCGGAACCCTTAGACGACCCGCCAGGGCATTGGCAATCGGTCCCATCACGGTGCAGCCTAGAACGATCACGTCTGCTCCGTCCTCATTCACAGCAATGCGGGCTTCCTCAGTAACCGCGGCCAATGTCTGCTCGTGATTGTCGAGATCCAGTACATGGAGGTTGATCGACCGAACCGAAGCCAAACGATCCCACAGTCCCATCTGTCGAATCTTAGACATCATGGGCGCCTGACTCTCCGGTGTTGGGATGATAACAGAGAAGCGGTCTCCCAACAGCAAGGCGAGGGCAAGGGCCGCCTCCCCCGCACCGACCACCGGGATCCTACTTGCCCCCTTGGCCGCCTTGAGCCCCGGGTCCAAGGCGCAATCAATCGTGACCGCGTCGAAGCCCTCTTCCTCTGCCTTGATGACCTCGGAGAGGATCTGGGGAGCTGCGATGACTTCATCGACTTCGCCCTCAGTCGACGGAGGACATTGACTGGGAGCAACGATGGTAATCTCCGTCCCGGGAGCCAGGGACCTCTGCCGGTCGGCAAGCTGGCTTCGAACCAGCTCCTGGGATGAGCTTGCCAGAACGACCTTGATTCTCATGTGAACCCCTCTCTCCGCATCACGACCCGACAAGCTCCTCAATCGGGGTATAATCGGTTTCAAACCCAAAATGACGGGGTCCAAGAATATCAAGTCCCTTTGGTGACCGGAACTGTTCGATCGCCCGCAGTCCGATGACCGCCACCCGATGCCCCTCAGCGATGGCAGCGTTCATGAAGGGTTCCCCCGTGTCTCGATCGACGACGATCAACATGTCCGGACTCATTACGAAGGGCTTCCCGTCGAGCCAGGAGTAATGATTCTCGTTCTTGAACCAGACCTGGAGCTCCGATCCTTTGAATTCACCAAAACCACGGATCGTATGAATCCCCCAGTAGTAACCTTCCTTGTCCTCCCATTCTTTCTTGGACACCTCTCCCTCAAACAGGAGCCACCCATCGAGCTCCCCGACAATCTCCTTAACCGAATCTCGTCCCGCCTCCCTGGACGTTCTGATGGACCGCCCGATTTCCAGACACCTGGAGAGGGTTCCAGGGATGACGACCCGTTTCATGTCGCTGCCCTTGAAAAGGAACCCAGCCTGCCCGGCAAGGCCAAAGGAAGCGGCAGCGAGGAACTTTCCGATCCGTTCCGCCATCTCGTAACCGGTGCTATCTTTGATCACGACGCGATTGCCGTATTTATCCACACTAGAAATCGGCCAGAGGGGTAAATCGGCCAGGTAAGGCGTGGTCTGCGGGACCTCAGGAATGGCACGGCCCGTATAGTCACCATCAACAGCGGGAATCCCCAGTCTTGCTGCAGCCACGATGGCTCCAGCTGTATTGGAACCCCCGAGTTCAATCGCGACGATGGCACCGACCGTGACCCCCATCTGCTCCTCCAACAGGCGAACCGATTCCGCCTGGATACTCTTGTAAGCATCACGCGTCAGCCCCAGCTTCTCCATCCGCTTCTTGGTCTCATCGGTCAGGGGGGCAATCGACCCCATAAGGAAAGGGCAGACCGTCCAAGCATCGTCTGGAATCTCTGAATGATCCACGAGGGTCATCTCTTTCCCCTCGTCACGGGCCGCGCTCAGCCAGGCAATCCCATCCTTGGGATCGCCTCCCCCTCCTGTCCCCATAAACGTGCATCCCCGCACAAAGTCCTGAATGTCCTGCTCCGATTCTATGGCAACCATTCTGTTCCCTCCTTTTCATGGATTCACACTGACTCCGTCTTTCACCCGTGATCTGTCTTTTGTTTATCTGTCAGGCACTCGTTACAACATGGCAACGGACAAGATGACCGGGCGCGACCTCCACAAGGTCCGGAAGCTGCTCCGAGCACACCGGTTCCGCCAAACTACAGCGGGGATGAAAGGCACACCCCGTCGGCGGGTTTATCGGACTGGGAATCTCCCCACCCAGACTCTGCTTTTCGGGTTTCATCCGCCGTTCTTCTTCGGACACAACCGGAACCGCTGAGATCAGCGTCTTCGTATAGGGATAGAGGGGATTCGTAAAGAGCTCCTCGGTGGACGCAAGTTCATAAATCCGCCCTAAATACATAACGGCGGTTCGACTGGCCATGGTGCGCATCAGACTAAGATCATGGGAGATAAAGAGGTATGAGATCTGACGCTTGGCTTGGAGACGCTGGAGAAGACGGATCATCTTGGCCTGGACAGACACATCCAACGCTGAGGTCGGCTCATCGAGAACGATGAAAGACGGGTCGAGGGCCAAGGCGCGGGCGAACGCCACGCGTTGACGCTGTCCTCCGCTGAGCATGGAGGGATACTTGTACATATAGCTCGCTGGAAGTTCGACCATTTCGAGGAGATTCGCGACCATCCTCTCCCGTTCGCGCCCGTTATTGCCAATCTTGTGGACAATCAATGCCTCCTCGAGGGTGCTCTTGATGCTTCGACGGGGATTGAGGGAGGACTTGGGGTCCTGGAAGACCATCTGGGCTTCTTTTTTGAGAAACCGGGAATTGTCCTTCGTCAGGGTCGTGACGTCTTTCCCCTTGAACCGGATAGTCCCGTTTGTCGGCTTGTAGATGCCAAGCAGCGTCTTTCCGACCGTTGACTTTCCGGAGCCCGACTCTCCCACCAGACCGAAGATCTCACCCCCTCGGATGTCGAAACTGACCGATTCGACAGCCTTCACCTCTGCAACTTTTCGGTGGAAGATTCCGGTCCGGATTGGGAAACGCTTGACCAGATCGACAACGACGAGGAGAGGATCGCTCACCTGGCCCCTCCTTCTTCGCCGTAAAGCCAGCATCCCACATCGTGATCGGGCTCGACCCGGAAAAGTGGTGGTTTCCGCTGCGAGCAGACTGGCATGACGTAGTCGCATCGAGGATGAAAACGACATCCCGGAGGAGCCTCTGTATAGGCCGGCACGGTTCCTCGGATTCCTTCGGCGATCTCGCCACCGGTCAGGCGGGGGACAGATGCGAGGAGCCCTTGTGAATACGGATGTTTCGGATTCTCGAACAGGAGTGGAGTTGGGGCCGCCTCCGCAACCTGTCCGGCATACATGACATAGACCCGTTCCGTCGTCTCCTTGATGACGCCGAGATTATGGGTGATGAGCAGTACGGAGATCCCCTTTGTTCTGACAAGTTCGTTCAGCAAGTCTAGAATCTGGGCACCGATGGTCACATCAAGGGCGGTTTGCGGCTCATCGGCGATCAGGAAACCCGGTCCGTTGACCAGAGCCATGGCGATCAATACCCGTTGACGCATCCCCCCACTGAGCTCAAGAGGATAGCTCCTGAGGATCCGCTCGGGATCCGGGAGTCTGACCTCTTCGAGTGCGGCGATGGCCCTGTCATGGATCTCGGTTCTGACCCTTTTTTCTCCGTCGCCCGAGCCCAGTTGGGCAAAACGAATCACATCATAGAGCTGTCCGCCAACCGTGAAAACGGGATTCAGGGCATTCATGGGGTCTTGAAAGATCATCGAAACCTTG
>CAYGBW010000094.1:0-20095 GCA_964348185.1 uncultured Thermodesulfobacteriota bacterium | reverse complement strand
CATTATTCCACTATTCCCATTGCAGAGCGAAGCGAAGCTAAGTTCATTTGACTGCATTGAATATCGAATACCCGCCTGCCATAGCGAGTGCTTGGGGATGGAATAGGACCTACTGCGTTAGAATCAACAATGCGGGGCTATCCCCAGTTTGCCCAAAGGCGCGGCGGGCAGGTCGAACAAGGAATGTCCAACAGCAGAAGATTTCTGAAGCAACAAGACAATATTCTGCGGTTCCCTGTTCAGCGGTTGAAAACAAATGACTTTCAGTCGCAACAGGAATGCACCTGCTTTGGCACGTAGGGATTTAATGATCTCTTAGAAGACCTCTCCCGTCTCACCCGGAGTCGATCGGGTCTGTTTGAGGGGCACAGTGGGCACCCACATCAGGCCGGTTCAACGCCCCAGGAAGCGTAGCGCTCGGTCGCCGCGGATACTCCGGCTCCGGCATCCGTGACAACTCCCTCGGCTTTCAGCAGAGTCCCCAAAGCTCCGAGGAAGAGGATGACATTCCCCGGTGTGGAGGAATGCCCCATAAGTCCTACGCGCCAGATTTTCCCTTTCAAGGCTCCAAGCCCACCACCAATTTCAATCTGAAACTCTTCCAGGAGGGCTCGTCGAACTCTGAGGTCGTTCACTCCAGAGGGGATCCGCACAGTATTCAATGTTGTAAGTCGGAACCCCTCGGCCACGTGCATTTCCAGCCCCAAGGCCTCCACCCCAGCTACCAGGGCGGAGTGGTTACGAAGGTGTCGTTGAAAGCGCGCTTCCAACTCCTCCTCATAGATGATGCGGAGGGATTCCCTTAGCCCGTAGATCATATTGACGGGCGCCGTGTGGTGGTAGACCCGCTCTTCTCCCCAATATTTCTTTACCATGCCCATGTCCAGATACCAGCTCGGAACCGGCTTCTTGCGATTCTCCAATACCCCCAGGGCGCGGGGGCTAAAGGTCAGAGGTGACAGACCTGGCGGGGAGCTCAGGCACTTTTGGGTTCCACTGTACACGGCATCCAGGCCCCATTCATCGACCCGTACATCCATCCCGCCCAAAGAGGTGACCGTGTCTACCAGAAAGAGAGCCCCGGCCCGGTGGGCCAAATCCCCTATCTCCTCTAGGGGCTGGAGGGCACCTGTGGAGGTCTCTGCGTGAACCACGGCCACCATCTTGACCGGCCCCCGTTTGAGGGCCTCCCCTATGGCCTTTGGCGAAATCGACTCTCCCCATGAGACTTCGACAGGGATGACCTCGGCCCCAAGTCGGCGGGCGTTGTCAACCATACGGGTCCCGAAAACCCCGTTAACTCCGATGACCACTCGGTCCCCCGGCTCCAACAGATTCACGAAGCATGTTTCCATGCCTGCACTCCCCGTTCCAGAGACAGGGATCGTGAACCGGTTTTGGGTCTGGAAAGTGAACCGTAACAGATCCTGCGTTTCGTCCATGATCCGCAGAAATTCCGGATCCAGATGCCCGATACAGGGTGCGGAAATGGCTTTCAACACCCGCTGGGGGACATTGCTCGGCCCAGGACCCAGCAGGATTCGTTCTGGGGGATTCAACTCGCCAAAAACCTTTGCCATGGTTCTACCTCCCTGATCATGCTCTGTTGGGTTTTTCGGGGTCTAACCGATTTCTCCTGCTCTTCGTCGGTGGAGTTCCGTATGGGGGGCTGTGGGGTGACCGGCCCACCGCGTCCGTGTTGGTCGGGCGATTTGTCGATGAATTAACCGGCGTCAGCGGTAAGGCCCGCTGCCTCAATGCCAGCGATGGCACAGGCTTCGTCGCTGTCTGAGGTATCGCCGCTGATGCCCACGGAGCCTATGATCTCGCCCTGAACGTCGCGGATCAGGACCCCTCCGGCCACGGGGACCAAACGGCCCCCAGATGCCGCAGCCAGGGCATTGACAAAATGCGGCCGATCCAGGGCGCGTTGTTCGAGGGTTCTGGACGCGATGCCCATTCCCACCGCACCCCAGGCCTTGCCTATGGCGATGTGGGGGCGAAACGCAGCCCCTGGGCCGTCTTGGCGCTTGAACGCCTTCAAATGGGCCCCGTCATCGAGTACCGCGACGGTGAGTGGTTTCAAACCGAGCTCAGCGGCCTTTGCCAGAGCCCCGTCAATGATCATTGATGCTTGGTCCAATGTCAGACGGGTCATTGGATCCTCCTTTTGGGGTTTTGAAATCTGAGTCTGTGGTCAACGGCCGATTAAATTGTAGAGCCTTCCCTTTGAATGACGCTAATATAGGAGATCGGAGCGTGGGTGTCAAACGAAAAATGAGTGCAAGGTATGAGTCGTCGAACTCACTCAGACCAGGGCCCTCCGGACAAGAGACGACGGCAAGTCTCAAAGGGATGCTCTTTGTGAAGGAGAATAGAGAGGAGAAAGAAAAAACAACCTCAGCGTAGCACCGAGAATTTTGACCTCCCAAAAAGGCCACTCCGTGAGAGTGGCCCTTCTTACCCCATTTCAAATAGTCCAGAGAATCGGGGAGAGGGGATTTGAACCCCCGCCCTCTTGCTCCCGAAGCAAGCGCGCTACCAGGCTGCGCTACTCCCCGAGGGTTTTTGTTGTTACGATACCCTACGAGAGAGGAAAAGTCTAGTGAATTTCTCCTTTAGATTTGCCCAGGCCTTCCGATATATACCTTAGACTTCTTGTTGATGTGCCCGGTGCATGAGGCGATCAAGGGGAGAAACAGGAAGGTGAATGAGACAAGAAAAGGAACGATTCTCCTGGTGGAGGATGAGGCTGATGTCAGAGAAGTCATCCGAGATACGCTGTCCCTGGCAAATTTTTCGATAGATACGGCTGGGCACGGTGTCGAAGCCATGGAGAAGATCCGGGAGGGCAGCTTCGATCTGGTCCTGAGTGACCTGATGATGCCCCGAATGGATGGCATGGAACTGCTCAAACGGATCAAGCAGTTTTGGCCAGATATCAATGTGATCATCATGACAGGGTACGGGAGCATTGAAACGGCCGTTCAGGCGATGAAGTATGGGGCAGTCGATTTCTTGACCAAACCCGTCAACAGCGGTGAGCTCTTGATGCGGGTTTCCAGGGCCCTGAAAGTCAAGGCGTTAATGGAGGAGAATGTTCTTCTCCGAAACGAAGTTCAGCGGAAGTATAGCTTCTGCAATATTATTGGGAAAAGCGACAAAATGCAGGATGTCTTTCACCTGATTGAGAAGGTGTCAAAGAGCAAAAGCACGGTGGCCATCTATGGCTCGAGTGGTACCGGCAAAGAACTGGTTGCGAGAGCCATTCACTACAACAGTCCGAGAAGGAACAAGCCCTTTTTGGCTTTCAACTGCAGCGCTGTCCCGGATAGTCTGGTTGAGAGTGAGTTGTTTGGCCATGTAAAGGGGTCCTTCACCGGGGCCTATCAAAACAAGGTCGGTCTGTTTGAGGAGGCCAACGGCGGTACCTTTTTCATCGACGAAATCGGAAACACGTCGATGGCTGTTCAGGCGAAACTCCTCCGGGTCCTTCAGGAGAAGGAGATCCGAAGGGTGGGTTCGAATGAGACCATCAAGATCGACGTCCGAATGGTAGGGGCGACAAACGAAGACCTTGAACAAAAGGTAAAGCGTAGGGAATTCCGGGAGGACCTTTTCTATCGTCTCCATGTGATTCCCATTTTCCTGCCTGATTTGAAAGATCGAGGGGATGACGTGCGCCTTTTGGCCGAACATTTTCTCAAGATCTATGCCCAGCAGGAGCGGAGAGTCATCCAGGGGTTTTCCAAGGAGGCCATGAGGCGTCTGATGGAGTATGAATGGCCTGGAAATGTGCGTGAGCTGGAAAACGCCATCGAACGGGCCGTTGTTATCACGCAGACTCCTCTCATCAATAGAGAGGACCTTCCCTCAAGACTCCTTAACGGCCGACAGGACCCGGTCAAAAGGGCGTTTAACGATTTGATGACCCTCGAGGAACTCAAAAACCGATACATTCAGATGGTTTTGGAAAAAACAAAGGGAAACAAGAAAAGGGCAGCCAAGATCCTGGCAATCAACCCCAGGACCCTTTATCGCAAGAAGAAACAGGGAACCCTCTCCTATCCTGTGAATGGTTACTGACACCTGACAACTGATCCCTGGCCCCCGAAGACCGATCTCTACCTCCTGCCTTTGTCAAGGAAAATGGCGTCTTGACACGATCATCGTAGTATTGACACGTTGTCATCCTCTAGACCCGTCAATGGTCAATATTTTGACGAAATCCCCCTGTAATCCCTTGACAAAAAGGGAGATCGTCATTATTCTAACAGTCAGGGAGAAAATCAAGGGCAGGTGAGGAACATGGGATCAGAGAGAATCCTCATTGCCGATGACGAAGAGAGAAATAGAGAGTTTCTAAAGGAGCTCCTGGAGATTGAGGGTTTCGAGGTCGAGACGGCAAATGATGGAAAGGATGCCCTTGAAATCCTTGAAGAGATGGACTTTGATCTGGTCTTGACAGATCTGAAAATGCCCAAAGCCGATGGTCTGGCGGTTCTTGAGGCCCTCCAGCGAATCAATCCACAGGCAGTTGCAATCGTTTTTACCGGATACGGGTCCATTGACACAGCTGTGAAAGCGATGAAGCTCGGCGCCTATGACTACATCACAAAGCCCCTTAAGATCGAAGAGATCATGATTGTCGTCCAGAGGGCTTTGGAGCATCGAAAGCTCACCTTGGAAAACGCCATGCTCCGGCGGCAATTGAAACGAAAGTACAAGTTCGACAATATCGTCGGTGATAGTGAGAAAATGCAGGAGGTCTTCCGGCTGGTTGAGAAGATCGCCAACACAGACAGCACCGTTCTAGTCTATGGGGAAAGCGGGACGGGCAAAGAACTGATCGCCCGAGCCATTCATTTCAATAGTGATCGGAGGGAAAGGCCTCTTATTCCGGTGAACTGCGGGGCCATTCCTGAAGAGCTCCTGGAGAGTGAACTGTTTGGCCATGAACAGGGAGCGTTCACCGGCGCCACGAGAACCCGGATTGGGCGATTTGAACTGGGCAATGGGGGAACCATTTTCCTTGATGAAATCGGTGACATGAGTCCCGCCCTTCAGGTAAAGGTTTTGAGGGTGCTTCAGGAGCATGAATTCGAGCGAGTGGGGGGGATGAAGACGATTAAAGTGGATATTCGCGTGATTGCGGCGACCAACAAGGATCTTGAGAAACACGTGGCGGAAGGGAGATTTCGGGAGGATCTTTTTTATCGTCTCAACGTGATCCCCATCACCCTGCCCCCCATGAAAGAGCGACGATCCGATATCCCCCTTCTGGTTAATCATTTTATTCAGATGTACAATGCCAAAAACAAACACAGGATCACCGGAGTCTCCCCGGAAGCCATGGAGCTTCTGATGAACTACGACTGGCCGGGAAATGTGAGAGAGCTTGAAAACATGATCGAGCGCATTGTCATCCTTAAAGGGGAAGAGATGATCGACCCCAGTGATCTCTCCGAAAAGGTTCTGGCATCGACCCCCAGGTCTCTTCATCCTTCTATCAAGATCCCTGAGGGCGGGATCTCCTTCAACACGGCAATCACCGAGTTTGAGCGGGAGTTGATCCTCCAGGCCCTCAACAGAACCAATTGGGTCAAGAACAAGGCGGCAAAGCTTCTCAACCTGAACCGAACGACCCTTGTTGAGAAAATGAAGAAGATCGATCTTACCCGCAATTGAGGGTTCAGAGAGGTTTTTGGCTTTTGCGGACGGTTTTTGACAGTTTTGCTTTTCACAGATCATTTTCTCCCTCCTGTCTCTTCATGGTTCATTTTTCCCCTCTCCCTTCTGTCAAACAAATGACTGATTCTCCTCAGGAATTTGACGGAGAATAGCCGTTTGCTCTTCGGTGACGGCCTCGAAAGTCTCTCATTTCAACGGAGTGTGCCATGAGAGCCATACCCCTCTCATGGCATTGTTTTTGCTCGATTACAGCCCTGACACCGCTCTTGATACGGTTGCAACGGAGTTTTCCAGTGGGAAAAACAACGAGAAAGACGCGCCGGTGGTCTGATGGGGGTTCTGGTCATCCTCTCATGTCTTTTCCTGAGGTCTAAGGCGGTGGAAAACTATCGCCTTCTGAGGGTAAGGTCAACTGGGCCCTGTACCGATTGGGAGAAAACCAAATTGGAGATGATGAGGCAGGCCTTTAAAGATCTTAAGAAAAGATCCACGGATTCCCTTTGGGTCAAACTCGCTAGCCGGGCCGAAGGAGGGGAGCGTTTGAGGCCAAGGTGGGGCCCCACCTGGCACAGGTTAAAGAGACCCTAGGGGAGACAAAGAGAGAATGATTGAACAGCCAGAAAAACCGCCGACAGGAGAGCCGATAACCGGGAAATCTCTCGAGCAGGTGGCCCCTTCAGGGGAGGGGATGCGTCTCCTGAAAGAGGCCGTTTCCACCTTCAACGTCGCAACGGCAAGGCTCGAGAAGTCTTATCAGGATGTGGAGAAGAGAGTCCAGTCCCTCAATCGGGCCCTGGAAGAAAGGAACAGGGAACTCGAGGAAAAACTTGAAGAGACCGAGAAGGTTAGAAGTTATCTTCAGAATACACTGGAGAGTATGAATTCAGGAGTCATGGTTCTCGACTCGTCAGGCAGGGTGAGGACCGTCAACGATGCGGTTCAAAGAATCACAGGGTTCAAATCGAGAGAAATCATTGGCAAGAACATGTCAGACCTTGGCATTCTTGGCGATTCCTCCATGAAGACTGTCAAAAGACTCATGGCCAATCCGACGCAGGAGTGCAACTGTGAAATGCAGATTACGCAAAAGGATGGCCAGTCGCTCCCTGTCAATCTCTCGTCTTCACCCATGAAAAACTCACGAAATCGGGTTTCGGGATGGGTGATTGTACTCCAAGATATCGAAAGTTTGAGGGCCCTAGAGGAACAGACACAACGGGTAGGCCGGGTGAGTGCCATGGGAGAAATGGCAGCTCGCATTGCCCATGAGATTCGAAACCCCTTGGGAAGCATTGAGCTCTTTGCCTCCCTTCTCAGAAGGGAACTGGAGGGAGGTCGGAAACAGCTCGCTCAACACCTGATAAACGACGTGAAATCGCTCAACGTGATTTTGACAAATCTCCTCTACTTCTTCCGAGGGCCTCTCAAGGCAGTCCTGGTCGACATAGACCTCCATAAGTTTCTCTCTGATTTTCTCAAGGAAATGAATCATGTGATGGAAAAGAACAAAGTCACCATCAAAAAAGACTTTTCACGGGAATCCTTCACCCTTCAGGGAGACCCGGAATTGCTCAAGCAACTATTCCTGAACCTTCTGCTCAATGCGATTCAGGCCATGCCTCATGGAGGGGAGATCGAGATTGCCACTTGCCCTGTGGGGGAAAAGGTCGAAATTCCGAGACCGAGATCCCCTAATCGTCCGTCTGCCGTCTTCCTTGAAATTCGCGTCTCGGACCGAGGGCCTGGTATTCCTCAAGAGAATCAATCTCGAATCTTCGATCCTTTCTTCACGACGAGAGACAGAGGGGCTGGCTTAGGTCTGGCCATAGCGCGTAACATCATGGACGTCCATGGTGGAACGATTCGGGTTGCCTCAGGAGAGCAGCAGGGTGCGACTTTTTTGATGACATTCCCCTTAGATCGCGGGATCAGAAAGAGGGGGATGACCAGAGAAAGGGAGTGCTGAGAAAATGGAGAAAAACCACATTCTCTTTGTGGATGATGAAGGGAGCATGAGACTGGCCCTATCTGAAGCCATAAAAAGGGCGGGATATTTTGTTGACACCGCCATGGATGGGTTTGAGGCCCTCCAAAAATTCAGAAACGAACGGTTTCGCATGGTTATCTCAGACGTAAAGATGCCGAAGATGAGTGGTCTCGATGTACTAAAGGAAATAAAGAGAATATCTCCACAGACCCCTGTGATCATGGTGACTGCCTACGGAACGATTCAGAATGCGGTCGAGGCGATGAAGGAGGGAGCATCGGATTATATTCTGAAGCCCTTCTCGTACGAAGATCTGGAGTCGGTCATAAGGAGAACGATGATGACGTCCGCCACCCGGTCTGGGCCTGGGAGCGACAGATCCAGTGGCCCCCGGTTAAAGAGCCGAGTCATTGTGACTCAATATCCAAAGATGCAAAAGATGCTGGATTTGGCGAGAAATATTGCCTCCAGCAACGCAACGGTTCTGATTCAAGGGGAGAGCGGCACGGGGAAGGAACTGTTGGCCAGGTACATCTATGAAAACAGCCCCAGGCGAGACAAGCCATTTGTAGCCATTAACTGTGCAGCCATTCCTGAGAATCTTCTGGAGAGTGAACTTTTTGGCCATGAGAAAGGAGCCTTCACAGGGGCTACGAATCAGAGAGTCGGCAAATTTGAGATGGCGAACCATGGAACGATTCTCCTCGATGAAATCAGCGAGATGAGCCTCCAACTTCAGGCCAAACTCTTGAGGGTCCTTCAGGAGTTTGAGCTAGACCGTATCGGCGGGAAGAAGTCAATTCCCATCGATGTTCGGGTGATCTCGACCACCAATGAAGATCTTCGGCGGGCGGTGGAGGAGGGGAAGTTTCGGGGGGACCTCTTTTATCGTCTCAATGTGATCCCCCTTATCATCCCACCCCTGAGGGAGCGGAAGGATGATATTCCCCTCCTGGTGAAGCACTTCTTGAAACAAAACGGGGAGAGAAGCGGGCCGAGGAGGGAGGTTACGGTTTCTACTGAGGCTCATGCCCTTCTCCAGAAATATGACTGGAAAGGGAATGTAAGGGAACTGGAAAACTTTATCGAGCGGGCCGCCCTTGTCTGCGAGGAGGGAGTGATTGAGCCGAGACACTTTTTCCTCGACGGGACGGCAAGGCCCCAGGGCGAATCCGACGGAGTGCCGGTGGGGTCAACCCTCAGGGAGATGGAGAAGCAACTGATCCTGAAGACTCTCGAGGAGGTCAAGGGAAATCGGACCCACGCAGCAAAGGTTCTCGGGATCAGTGTTCGTACCTTGAGAAATAAGTTGAAAGAGTACCTACCGACGAGACCCAAAACGAGAAAGAATGGCCTGATCAGTAATGTCAGGGAGCATCACGCGAATTCTTTTGTTCAGTAAATCCCAAATCCGGGTACCGATCTTCCACACCAGTGAACAAACGGTCTGTATTCGCATAGTCTGCACCTCTGCACCCACCGCACCGCGGTGCGTATCATTTGCTAACCGACTCTTAACCGCGGAGTCTCGCCTAATGATCTCCCATCTATAACTCCTGCCTTTGGGTGTTCCTTGTTGGTGTGAACGGAAATAATTGCCCATCAGGGAAAAATCGCCCGGTTCAAATGAGTGTCTTCTATTTATAAGATATTGATATTAAATGACAAATTAGGATTTATTTCTGGCATAGCGATTGCTCGATGGTCATGAAGCGAGCTTTTCAAGGGTAATTGAAATCACGGCAGACATGAAATACATGTTTCGCCCGCTGACTTCAGATATTAGGGAGGCTCCTATCCCGGACAGAAGACCTCAGCGGATTCTTCGTCTCTCGGGTGCTCCCGAAGCGCTTTCAATTGTGTGGATTGCTTCTTGGGAAATGAAACATTAACTGAGGCTAAGAAGCGCCTCTCTCCTTTCTTCGATGACACCCAAATCGGGAAAAAGGGGAGGCCATTGCCGAGAGTTGATGGATGACCGTCAGACGCCGAACCGATTGAGGAGACTGACATGGGTGACGCCAGGGTCCTGACGAAAGTAATGCGAGAAAAGCGGGGCAATAGTGACCGGAAGGTGGAGTCCCTAAAGGAGAAATCCCTCCATCCGGTTCAGGTCATTGCCGTGACGAGTGGAAAGGGAGGGGTTGGGAAAACCAATGTAGTGGCCAACCTGGCCTATTCTCTTTGCCGACTGAAGCAGCGGGTCTTGATATTGGATGCGGACATAGGATTGGCCAATCTGGATGTTCTCCTGGGCCTAATACCCAAATATACACTCCAGCATATTCTAATCGGTGAAAAAACTCTCGAAGAGATTATGATCGATGGACCGGAGGGGATGAAGATACTGCCCGCCAGTTCAGGGATTCAGGAACTGACTGAACTTACGGCTCAGCAGAGGATGGCCCTGTTGAGCCAGCTCGAGTCGCTGAATGAATGCACGGATGTGCTTCTTATTGATACAGCTGCGGGGATCTCATCGAATGGCATGTTTTTCAATTCCATGGCCAATGAAATTGTTGTTGGCGTATCTCCTGAACCCACGTCCATCACCGCGGCCTATGCAATGATCAAAGTCCTAGCAACCCGATACGCCGGAAAATCCTTTCAACTCCTAGTGAACTTCGTTCGCAACGAGGAGGAGGGCCTGGAAGTCTATCGTCAGCTGAGTATGGTGACAGAAGGGTCCCTGAATCTTTCAATTCGCTATCTGGGGTCGATTCCGATCGATGCTCATGTGCAAAAAGCCGTCAAGCAGCAGAGGGTGGTGACCGAGCTATACCCTAACTGCTCAGCCAGTCGGAGTTTCCTATCCCTGGCCAAGAAGATTATCCATCTGCCTGTTCCTTCAATGCCTAGAGGAAACCTCAATCTTTTTTGGCGGTCTTTGATTGGGAACCGCATGGGCGATCAGGAAGAGGGAATTTCAATGTAGCCTCGATGGGAGCCATCAATGGAGACTAAGCTCAGCACGGAAAGCCTTTTCAGGGAATACGGGAAGGTCGATATACACCAAAAGGACGATCTGATCATGAGCTTTGCTCCGTTGATCAGGCTTATTGTCAATCGCATTGCTCTAAGACTCCCTCCTCACGTCGATTCCGAAGATCTTACCAATGCGGGGGTCATCGGGCTCATGGACGCGATAGAAAAGTACGATCCCACGAGGGGCACCAGTTTCAAGACCTACGCAGAGTTCCGAATCAAAGGCGCCATCCTCGATGAGCTGAGATCTCTCGACTGGTTTCCACGATCTATCCGGCAAAAAGTAAACCGTCTGGAGAGCGCCTATGCAGATCTGGAGCGACAACTCGGGCGGGCAGCCACGGATGAGGAGGTGGCAGGGGCCCTCAAGATTGATCTCGAGGAGTTTTACGAGATCCTGGCCCAGGCCAGTGCGGTTTCGCTTATCAGCCTTTATGACATGACAAAAGGGGAGGACGAGGAAAGGAGCTTTCTGGAGTGCATAGCGAGTGGAGGGGAAGACGCTGCAATGGCCCTAGAGATTCAAGAGGTTTATGAAACCGTTGGAAGAGCCATTGAAAGACTGCCCGAGAAGGAACGGATGGTGGTCTCCCTCTACTACCATGACGAACTGACCATGAAGGAAATCGGAAGAGTCTTGGGTCTGACTGAATCCAGAGTTTCTCAGATTCACACAAAGGCCGTGCTACGCCTGAGGGCGAAACTGAGAAGCCTGAGGGGTCCGCCCCCTTTATCTGCTCAAGGTACAGCAAAAACTTCCAATTTGATATGAGCCCCCTTCTTCGCGGCTCCGTCTCCATTGGAATGCTGTCACAGGGGAACAATGGGTTTACTGGTCACCCTGTGAGGCTGATTCGTTTTGAGACCGACAGGGCCTCCCTTTTGTTGAGGCGTGCTCGAAGGAGTTAGACAGGGAACCTTAGGACTCACAGGGGATTTTTGCCAGTCCCGGAAGGTTTTGTCTCTTCCTAGAACGCGGAGAAGTGACCCGTGCAGATACTGATCGCTGAAGATGAACCGATCTCCAGAAAGACCCTCCAAAGAAGCCTCGAGCGCTGGGGCCATCAGGTGCTCCCAACCGAAGACGGCCTGGCGGCATGGAAGGTTTTCGAGAAAAACGACTTACGGATGGTCATTGCTGACTGGATGATGCCAGGGTTGGATGGGATAGACCTGACTCGGCGGATTCGGGCGTCAAAGAGGCAGGGGTATATCTATATCATCCTTCTGACGGCCAAGACAGGGAGAGGAGACCTTGTAGAAGGATTTGAGGCTGGCGTGGACGACTACATCAAAAAACCCTTCAATCCGGAGGAGTTGGAGGTCCGATTGAGAGCGGGCGAGCGAATCATTACCCTTGAAACGAATCTGGAAGAGCAGATTAGGGAACTTGAGGCGGCTCTTTCCCGGGTGAAACAGTTGGAATCCCTCCTTCCTGTCTGCTGTATGTGCGGAGAAATCCGGGATGACGAGGGCGTGGATCGAGGCCAAGGACCGTGGCAGAGGCTGGAAGAATACCTCATCAAACGCCACGGTGTGGATTTCTCCCATACCTTCTGCCCAAAATGCCTACCCTTATACAAGAAGAAACAGGGACTGTCCTGAAAGGTGAAGTGAGGGGAGAGGACCGACCTCTTCAACCCTGACAGGGAGGGCCTGGAGACCATCATGGAATTCCGGCGAGACCGCCCAGAGACAGAGATCATCTTTGTCTCCGGCGGTTCGCGCAGATGGACCGTCAATTGCCTCCCCATCGGGCGGTCATTTCACGAGATCCCGCCTGGAAAGAGCCCCTTTCTGTCAAAAAGGCCACGGGTTTGACAACAAATTGACATTTTCCCAGGGCGCTTATCAAAAAATCTTTTCAATTTCAACATGTTAACAGAGAACGTATGGCAAAGCATTTGCTTGGCTCATTTGTAAGACTCTTTCTATCCGCCCCTTGTTATCATGAAAATCGGCTTTCTTCCGAAAGGAATGGATGAGACCGAGTCGGTTGATCCCATTCTTGCAGTATTGGCCTATGGAGGCGTCTTCCCCTCAACGACCTGAAACGGGAATGTTGGTTCTCTTTGAGGCCATGAAACAGATCCCTACGGCCGAGGTTGTTCTATCCGCCAATTTACCCGGGGAGAAAGGTTCATCCTGGATCGACAGTCTTCACGCTTCAGATTCCTCTGCAAAGAAGGATTCGGTGATTCTCGACCAAGAGCGAGTCTTGTGGGTGAGAAATGAAGACGGGAAAAGAAAAGATTCTGGTTGTCGATGACGATGAGGGTGTCAGGAACATGCTGGCGGATCTCATCGGGGTATTTGGCTACCAGCCCATCGTTGCCTCCAACGGTAGAGACGCCCTGAGCCTGTTGGAAAAGCATGAAGTCGCCCTTATCATCTCTGATATCAAGATGCCGGTCATGGACGGGATCGAAATGCTCAAACAGGCAAAAGCGAGATATCCCAATCTCGGTGTGATTCTCATAACCGGATACAGACCGGAGTATTCATGGAATGAAGTCATGAAGGCAGGGGCCTCTGGCTATATTACAAAGCCCTTCGACATCGACACGATAGAGAAAAAGGTGAGGGCCTACTTTGAGAAGTGACCGAATAGCATGAGGAGTCAATCTTCGAACATCTTAGACCGGAAGCTCACGAAATTTGACCATGGGACTAAAGTTCTAAGCGCTCAACGCCGATAGATCTTGCAGACATGATGTGATCTGGGGGAAGAGGGTGGGATTCGAAGATCTCCGAAGATAAGATCCGATCTTGTTCATATCAAGTCAAGAGAGAGTGGAGAAAAGCAGAAAATGGCTCAAGGTAAGAAACTTGAGAACATTTCCTCGAGGCTTGAGAGGCTCAAAATCTCAGGAATCGTCAGGGAGAGAGAGTTTCGAGACATGGGCAGACTTCTGGAAAGAGTCTCCGACGTACGAGACGAAAGGGTAGCCACACTCAAGACAGCAATCGAAGATGGGGTCTACTATGTGAAAGGACAAGAGGTCGCCAAGAAAATGATAAAAGGGGCCATTGATGAGTCTGCCTAGGTTGTCTCTCCAGGGGGAAGGGGGAATAACTCAGAATTCAGGGTAACCGATTTGTCCGATCTTTTGTGCACTGAACTTGATATGCACGGAGATAATCGGGCATCCCTCAGACACTCTGCGGATTTTGTCAAATGATCTCTGATTCTGAATGGGTATATCACGGCGCGGTGTCCCGAGTACATGGCTTCTGGAGCCTTGGGTGGAGAGCGATTGAATCGTCGGTTTGTTTACAAAAAGGCCTGACACCTCATCGATGTATTCTAATCATGGAAACTACGAAACAAGTCTAATAACTCGCCTTCGCCAGGATGCCCTGTGGGGAAGCACGGGGAGGATCAGCCTACGCCAAAGGCTTCGGCGGACAGATCAGCCTTCGGCGCAGGCTTCGGCGGACAGATCAGCCTACGCCAGAGGCTTCGGCTCAGTTGCGCTCGGCTTTGCCACAGATGCCCCGCCCTGTGGGCGGGAAGCTTCACTGATGAGAAAACCCTTCAGGCGGCGGGCCACAATATGTCCGACCCGGAAGGCCTCGCCCCTTTTTGCTTACTGCACCAGATTGGAGCCAGGAGACAGAGAAACGCGTGGAAGGGTTGAAGTCTCTGCGACCCGTGGCGAAAGGTCACCCCTCCCCTAAGAAGGTCCTGACAAAAATCGAATCAAGGATCATGGCCATTCAATCCATGGACGAGGAGTGCAGGTGTGTCCTGACAGACAGAAAAGATAAGGCTGCTAAAAGACTTCAACGATTTCTACGAGCCCGCGAAGGGATCAAACGATTCAAATCCCCTGGATCGGGGGCCCCTCTGTTTGTCGATATTCGCAAATAGGGGAAGCCTAAAGTTTCGAGACACATCTGCCGATACCGGGATAAGGAAAGGAAATGCTTCGGGGGGTGAAGTGTTCCATGACAGCGTGCGGCTTTCAGAATCAAACCGTCCTGAAGACCTACCCGAAACACAGATTCGCTGGAGCGAAAAAGAGCCGGGAGGGGTAAAGGGGTAGACCTCGGGAACGAATTGGAGATCCTCGGTTCCTTTCCGGATCTCCAGTCGGATACGGGGGCAACCTTTCTCGGTCCATCCGGAAAAGACGCACCGCCAAAGGGTATGTCCTGGTCGAACTCGAGAGACCGGGGCAACTGAGAAACGAGGGAGTTCTCAGCCAGGATGGGTTTGAGCGCTGTAAGCGCAAGATCCTCGGCAAGCTCTAGAATTCGCACTGAGGGCTGGTCTCAGGAGAGTCTCTCGTGAATTCTCATGCGTGTTTTTGGTGCCACAGGGGGAATGGGTGAGAAAATCTCGCCATCAGGTGGCGCTTTATTTTGACAGATTCTAAATTCCCATGTCTAAATCCAAGACAAATTCTCATATCAAATGACGGAAGATCAACACCCAGTTTGGAATATTTGAATCTGGGATTTCGAAGTTGTTTCGTCTTGCAGCCTACCACGAGCCCCTCGGCCTGAGCCCTTCGGCAGTGAGCTGAGGGCCGAACTGCTCGGGTCGAAGGCTCAGTCGAGTCGTCGAGTCCTCAAGTCCTCGACTCGATGTCGTGCTTCTGATTTTGGGGGGCCTTCGTCAGCTTACGGCTGACAGGGGGAAGGGGATGGAGTATTCGTTTCTCCCAGTATGATTCTTGTTTATAAACGAGCAAGACTGAATCGGGAAAGGCCGGAGATATGCAAGGAGAGCAACGAATTCTCGTTGTCGATGATGATGCCGACGTCCGGGAGACCCTTCGTGATATCATCGAGAAGATGGGCAATATCGAAGTGGACTGTGCGAAGAGTGGAGAGAAGGGGTTCACGTGGGTGAAAGAGCGCCATTATGACCTAGTGCTCATCGATTTCTGGATGCCAGGCATGGACGGTCTCGAACTCCTCCAACGAATCAAGCACTATGACGCCACCATTCCCGTGGTTGTGCTCACAGGGTTCCCGACCGTGGATTGTGCTATTCAGACGATGAAGGATGGCGCCGCTGATTTCATCACCAAACCCTTTCGAGTTCAACAGATAGAACACGTGGTTCGGAAACAGCTCTCCCAACCAGACGGCACCCCGAGCGATACTTCGGCGAGAAGATTGGATCACCAGGATTCGGCCCTTGACGCCTCAAGCCGGAAACTGAACAACAAAATCAAGGAACTGGCCATTTTGTATTCCATCAGCGAATCCATGGGAGGGGCCGATTTTGAGGTGGAGAGTTTCTATGAAAAGGTCGTGGAATTGGCGTCCACGATCACAGGAGCGGAGAAGACCTCCCTAATGGTGCTGGATCGCGACGCGAATGTATTGACAATCAAAGCGGCCAAAGGTCTGAGCCATGAGATTGTTGGCTCGGTAAGGCTTCCCATTGGGAGCGGGGTGGCTGGCCGTGTGATGACAAGTGGAAAACCCCTTCTCGTGAAGAAAGACCCAAACGCGGTGTTCGGGCCTCAAGGGGAAAGAAAGGCCTATAAAACCGATTCTTACGTTTCCATCCCCCTCACCATAAAGGGAGAGACGTTTGGCGTCCTCAATTTGACGGACAAATGTGATGGGAGCACCTTCGATGAAGGCGAGGTCCTCCTCTTACTGTCCCTGGCTAGAAAAGCCGCCCTCAATATAGAGAACAGCATACTCTATGAGAGCCTTTACAATAATCTGATCAATACCCTCCAGTGTCTGGTCAGCACACTAGAGGCCAAAGATCACTACACTCAGAAACATTCTGAACGAGTGACCAATCTGGCCGTGGAAATCGCCAAGCAGATGGGGTGCCGCCAAGAGGAGGTCGAAAGCCTTCGCTTTGCGGGCCTTCTTCACGACATAGGCAAGATTGGCATTCATGACGCCGTTTTACAGAAATCTGAGGGGCTTACGAAAGAGGAGTTTCGCCTCGTCAAAAACCATCCCATCGTGGGAGAGAACATCATTCGGCCTCTGGGCCTTCTCCCAATGGAAAACGCGGTTGTTCGAAATCACCATGAACGGTGGGACGGGAGGGGGTATCCCGACGGGTTCGAGGGAGAAGGCATTCCCCTTCTCGCCAGGGTACTTGCCGTGGCCGACTCCTGGGATGCCATGATATCGGACCGCCCCTACCGGGCCGCCAAAACAGCGGAAGCGGCGACCCTCGAGCTGAAGCGATGCACGGGTTCTCAGTTCGATAGGCGTGTTGTGGAGGCTTTTCTCCAGATGGATCCCTCAAATCTCGACCTCAGTGCCCTTGGGCAAGGGTCGTGAGAGCGCTCTGGAGAGCCTTTGTCCCTTCCTCATACTTCCCCCATGGGAGGCAGGCCTTTCCCCTATGAGTCGCTCTTGCCATGGCATGGGCATTGGAGTTTGTCGATTTGAGCCTTTAGCTCTGATTGAAATGGGTCAGGGCATGGGTGAACCAGGAATAGAATGGTAGGATTCGCCAATCCAGTAAAAGGCGTGATCAGCGAGGTCACCCGAAGGGAAACCGTTTACAAATTCTTGAAACCCCGTGACGGCAGGTGGCTAGTTTCCTTTGGAATAGGCACTGAGAGCGGTTTGGCAGAACGTCCTGGCATTCGGCGAAGTCGCTGTGGATCTCAAAGGGGAAGAGCCTCTCTTCACCCTCCCCTCTTTTCAGGGGACTACTGGCAACGGTTAGCGGACATCACCGCTTTTTGAAGGCCTCGGACTCCTTCAAGGTCTGCCTCTCTCGATAAAGGCATATGCATTGTGATTGTGGATGGATTCGAAGTTCTCCGATTCAACAGTGAACCAGGTGATATTGGGATCGAGATCCAGCCTGGAGGCCACTTCCCGAACGACGTCCTCAACGAACATGGGGTTGTTGTATGCCCTTTCGGTAACGAGTTTTTCGTCGGGCCGCTTCAAGATGGAAAAGACCTCGCAGCTGGCGCATTCTTCGATCAAGTGGACGATGTCCTCGATCCAGATGAACTTCCTGAACCTCAGGTGGACCGTTACGATGCTGCGCTGATTGTGAGCACCAAAATCACTAATCTCCTTGGAACACGGGCAGAGTGTACTGATGGGAACCGTAACACCGAGATAGAAATCCTCTTTCTCATTGCTGGATCCGCAAAAACGGCAGATGTACTCCACGAGACCTTTCGCTCGACTCACAGGCGCTTTCTTCTCGACAAAGTAGGGGAACTCCACCTCTAGGTGGGCGGACTTGGCATCGAGTTTTCGTTTCATCTCTCCGAGAATCTTCGAGAACGTCTCTATCGCGATCTGTCCTCTGTATTTATTGAGAATTTCCACGAATCGGCTCATGTGAGTTCCCCTGAACCGATGGGGAAGATCAACGTACATATTGATGTTGGCCACGGTGTGTTGAAGCCCCCGGGCTTTGTCCAGCACGATGATCGGATACCGGATATGCTTCACACCGACCTTGTTGATTTTCTGATTTCGATAGTCTCTCTGATTCTGGATGTCAATCATCGGTCCCCCTCAAGATAGGAGGCACAGGCAGTTTCCGATTCCCAGACGCTCACCTTTTTCAGAACGACCCTGCAGCCCTTAAGAACTGGTTTCAACCGATCAAAGATGTACCTGGCTATGTTTTCAGAGGAGGGGTTCTTCTCAAGGAAATCCGGCAGCTCATTCAGGTATCTGTGGTCCAGGGTTTCTAGGATCGTACGGGTCGATTCCTTAAGGGTTCTGAAGTCAACAACCATCCCTTCCCTGTCCACAGAACTGGAGGCAACCAGAACCTCCACCTTCCAATTGTGGCCGTGAAGGGCTTCACACTTACCGTGATAGTTTCGGAGACGATGGGCGCTCGAAAAGTGATCCTCGATCTTAACTTCGTACATTATAGATCCTTAAAGAAAAAGCCCGCAGAACAACCGAGGCTTTCATGCGAATAATAAGGCAAAGTTCTTGTGGTTGTCAATAGGATAAATTCTCGGAATCGCTTGACCCCATTCCTGGGGTTGCTATAATTAAAGACCGATGGCTCTGGTGGAGCATTTCATGGAGTACATTCCTCGATCTATCTATACCGTAAGCACATTGACCGCAGAGATTAGAGATATCCTGGAGACGAATTTTGATGAAATCTGGGTTGAGGGCGAAATCTCCAACTTCCGTGTCCCCCCATCAGGCCACTTCTATTTCACCCTGAAAGATGAGTCGAGTCAGATCCAGGCCGTGATTTTCAGGGCGGAAGCGAGATTTCTCCAATTCCAGCCCGAAGATGGTCTCAGGGTCGTCTGCCGGGGCCGGATCAGTGTATATGATCGGCGGGGACAATACCAGGTCATCATCGATCTCATGGAGCCTCGAGGCATGGGGGCCCTACAGATCGCGTTTGACCAGCTCAAACGCCAACTGGAGGCAGAGGGGCTTTTTGATCCCGAACGGAAGAAACCCCTTCCCTTTCTCCCGAGAAAGATCGGTATTGTTACATCCCCCACAGGCGCCGTCATTCGAGACATGTTGACGATCCTGAAAAGGCGATACGAGAACGTGGGAGTCGTGATCTATCCGGTGAGGGTGCAGGGGGAAGGAGCGTCCGAGGAGATTGCCACGGGCATCGCCGTTCTCGATCAGCAGTCCGATGTGGACACGATTGTCGTGGCGCGGGGGGGTGGGTCCCTCGAGGACCTGTGGGCCTTTAACGAGGTGATTGTGGCCAGGGCTGTCGAGAAGGCCAAGAAACCTATCGTATCCGCTGTGGGCCATGAGGTGGATTTCACCATTTGCGACCTCGTGGCCGATGTCAGGGCCCCGACCCCCTCGGCCGCTGCTGAGCTCGTGGTGAGAAACAAGGCCGATCTGCGGGATCGGATCGAGGGTCTCCGGGACAGGCAGATCAAAGGGATGGACACGATCATGAAAGGGAAGCGTCTCTTATGGATCGCGGCTAACGCCCGCATAAGGGATCCACGGAGACGGCTGGTTGATTTGCGACTGAGGGGGGATGACCTCGTGGTCCGTCTCGCTGCGGGTGTGCGAAGGATTTTGGAGGCGAGAAGTACAGGTCTCGGGAATGCCCGGAGGAATCTCTTCTACAGAGCTCCCTTTTCCAGGGTTAATCGCTCTCGTGATTGCCTCGGCCAGAGGAGGGAGAATCTGGAAGGTGCCATGAATGATCTTTTGAAGTTGAAGCGGCGATCGTTAGAAAGGTCGATAGATCGCCTGGAAGCGATGAGTCCGTTGAATATTCTCCGAAGAGGATACAGTATCGTCCGCAGGGTTCCTTTGATGGAAATCGTGAGAGACTCAAGACATGTCAAGAGAGGTGACAGGGTGGATGTGAAGCTTCATCAGGGGCGACTGGTCTGCAATGTCGAAAAGACAAAAACCAACGGTTCACAGAGATCAGGAGAAACGAAACGAGACTGAGACTCACAGAATAGACGGGATGGCTCGTTGCCCCTGACCCCCATGAAGGGT
>CAYGBW010000093.1:0-74375 GCA_964348185.1 uncultured Thermodesulfobacteriota bacterium | reverse complement strand
GCTAAGGTACTGATTGTGTACGATTCGAAATCAGGAAACACCGAACAGATGGCCAAGGCTGTTGAAAGGGGGCTTAGCTCAGCAGGGGTCGAGGTCGTTCGATCTTCCGAACTCGGCCTCGCGGCCTCAGACAGCGGAATCTCGCCCCTTCGGGGACACTCCCTTCGCCAAGACGGGTAGCCCCAAAAACTCCGTAATGTTCGCTCCAGGGACATTTTTCAGTGACGACTAGTTAAGAACCTTTGCGAGCCAGCTCCAACGCCTGTACCGGGCAGATTTCGGTACACAACCCACACCCGTCGCAGCGCTCAGGAATGAGTTTGAGCTTTGGGGTGAATTCAATGGCGCCGTAAAAACACACCTTCCCACACTGCTCACACCCCCCTTTGGTCAGATTAATACATGCCTCTGAATCGACCCGTGCGACCATCGGCGGTCTCGTCGCCAACTCATCGATCGTTACAATATGGGGCAGGGCTTTTCCGCGAATGCTCTCAAAAGAATCGAGGCGTTCACGGTCCATATAGTCCGAAAGACCGGTGAGAAGCTTCTGAAAATAACCGTAGCCATGCCACATGATACTGGTACAAATCTGGACTGTTGTTGCCCCGAGCATCATGTATTCGACAACGTCTTCCCAAGTGCTAATACCCCCACAGGCAGAGATCGGGGTACTGACGGCCTTGGCCACCTCGGAGACATGGCGTTGAGTGATTGGCTTGATCCCAGGGCCGCTATACCCCCCGTAAGCCGCCAACCGAGGCAAGCCTGTGGCGATATCGACCCCAGCGAAGGAACGGACGGAGTTTCCTATGGTGAGAAAATCGGCACCAGCCTCTTCGGCCGCCTTGGCCATAGGCACCATATTGTGTGTGGTTGGAGTCAGTTTGATCCCAACTGGAAGGGTCACGGCCTTTTTTACCCCTTCAACCTGTCTGTAGCAACTGCCGGGATCGTTGCCCATCTGAAAGCCAACCCTGTCCGCCCCTGCAGGCATGGGACAGGACACATTGATTTCAAACGCGACAACTCTACCTGTATCTTCAATGACTTTGGCGTTCTTCGCCGTATCTTCTGGGTCTGGGTGGGCTACGACGCTTGCGATAATTGTGTTTTCCCCTTCATGAGCCTTATCCAACTCCTCGTCGAGCCAATCCTGCAGGGTCATCGTCGTATACAACTCAATGTTCACCATTCCAATTCTATGCTTCCCGTGCTTGATGAGTTTCATTCGCCCACAACGAGGATGCTGAGCCCATCTTGAGGGCGGTGCAAAACTCTTCGGAATAACCCCACCGGCCCCTGCTTTCCAACCCAAGTTCGTCCGCTCACCATCCCAAGTCGGTGTTGCCGAAGCCAGGATCAGGGGATTGCGCATCTTGACTCCTGCAAACTCCACCTCGAGGTTTCCCATGGTCATTCTCTCTCTCTATTCACCTTTTGAGCTTTTGCTCTTCGATTCCACCGACTCGTCTCCACGGGTCCCTTTCTATTGATAGCCGCACCAATCCATGATGGTCAGTGCGAGAATCTTGGTTGCCGTCACCACGTCGTCAAGGTTGACCCATTCATTGGTCGCGTGCATCTGCTCGGTAAGACCCGGTCCAAAAATGACAGTCGGCGTATCGCCATATTTGATGAGGTATCTCGTATCCGCTGCGCCTTGTCTCCCCGTGATCTGTGGTTCCTGCCCGACGACGTCCTTGAATCGCTCACTCAAGGTCGCCACAATGGGGTGATCCGGAGGTATTTCAGCCGGGTCGCCACAGTAGCCGACAAATCTGACTTCAGGCGGTTGGTTACGGAGCCAAGGATCTGTTTTTGAGAACGCCAGTATATGCTCGACGAAACGCTTTTTCACCTCGTCGGTGTCCTCCCCGGGCAGGGTCGCGATGCTTCCCTTGAGCAGACACGTGTCTGGGAATGCGCTCACAAAGGATCCTGCTTGAAATACCCCAACCATACAGGGAAGGGTGCTTCGGTTGTCAGGATAGAGGGGGTGTCTCAGTTCATCGATTCTGATTTTTTCCAGGCGGGAAACGGCTTCGGTGATGGCATAACCTTTGTCAATCGCATTGACGCCTTCCCATCGCCTCTGAATCCCTGCGGGTTTCCCACGGACAAGAATCTCAAACCAAATCCTCCCGATACACGCCGGCTGCACGTGAAGGCTACTCGTCTCACAACAGATACCGGCATCAGCCTGGTATCCCCGCATGACACACGCCAACGTCCCGTTGCCACTCTGCTCTTCATCCACGGTGTATTCGAGGATTACATCCCCTTTCAACTCTACATTCAAACGCGTTAGCGCATCAAGGGCCATGGTCATGGCTGCCAAGCCACTCTTCATGTCTGAAGCCCCTCTTCCGTATAGCCGACCCTCCGCTATGTCTTGCTCCCAGGGTCCGTGTTTCCAGGAATCCAAGGGTCCAGGAGGAATGACGTCCACATGGCCGTTAAAAAGGAGGGACTTTCCTTTTCCCGTTCCTTTGTACGTTCCCACAACATTGGGGCGATTCGCGTACCCCTGTTCAACAGGGACATAAGCGGGGTGCCCTTTCAGCTCCTCATGATCCGGTTCCCACATGTCAACGTCAAGGCCCAGGGTTTTCAGTTTATTCGCGATGAATCTCTGAATTTCCAGCTCCTCTCCCGTCACGCTGGGAAAGGATAGGAGTCTTTTCAAGAATTCGACGATTCCATCCCGTCTTTCGTCGATGAGTTTGAGAACGCCCTTCTCTTCACTCGATTTCATGACTCAACCATTCTCTTTCATAGGGAAAACCCATCTATACATCGGGACAGAAATATCTGCAGATGATCCAAAGGAGGCGATTTTTCTCTGTCGGGGCGGGCTTTATGCCCGCCTGAAAAGCGCGATGAAAAGGGCCGCTGCGGGCGGGCATGAAGCCCGCCCCGACATATACAGATTCCTCTTTCCCCAAGGATTATGCGCAAAGAATAACGTGGGCCCATATAAAACCTGTTTCCCCCCCTATTTGGCCACACGGCGAATAGCCTCTATGATCTTCACATATCCTGTACACCGGCATAGATTCCCTGAGATTCCCCTTTTAATCTCGTCACCCGTGGGACTCGGGTTTTCTCTCAGCAACGCTACCGCGGACATCAACATCCCAGAGGTGCAAAACCCGCACTGAACAGCCCCATTCTGTATAAAACTCTCCTGCAAGGGATGGAGGTTATCGGGCGTCCCGAGCCCTTCAATCGTCTCAATCTCCTTCGATTCCGCCTGAAGGGCCAGAATCAGACAGGCGTTTACCGCCTTTCCGTCCATGATCACCGTGCATGCACCGCAATCCCCCTGTCCGCAGCCCTTTTTCGTTCCAGTCAGCCCGAGTTCTTCCCGAAGAACCCGCAATAGAGTCCATGTCGCCTTGACCGCCACCTCGACCTCTTTCCCATTCACCTTCATCTGGAGCATTGTCTTGTTGATACTGGACGACATATCCTGTATTTCCTCCCCCCTTCACGCTCCTACAACAACGGTCTCAAAACCCGTTTGAAGACGTTTTTGATCACGGGGACTTTGTATTCAGTAGACCACCGGACCCCTGTGACACGGACCATCCCTTCTGCCAATGATTCCGCAGCCGCCTCAATCAAAGGCTGCTCCGGTTTCTTACCCGAGAGTATTCCCTCTGAATCGGTCATCCTTCTTGCCACGGGCATAACCGCTCCAGGAACGATCCGCAATTCAGAGATTACCCCGGCCGGATCTACCCGGACAACCACAGACATATTCATTCGTGCCCTGGCCATTGCATTTCGACGTCCGAGTTTTTCAAAACCGCTTCGCGTTCCCCCGGGGAGTTTCCTGATTAGAATTCCCGTCAAGATTTCATCCGGCTTCAAGCGATTGATGTACGGAGACTCAACCGCGTCGGCCAACGGAAGGATTCGTGACCCCGATGTTTTTGACTGGAGTTCCAGCTCCCCGTCCAGGGCCAGAACAGCAGGCAACACGTCGGCCGCGGGGGAAGCCGTAGCGATGTTGCCGCCAATGGTTCCTCTGTTTCTTATCTGGGGCCCGCCGACCCAAGACGCTGCCTGTACGAGGAGCGGGTGAAAGCACTTTAACACTTCGGATTCAACGATTTCCGTAAACGTTGTTGTCGGGCCGATTCTGACCCCGCCATTCGTCTCCGTGATGCCCTTCAGTTGCTCGATTTCCAAGATGTCCAGAAGGAATTCGGGGTGGAGGTCTTCATTTCGGAGGGCTGGGATCAGATCCGTACCCCCTGCAATGATCTTGCATCGACCGGCCCGTTCGGAAATATAGGTCAAGGCCTCCTCCAGGGACTTGGGCGCGTAAAACTGGAAACTCTGCATGATGACTCCCCTGCTCAGAGGGTTCCTTCTTCCTTCTCTCGGATCAATCGATGGAGATTTTCGAGGTTGGCTGGAAGTTCGGTGATGCGAATGTCGAGGGCATTGCAAATCGCATTCAAAATGGCAGGTGCCGTGGGTATCAATGCAGGTTCCCCTACCCCCTTGGCTCCATAAGGCCCGCCGGAAACCGGCACCTCGATGATGTGAGGCTCAATGGGTGGCACATCCAGGCTTGTGGGAATCATGTACTCGCCCAGGGATTTGGTCTTGAGATAGCCCCCCTCCTGCACGATTTCTTCTGTCAGAGCGTATCCCATTCCCGTGGCAGCACCCCCTTCGATTTGCCCTTCCACATTTGAGGGATTGATGGCCTTTCCCACGTCGTGAGCCGCCACGATCCGCAGCACTTCAACTTTTCCGGTGTCCGTGTCGACCTCCACCTCGGCAAGTTGACTGGCCCACCCATAGGTGGAATAGGCATCCCCCTGCCCGGTTTCGGGATCCACATCTTTTGTTGTGACGTCATGCCACGCGGTCTCGACCATCTGAAGGCCTCGGTTGTGGCATTCTTTTGCGAGTTTCGTAAAAGCAATGCTCTTTTCCAGGTGGGTAGTCGAATGGATTTCTTCGTCTACAAACACGAGATCCTGTTCACCGAGTATCTCCTCGGCAACGGATTGGAGCGTTGCCTTGACAGCCCGGGAGGCCTTCACCATGGCGTTCCCGGTAACATAGGTAACCCGGCTGGCCGAAGTGGGCCCCGCATTCGGGGTCGCAAAAGTATCGGCCGTGATCAGCTGGATGTCAGCATACCTGATCCCGAGTTCCTCAGCCACCATCTGACAAAAGATCGTGTCCGATCCCTGCCCATAATCCACCTCTCCAGAACGGATGATGACCGAACCATCTTCGCAGATTTCAACCGTCGCCGAAGAAATATCGGGTCGAGAGAATCCGTACCCAATGCCATAAAACGTACAGCCCACACCGATTCCTCGCTTTTTCATGTCAGATCCTCCCAGTACCTTCGGAGAGACAGATCACTCAAGACAACGTCTCTGAGTTTTTCAAGGGTTGCCTTGATCCCCACACCTTGATGGAAGACCTGGCCCGTTGCTGTTGAAAGCCCCTCGTCCAAGGCGTTGATGAGTCGAAACCGCAAAGGGTTAATCCCGAGTTTTTTCGCCATTTCATCCATTTGCCCCTCGTGTGCCACCGCCGCCTGGGTGACTCCAAACCCCCGCATGGCACTCGCGATGATGTTATTGGTATAGACAGAGTAAGAATCCACCTCTATATGGGGAATAGAGTAGGGACCCGATAGATGAATGCCACATTTCTTAACCACAAATGGACCCAATCCCGCATAGGCACCCGTGTCCCCATAGACCCGGCCTTCCATAGCGCAGAGTTTACCCTCCCGAGTCGCTCCCCATCGGGTCCAGATTTCTATGGCGTGTCTCTTGGTTTGCGATAAAAACGATTCCTCTCTGTCTAACACCAGCCGCACAGGACGCCCCGTTGCCTGGACCAAAAGACCGATATGGATTTCTACCGTGACGTCATCCTTTCCACCAAAGCCCCCCCCTGTCGTTGCCCGGATGACCCGAATTCTGTTCTCCCTCACTCCAAGAACAACAGCCACCTGCCGGCGATCTCGAAAGGGGCACTGGTTGGCGGACCAAATCACGATATTCCCCTGAGAATCCACGCTGCCCACCCCCGATTCCGTCTCGATGTAGGCATGATCGACGACATGGGTCCGGTAGGTGTTCTCAACAATCACATCGGCCTGTTGGAACCCCACCTCCACGTTGCCCTTTCGCGTCTTGCCGTGAAGAATCAGATTCCCTTTCTCATGGATCTTGGGGGCACCCTCGGCAAGGCCTTCATGGGGATTCGTTACCACAGGGAGCTCCCTGTATCTCACCCGAATGGCTTTGATGGCATCTCTGGCGATCTCTTCGGTCTCTGCTGCCACCAGGGCCACGGGATCCCCAATATAGCGAACCCTGTCCTCGGCCAAAGCAAGTTGGTCTTGAAAGGCAATACCATAGCGATTACGCCCGGGTATATCCTTTGACGTCAGGACGCAAACAACCCCGCCCAAGGCCTTTGCACCCCTAACATCAACTGCTTCTATCATGGCGTGGGGAATCCCGGCCCTCAATACCCGGCCGTAGAGCATGTTGGGGAAGGAGATATCCTCTGAATAGACCGCTCTTCCCAGGACTTTATCGAGAGCATCTACCTTGGGGACAGAACGGCCCACATAGGAGAACGGCTCTCTTTTCATCGATCAATCTCCCTTTTTCCGGCCCCCCATCTCAATGACCTGATATACTCCCCGAGCACGACCTCTGAAGCCCCTGCGCATGTTTCAAAGGCAAGCTAGAATGATTATTCTCTGCCGGAAAAGGCCGCCCCTTACTCCCCCCTCTTGGAGAACTATTACTTCGGAAATAGCCTTGTCCTCAGGGCTCTCAGGCCTGCTGAGTCGGGAGTGTTGGACACTTTGATTCTTCCAGAGACGATACCCTGTCTGGCCTTTTCCACAGCATCTTTCACGTGCTGGGGAGTATCCGGATGAAAATCCATGAGTCGGACACCGTTGTTGGCCACATTCAGAACGTGTTCCTGCCCAAAGGTTCCCATGTATATGTTGATAAACATCTGCTCATAGATCGGAGCGTAGTCAAAGAGAACTGATGTTAAAAGGATTCCTTTCTTGTCAATGTTTCTCTTGTCACCGATCACATCGATAAACCAGACTTTGCCTCCATCTCTTGCCTCATTTGCAGAGCAGGCATTCATGATGCCGAAGGAGGCCCCATCTCCCTGTCCAAATACAACATCGGCTCCAGCGGCGATCTGGACCTCAGCATTCCGCTTGCCTCCTGCCGCATCTTCATAGGCCGCATCGCCAATAACGTTGTAAAGCAGTCTGGCATCGGGTCTTACAGCGTAAAGGCCCTCCATAAAACCTGCACTCATGCGGTTCCAGGTGGGAGGCTCTGCCGAGACAATAATTCCCACAATTCCTCTCCGGGTCATCTTGCCCGCGGCGACTCCCGCCAAGTAGGCTGCTCCTTGAGCTTCTGTGTCAATGTCTGAGACCAGGCCGCGTTTCACGGCTTTTGCATTTTCGATGGTAGCAACCCGGACAGCCTTCTCAGCGGCAACTTCTGGAGCCACCGTCTGATAACCGCTGGCGTGGGCAATAATGAGATCGAACCCCTTGTCAGCCAAATCCCTAATCACAGGCTTTATATCGCCATACCCCTGGTTTTCAGCAATCTCCGTTCTGAGCGACCACTTCTTCTTCAAGGATTCCAGTGAATCCGCCCCCTGCTGGTTCCATCCCTGATCTGCCCTGCTGGCAGGTAGGATGATTGCCACTCGCAGAGGGCCACCGCAGGGGGTCTCGGGTGGCCCAGACCTTGCTACAAGAGGCAGTCCCAGAAGTAATGCTCCCAATAAAAGAACTCGAAAGATTGTCCCTCTCATTCCTTTTCCCTCCCTCTCTCATCACATTGGATGATGGTGTGATTTCCTTGGGTTCCCCTCTATCCTTCTCCCCTTCGATAGGGGACTCCCAGAGCTGAAGGCAAGAAGGTGTTTCTGGCAATGAAGACAAGAGCGATGACGACAGCAACATAGGGCAACATGAGAATAAACTCAGGTCTAACGTCCACCCCCAGAACCTGGAGCCCTGAGGAGAGAGACTGGGTAACACCAAACAGGATAGCTCCAAGAAGAACCCAGTAAGGGTTCCATTTCCCCAGCATGACGATGGCAATGGCGATGAATCCCCGGCCCAGAGTCATGTTGTTCACGAAAAAGGAGAGATCACCAATAGCCAGGAATGCTCCACCGAGACCTGAGAGCAGGCCTCCGATGAGAAGACAGATATGTCTGACCCGGGCGACATTGATACCGGCTGCATCAGCAGAAACTGGATTCTCTCCGACCGCTCTGATCTTGAGGCCAAAATGGGTTCGGTAGAGAAGGATGTGAAGGGTCGGAATGAGAACCAGGGCAATATAGACCACAAGATGCTGGTTAAAAATGGCTTCACCGAAGTACGGAATATCTGTGAGCAGGGGAATTCTCATTTTTGTCGCCATGACAGAGAGCGTGGGAAATCGGGTTCCAAAGAGAATTCGAAAAAGGAAGCTCGTCATTCCTGAACCGAAGATCGTGATCCCCAACCCCACGGCAATCTGATTCACCCCAAGGGTGATGGTGAGAAAACCGGTGAGGAGGGCGAGAACAAGCCCAATCAAGACTCCCGCAATAAATCCACAGAGGATGCTCTCCGTGAACAAGGCGACCACAAATCCCCCAAAGGCTCCCGAGAGCATCATGCCTTCGATACCCAGATTCAAAATACCTGAACTCTCGGCGTAGGTCTCCCCCAGGGCTGCCAAAAGTAAGGGTGTCGAGGCCCTCAGGCTCGTTCCCAACAGAACGACAAAAAAAGCCTCATCAAGAAAAGGTAAAAGCCCCATGGACCCCACTCTTTCTTTTTCGAAAATACTCGCCCGCTGCGAAATACAAGAACATCAATCCCTCAATCGCTTGAACGAAGAAGACCGGCACCCCGGCTGCCCGTGACATCAACTCCCCCCCGACAATCAAGAAAGAGAAAAAATAGGAGAAGGGAATGACGGCAAGACCGTTGAAATTGGCCAGGCAGACCAGGGGGATCGATGCAAAACCGTATCCTGGGTTCCATTCTGCCTGAAAGAGCCCTTTGACCCCCAGAACATCGTTGGCCCCGGCCAGGCCAGCAAATCCACCACTGATGAGAAGGACAAGGATCGTCACATGGCTCACATTGATGTTGCTGTGGATGGCTGCCTTCCGATTCTCACCCAGGACCCTGAGTTGGAAGCCAAAGGTTGTCCTCTTGACAATGATGTAGATCGCAACGATGCAAATGAGTCCAGCAACCAGACCGACGTGAATCCGGGTAAAGGGGATAAAGGGCAACCTCCCCTCGATAGGTATGACAGGGGTCTGAGGGGGGACTACAGTCGGGTCCTTCAGAGGTCCTTTGACCAGCCATGTGGTTAGATTGAGCCCAACAAAATTCATCATCAGGGTGGTTATGATTTCGTTCAGACCCCACCTGGCCTTAAGAACCGCAGGTATCACAGCCCAGAGGAGTCCACCGAGAAATCCCACGAAACCGAGGATCAAAAGAGCCATGGCATGGGGAAGCGTTCTGATCAGGGTCGGGGCCGCCCATCCTACCAGGATGGCGCCAACGAGGAACTGGCCCTCAATTCCGATGTTCCACAACCCGGCTTTGAAGGCCAGGATGAGTCCAGCACTCACCATAAGGATCGGCGCCATCTTGATCAGGGTCTCAGTGATACCCAGGTGCGTGGCCATACCCCTCGAGAAAAGCTCATAATAGACCCGGGTCGGACTTAAGCCGACAGTCAGTAAGATGACCGACCCCGTCGCCAGAGCAGCCAGAACGGCCAGACCTGAACTCATGGCTGGGAGATATCGACCGATCTGTATCATCTCAGTTCCGAATGCCCAACATGAGTTTTCCGACCTCTTCCCTCTTAACCTCATCTGCCGGAAAGACGGCAAGGATCTCTCCCCTGAAGAGTACTCCCACCCGATCGCTCAGCTCGAGTATCTCATCCAGGTCCGATGAGATTAGAATCACGGCTGTTCCCCGCCGCGTTTCAGCATGAATGCGATTTCGAATGAACCGGGTTGTCATGGCGTCCAGTCCGTGCGTGGGATTGCAGCATACCAGGACCTGCGGATGCGTTGATAGTTCCCTGGCCAAAAGAAGCTTCTGGATGTTACCCCCGGAAAGCGTGTTGACCGCGGTCCATGGGTCAGGGGCCTTGATATTGAATTCTTCCATGAGCCTGGAGGAGTGCTGGGCAATCGATCTGGGATTGATGAAATGGTGCTTTGAAAAGGGCTCTTCGTGAAAATTCTTGAGAATCATGTTTTCTGCCAGGCTTAGGTTTCCCACACAGCCCTCTCCCATCCGATCATCAGTCACGTAGGAGACGCCCATTTTTGAAGCCCATCCGACCCGTCTACGGGCGGTGGAGGTTCCCTTCAACTCAACCTCTCCTGTCTTGATTCTCCGTTTGCCCGCAATCGCTTCCGCAAGCTCCTTCTGTCCATTTCCCTCGACACCGGCAATCCCAAGTATTTCTCCTAACCTTAGCGTCAATGACAGACCACGAAGAGCGTCAAAACCCTTGTCATTCTCTACGGTAAGTTCCCTGACCCTCAAAACCGTTTCTCCGGACATGTCTCTGGACTTCCTGACGGTATGGGGAACCTCAATCGATCCGAACATCGCTTGGATAATGTGATCCACGCCCCTTTGGGCATCGGTTTCTTTCAACCCTTGAAGCTCGAGCTCTTCGACCTTTCTCCCTCGTCTTAGCACGGTAATGCGATCACTGATCCGAACTGCCTCTTCCAATTTGTGGGTAATGAAGATCACCGACTTTTCCATGGGGATGAGTTTTTTCAGGATCTTGAAAAGCTCTTCTGCCTCAAGGGGTGTGAGAACTGAGGTAGGCTCGTCTAGAACCAGGATCTCAGAACCCCGATAGAGAACCTTGATGATCTCCACGCGCTGTTGCTCGCCCACGGAGAGATGCCAGACTCTGGCATGGGGATCAACGCTCAGACCCGTTTCCAACATGATTTCTTTTAACCGCCTTTCGGCCTCGACAAGGTCTAAAAAGAGACGGGATTCATGACCCAAGACAACATTCTCGACAACCGATAGGGTGGGAACCAACGTGAAATGCTGATATACCATCCCAATGCCCAGAGCAAGGGCATCATGGGGAGAACGGATGTAGGCTGGTCTGCCTTTGACGAAGATTGCCCCTTCATCGGGTTGAACCATACCAGAAAGAATGTTCATCAGGGTGGTCTTGCCCGCGCCGTTTTCTCCCAGAAGCGTATGAATCTCCCCTTTTCTTAGATTGAAATCGATGTGGTCATTGGCTAGGATACCCGGGAATCTCTTGGTGACCCCTTCCATCTCCACTAGGTATTCGGAATTCACGGTCTCCTCACCACCCCCCGTGTCCAGCACTTCCCTTTCTCCCTCGCAAAACTCAGCATAGTCGCCTTCTTGAGAGGGATCAAATCACCTCAAGGGCCGCCCCCACACCGCTTCCCAGCTTAACGGGGTATCCCATGTCCTTCAAGGATTTCTCTAACATTGCCAGAGCTGCAGCCACGTAGACAGGCTGGGCCATTTTACCCATGTGACCAATGCGAAAAAGCTTCCCGTTCAGCTCGCCGAACCCTCCTGAAATCAAAATCCTGTAATTATCGTACATGTGGCGCCTCAGTTTGGCATCGTCCAATCCCTCTGGCGATTTGATGGCCGTTGCGCACGTCGCACAGATATCCTCTGAGTCGGCCCAAAGTCGCAACCCCATTCCCTTCACACCCTCGCGGCACATCCTTGCAGCCGATTGATGTCTGGCAATCACAGCGTTTGGGCCCTCTTCAAACAACTGGTTCAATGCTTCATTGAGTGCGACAACCTCGGAGGTAAAAATGGTAAAGGGAAACTTTCTTTTCTCCTTTTCGACCAGCCACTGTTCTTTCATGTCGAGCATGCTCAGATAAGAATAACGCACCGGGTTTTTCTTTTTCCGCATCTTTTCCCAGGCCTCCTCGCTAATGGAGACGAGTGCCAGCCCAGGTGACGAGGCAATACATTTCTGGGGTCCCACAACGCAGATGTCAAGCCTCCACTGGTCGGTTTCAACATCGACGCTACCCATAGACGAAACCGCATCCACAATGGTGAGGGCGCCGTATTTTTTGGCAATCTGGCAAATCTCCTTGATTGGATTGAGAGTCCCAGAAGGGGTTTCGCAGTGAACGACTGACATGATCTTGATGTCCGGATTGTCCTTGAAGGCTTTCTCGACGTCTGCAGGGTCGATGGCCTTGTTGTAGTCAGTTCGTACCTCCAGAAGTTCTCCACCAAAGGATTTGATATACCAGGCATAGAGATCCCCGTACACACCGGAAACCAAATTGAGGCATTTGTCCCCCTCATTAATCGTGCAAAAGGCAGCCGCTTCAAGTCCAAGGAGCGCTTCTCCCTGCATGATGATCACGTCATTTCTGGTTTTGAAAAGCTTCTTCAGTTTCTCTGTTGTATCATCAAAAATATCCGCAAACTCGGGATCGTAATGGTACATAATCTGGCGGGAAAGAGCCCGCAACGTTCTCGGTGTGCCCTCGATCGGTCCAGCGGACATATTAAAGAGTGCATGTTCTCTCATTCGGCCTCCTCCTTTGCCAAACATGGTGTAAGCTGCGTCTGAATGGTAGCTAAAGAGGTCGCAGCCAACCTCATTGCCTCTCGAACGGAAATGGCCACAGCTTTTGGAATTGCTATCAGAGCTCGAAATCCTTGGCCAGCTTTTTGGGGGTTGTCATTTTCCTCTAGACGAAGCCGCTGTTTCATGAGATCGGCTCAAGGCAAGCCATGGTGACAGGGGATCGCTCAATCCTCGGTTCTCCTTAGGTTATAGACAAGCAGTAAGGGTTGTCAAGACGTGTCTCTGTCTCTCATCCCTCGACAAACAGGACGGGAGGTTGGCAGGGCTTGAGGAGGTGAAGTCGAATGCTTGAGGTTCCTGTCCCTAGTCCCTTGCGCGGGCATTAGGACCATCAAGCTCAGGAAAACCGTTGGAAGAGATCAAGGCACTCATACCTGATCCCATGATTTGCGTGCATACGCACAACAGACCTTATTCGCGGTTGGAAACGAGAGAGCGTTTGAAGGGCAGGCTGAATACGCTGAGTCTGAAAAGTCCCCCTTGAACGATCGGCATCGTCGGAGGCTTCCCACCAAGGGAACGACAAGAGACAGGCCTATGAAAAGCCAGAAAGATCTGTTAGACTAGGAGGAAATTCCTTTGACGGAAACGGCCTCAGGCAGATCGAGACATGCGTAATTGTTGAGTGGCCCATGGGAACCACAAAAACCCTCAAATGGGGTATCTCGGGTCTTTTGGCCGTCTCTCTGGTGTTCATCGGTCTATGGGTAGGGCTCGTGCGGCAGTACCCGGAGAGACCTGAGATCGGGGAACCGGGATCGGTGGATTTAGAGCCGACCCTTGGGAAGAGAAACATCGAGGCCATGAATGTGAGTCAGCTGAAAGCGTATATCAAAGCATGCGAAAGGACACGGAATTTCTACGCGTGTGAACGCGCCTATCAGAGAGCGATTCAGTTGACCCAGGGTGAGAGGTCACGCTTCAAGGAGTTTATCGATTTTAACTTCGGGCTCGCCGAGCTTTACCTCAATTCCCTCTGGGAATATGGGCAGTTTGGGGGAGACGAGGAGATTCCTCCGGCCCTCAGCCGAGCGATTGGGATCTACGATCAGATCATCGCATCCTATCCTGGGTCGAATCTGGCTGCGGATGCCCAGTTTAGAAAGGGGGAGGTCTTTAACAACGAATTCTCGGGATACTGGAACAACCTCCATAGGGAGGATGCCATCAGGGAGTTTCAGGCGGTGATCAGGCTATACCCGGGGACGTACCATGCCAGGAGGGCGGCAGAGCGGTTGGCTGCTCTCGAGCGTGAAGAGCCCGGCCCGTCGGCTGATTCCCCCTCAGAGGAAAGAGAGGACCATGGCCGATAATCCGAACACCCAGCATTGGAAAATGTTCAAAGTCGGTACCCTGGAGGATCGATTTGAGGAGGATAGAGTCTCCCAGGCCCTTGAAAGAGAAGGGGTACCCTTCCTGATCCGCAGGTATTCTGATACAGCCTACGATGGCCTGTTCATCACTCAGAAGGGTTGGGCTACCGTCATGGTCCCAAAGGAGTTTGTGGAGAGGGCAAAGGCTCTCATCGGAGACCTGAGGAAGGATTTCAAAATCGAGGGGACAGGAGTCAGAAGCCAGGAGTCTGAATAGATAAGCAATACTCATATCAGACTTTGAAAGGCCCTTGCTTGCTTCCCTTCCATTCTGGCTTCTGACTCCTGTCCTCAGGGTGTATAAATCACAACGATCAGTTTGGCCGGGACTTTGCCGAGATTTCTGAGTTTGTGGACAACGGCTGAGTCGAAGTGGAGGGTTTGCTCCCGTTTCAGGATATTTGAGTTTTCACCGACCAATACTTCCACTCTGCCCTCTAGGACGTAAATGAACTCTTCCCCTTCGTGGGCGTATTCGACCATTTTGTGTTCTTTCATTGGATCAATGGTAACCAGAAAGGCCTTCAGGTGTTTCGTCTCAGCGCCAGGAGTCAGGACCTGATAGGCGTATTCCTGGGTCCGCCTGATGAACCTCCGCCGCCT
Source organism: uncultured Thermodesulfobacteriota bacterium (assembly GCA_964348185.1). Lineage (GTDB taxonomy): Bacteria > Desulfobacterota > BSN033 > WVXP01 > WVXP01 > CAYGBW01. Next base: position 59,668 of record CAYGBW010000093.1, on the reverse strand, counting down.
CTTCTCTGCGGCGACTCTCTCTTCTTCTTCCGATAAAAGGGAGCCTGCATCGACAGAAAGGGCCTTTGAGATCCGAATGAGAACCGCCACCGGGGGTAGCACCCTTCCGGCTTCGACATTCCCTATGAACTCAGCGGTCAACCCCGTTTCATTGGCAAGATCCTGAAGGGAAAGGTTTTTTCCCCTCCTCAGACGACCTATTCTTGTCCCGAGGGATTTCTCCTTTGGTTTGCTTGTCATAGACTCTGCTCCACCCAAAAAACGAGTTTGAGGAAAAGTTAACTGCCCCTGGCAGGTTCAACCTAATGGAACTCATGAGCTTTGTCAAGGAATGGAGATAGGGAGTTTCCTGACTTCTCGCTTCTTTTTAACGGTCTTTTGCCCAAATCCCTCTGAGGTGTCGAAGAAGTCATTTCAAATGTGAAAACCCAAATGTCAAATCCCAATGCCTAAATCTCAAAACTCTGAAATCGCAGTAAGAATCATACGGTTAGGTAGTTTGGCCAATCGCTAACTCAACAGCTCAGCTAATCATCTATCGCTATTGGTCATTTGAGCTTTGTCATTTGTCATTCCAGCATTTACATTGGAGTCGTCGTAAACGAATGATCGGCTTCTAATTTGACAATGGGTTACTGCGTCGTATCTCACCGACCATTGATCTCGTAAAGAATTGCCGATATAATCACTGAGGTGCTTGAGGGCTTTTGTGACAAGAAAAGTCATTCTGGCCGGTGCCACCAAGAAAGCTGGATATACCAACGGAGACGCTATGAAAATCGAAGTGAAGCTTTTCGCCAATTTTCGAGATTATCTTCCAGAGGGGAGTGACAGGTTCTCGTGCAAGGTAACGGTCAACGGTTCGGAACGGGTGACTGACATCCTTCGAAACCTGGGGATCCCCACAGATCATCCAAAGATCATTCTCATTAATGGCATTCACGGAAAAGAAGAGGATCTGTTAAAGGACGGGGACATCCTCAGCATTTTTCCTCCCGTTGCCGGGGGATGAGCTCCCTTGCACGGTCGTCCCTGACACGTTGTGGTGTCCCTACTCCGAAAGGGCGGGAGGAAACAACCCGGTGGGATCCTCCATTTCCACCACCTCAACCCCTGGAGGGATGGAGAGTCTGAAAAGATCCAGAGGCAGGGGGGGATTGATCTCGATCTTTCGAAAACTGAGCCCTATCCGGCTGTTCTCTCCAGGAGCCTCGATCTCAATTTCGGTCGGAAAGATCACGGAGTCTGTCTTTCTGAATTTGTTGTAAGAGACTCGGGTCTCTTCCCTCGTGAAGATGTCGGTTTTTGACGCCTCTACCACCTTCAGCGTCTCTGGGTGAATCCAGAAGGTCTGGGTTTCCCATCTCATCGAGGGGGGAAAGGTAAGCTCATAGAGGTTTCGGCGCGAATCATACCGGAGAGCGCCATCCCCATCGGGGGGAATTTCCCCCAGGATGAGGGAGACAAGATCTTCGCTGCTCATCATCCCCAGACGGGTGAGCTGATTGAGACCCGTTGAAACAGTCCCCCTGTAAAATCGATTCTCGGACAGGGAGATGGCCTGCAGGGTCACACCGTCCGTGGCCAGGATCAAGAGCGGTTGGTTGAGAAAACTCAGTGTTTCCAGCCGCATCATTCCTGGTTTCGCAAGGGCGATTGCCTGTCGAGTCCGGACCTTTTCCCCCTGGTAGACCAGTTCGATTCGCGCAACGCCGCGTACGGATCTCATCCCTTCGTTTGACGCACGCATTCTCTCTAGTAGCTGAGGAGCCTGAATCGACGGTCGAGAGGGGGGATGTCTGACGAGAGAGCAGCCCCAGAGGATGGCAACAGAGAGAATGAACGGCACAAGGCGTAGAAAGGCTTTCAACGGGACCCTTTCCGTTCCTCTTTCAGGGCTTTGATCTTTTTCTTCAGCTTTTCAAGCTGATCCGTCTTTGGATTGAGCTGTAACGCCCTCTCGTAGAGTTCCAAGGCTTTGACTTTCTCATTGAGCTTGAGATATCCGTCACCAAGATGTTCGTTAATGATGGGATCATCCGGCGTCAGGGTTGCCGCCCTTTCAAGTTCCTTGACGGCCCTGTCATACTCGCCCTTTCGGTAGTAAACCCATCCGAGGCTATCGACGATATAGCCACTGTCAGGCCGAAGCTCTAGGGCCCTCTGGATCAACTCAAGAGCCTCATTAAGGTATATGTTCCGGTCGGCATAGGTATATCCGAGGTAGTTGAGGGCATCGACGTGATCTGGCTTCTGACGAATCACCGATTTCATGACTTCTATGGTCTTCTCTGTTTTTCCCTGTTTGTCATACACAACGCCCATCTGAAAAACAATCTCAATATTCTCCGGATCAAAAGCCAGGGCTTCCTCCAGCGCTTGGAGAGCCTGGGTAAACTTCTCTAACCTCTCATATAGTGTGGATAGATAGATGTAAAGCTCGGCGGTTTTGGGCTTCTGCTTGATGGCTTCTTTCAACGTCCCCACGGCCTGGGGAATCTTGTCCTGCTTTCGAAGAATGTAGGCCATGTTTTTTCGAGCATCCACATAGAGGTCAGATTCAGGAGGAATATTCTCAAACTCCTCGAGAGCCTGCGCAAAGACCTCTTTTTCGAGATAGGTGGATGCGAGATAGTAGCGAATCCGGTGGTTGTTCGGTGCCGCAGCAAGGACAAATCTGAACTCAAGAATGGCATCATCATACCGTTTCTGCTCGAAATATATGACCCCCAACATCACCCGGATATTGAGGTCATTGTCGTCAATCTTCTGAATCTCCCGGAATTGCCGGACGGCCTCATCGAGCTGCTTCGCTTTCATATAGATCTGACCCAGGCCGGCTCTGGCTCTCCTGTTGTTGGGGTCCATGGACAGAACTCGGTTGAAGTATTCAATGGCCTTTTCAGGCTTCTCTGTGACCGCGTAGAGGGTGGCCAGATCGTTCAGAGCGGAGACAAACGAAGGGTCAATCTCAAGGGCTTTCAAATAGTTGGCCTCCGCCTCTTGGAACTGCTCCGTTTCCGCATGAATACGCCCGAGATAGTAGTACCCGAGGATTGAATTCGGCTCAATCTCCACGAAACGATTCAGAAGCTCGATCGCCTTTGGGTATTGTTTTGTGGAGTAGTAGAGGTCGCCCAGATAACGGAAGGCATGGCGATTCGTGGGATCAATGGCCAGGACCTTCCTGTATTGTTCCACAGCGAGTTCGGTTTCATTCTGGGCAGAATAGATGCCCCCGAGGGTCAGGAGGGCATCGATATTTTCGGGCTCCAGGGCGATCGCTTCCAAGCACTCCTCGACCGCCTGGTCCATCAGTCCTTTATTGATATACAGACGGGAGAGCTCTAATCTCAGCATGAAGGACTCGGAGTCGTACAGGATGGCTTTCTTGAGATCCTCGATAGCCTCATCCAGAAGGCCTCTGTTGCGTTTGATCTGAGCCGCCACATAATGAAAATAGGCCTTGGAGTTAACCTCCCTCTCATCGTTGCGAGCCCTCTGTAGCGAGATCTGTTCTGTCCCGGGCCTCGATGTGCCCGCGGGGACCTGGATACAGGACTGGGCAAGGGAGAAAAACAACAGTGTGACCAGAATGGGGAAAAAAGGAACGCTTTTCATCGGCTGCCTTGAAATTGTCTACCTATATAATTAGCACAATTCATAGCTTCGGTCAATTGGACGACGACTTGGTTTTTTAGTAACGATGGGGATCAGGCCCGTTGGTTCCCTTGCTCAAGAAATTGTAGTATCATAGAAAGTGAAGGGACCCGTTTATCTATTCGGTTTTCTGAAACGGTTTCTTGAATGAAATCTTACGAAAAGCCTTTCACCTTTCGTCAGGTCGGAATGGCCAGCTCAACTGCGGAGGGCGGCCTGTGATCAAGAAAGCATCCCTCAGAGCGCGTGTCGATTGGCCAGCGATGGCCCTGCTTCTATCTCTCATCTTGGGATGTGCGACAGCTCCCGTCACGGGCAGACAACAACTCATCCTGATTTCCCCCTCCCAGGAAACCGAAATGGGGCTAAAATCCTATCGCGAGATTTTGAGCAAGTCGAAGCTCTCTCAAGACAAGAAAATCATTGATAGGGTCAACGAGGTCGGATGGGACATTGCCCGGGTGACGAGCCGTGATTATCCCATCGCCAGGGACTATAAGTGGGAATTCAACGTGATTGAAGATGAAAAAACAGTAAACGCTTTTGCCCTTCCAGGAGGGAAGATAGCGGTTTACACAGGGATTTTGAAGTACACCCGAGACGAGGCGGGGTTGGCCACGGTCATCGGCCATGAGGTCGGCCATGCCCTTGCCCGTCATGGGGCCGAAAGGATGAGCGAGTATCTTCTGACCCAATTGGGGGCGGTAGCACTTAACGTGGCGATCGCGGACCAGAGCCCAGAGACGGCAAGGGCGATAAACGTCGCTTACGGGGTTGGAGCAACCGTGGGGGTGCTGCTTCCCCACAGCAGAGGGCAGGAGTCAGAGGCTGATCGCATCGGGCTGGTCCTGATGGCCAAGGCAGGATACGATCCCAGGGAAGCGATCGGTTTTTGGCAACGAATGGCAAAAGGGGACGGCCGTAAACCACCCCCCTTCCTCTCCACCCATCCTGCGGATGAAAAACGTATCGCCCAGATCGAGCATTGGGTACCCGAGGCGCTCGCCTTCTACACCCCTTGAGGGCCTGAGGTGAAAGCGTAACGGCTTGTCCCCGTTTTCCCGTTATTAGAGGAAGCAAAGCCTCTATGAACACCGTCCAGAGATACTTCAGGGTGAATCCTCAGGAGATGGCCTACGTCAAGTTCATCGTGGACGCCTATGAGGGGCTGGCCGTCCTGAGGACTGTGGACCCAGAGGAGGGGATCGTGGAATGGATGATTCCCCCCGACCTCATGGAAGAGGTAGAAGAACTCATCGACTCCCTTCAAGGCGAGATCGCCATTGTGCCGATGAGCCCCCCCCGGGAACCCCGCTTCATGATTCTTCCAGGAAAAGGGAAGCCGTCAAAGCGCAAGGATTTCATACCAGAGAGAAGGGATTCAGTATGAAATACGGGGCCATGAATTTCCCGATCAAGCCGGTGGTTAAGGAGATTGAGGAGCTGGGCCGTCTCGGATTTGACTATGTTGAGATATCCATGGACCCTCCAGAAGCCTTTCCCGGGAAACTGCGTAAGCTCCGGGAGGATATCGCCAGAGTCATCGGGCACTACGGCATGGGGATGATCGCTCACATGCCCACCTTTGTCTCCACGGCTGATCTTTCAGAGAGCATTCGGCGAGCATCGGTCGAAGAGACCCTCGCTGCCCTGGAGGTGGCGTCGGAGCTAGGGATCGAAAAGGCCGTCCTCCATCCCGCCCTTGTAACGGGGTTGGGAAAATTCGTCCCGGAAAAAGCGAGAAAACATGGTCTCTCTAGCCTGAAGGAGATTCTTGAGCGTGCCAGGGTCTTGAACATCACCGTATGTGTGGAAAACATGTTTGCCAAATCCGGTTCTTTCACGACTCCAGGGGAGTTCAGGGCCGTCTTTGAGGAATTCCCAGATCTCGGCATCACCCTCGATGTCGGCCACGCCTCCCTCGCTGGAGGGTTGAACAACGCTCTGGAATTCATTCACGTTCTCGGGAATCGAATCCACCATGTTCACGCCAATGATAACTTTGGCAAAGAGGACAATCATCTGCCCGTCGGAGCCGGCGTTATCGATTTCCATCGAATCCTGAGCCAGTTGAAGCGCTCGGGTTACGACGACACCCTGACCGTAGAGGTTTTTTCAAGGGATCGGGACTATCTCAGGATGAGCCTGGAGAAATTGAAACATCTCTGGGAGGAGTTCCCCTGAGGGGTCTTCTCCATAAGCGTTCAATTAAGCGATGAATATGGTCTCGTTAGGTGGTTCGGGTATTTCAGCAAATTCTGATGAGGTCTAGAATATCGAATATCGAACAAGGAATAATGAATGTCGAACGAGCGTAGAATAACGGTGAAGCTCACAGCGTGGAATGTCGTTCTGACTTCATCCCCAAGATGGAAGTATGCCTCAAAGAGTTACGTGAAACAAGCCATGATTACTGAGGATTGTAAGGGCCAATTTGATAAAGCCTCTATCAAAGCTTGATCCCATGATCAAAGAGAATAACGAGATGATTTCGACTCTTGTGACAAGCATAGAAACCGCTAGAAAAAAGATCAAAAGCACTTCATGATTCGAAATTCCTTGTTCGATATTCGATATTCAATACGATTATGAATCGAATTCGCTTCTTATTTGAGCGCAGAGGGGGTCTTTCTGTCAATTCGCCATTCTCCGGCGAGCCTCCATGATCCAGACCTTCGTCTTGGCTCGGGAGGGAGGCCTGGTTGAAGGCTGTGGCCCTGCCACGCTCCGCAGCTTTTCATGAAGTCCTTCTGGATTTTCCTGGGCAAGGACTTCCACCGAATCGATTCCTGCCTTCTCCAAGAGCAAGAAATTGCCGATACCGAGGCCCTTGACGTCGATGAGTTTGGCCTGCCTGATCAGCTCGTCCAACCGACCCGGGGGCAGTTTCAATTCCCCGAGAGTCCGCTTGTAACCCGCTTGAGTCCGGGTCCGATGCACCAGATCGTCGGCCGTGTGGAGATCGAGGCGCTCAAGATGCTTCCTCTCCTCGGTCGTAAGGGAGGGAAAATCGGCGAAAAGGGCCACGGTGGAGCTGACGGTGTAGCGGTCGACAGCTCTGGTGGAGAGGACATAAAAGACAAGGATCGAGAGGGTCGCGATCAGCCGCAGGCCATGAGAGGTCTTTGGGTCGTCATGGGTTCTGTAGGCATCCACTTCCCACCCCCGTCCATGGCGGAAAAGGGAAATGAAGTTGTAGAGGACGTAGCACTCCACAGCAAAGGGGGGGAAACCCAGAAAACCGAGCGCAGGCATCTCAAACAGCTTGAGCTCATCGAAAAAGGGAACCGTGTAGACCCATTTGGTCCTTGCCCAAAAATTCCAGAATTCCCATAGACCTCCACAGATCAATCCGGATAGGAGAAGGAGGGAGAACTTTCTCAGACTTCCCCTTTCCCATTCAGCAAGGAGCGACTTCCCCCCAAACCGATGATTTATCGGCTCAAGGAGAAAAATGAGGCTCCCCCAGATGAGGGGAAAGGTATATCTGGGGACAACCAAGGGGAGAAACAGAAACAGACTGCCTGTTGCCAGAAATGCCCCGTACCATCTGGGCGTCACCCTGATCCGGGAGACTGAGGCCTTTCTGAAGAAACCGAGAGTTTCCAGGAGTTCCGTCGTTTCGAAGATCCCCGGCAAGACCGTCCCAAAGGATATGCCGTACCCGAGCAGTCTGACCAGAGCGCTGTTTGGCACGTTGACATAGTACCAGTTCCCCATCACGAGATTCACCATCTCGAAAAAGAGCCAGACGGTAAAGGACCAGGGTATCATAAGAAAAAACTCCCGGGTTCGGCTCAGAATCAGGGAGTTTCCCTTTAATCGGTAGATGAGGCTGTCCACGATGAAGATGTAAGACCACCAGGCAAAGCTGTAGAACCAGGAGAGAAAGGGCTCTACGCGAAAAAAGACCATGATCTGGGCTACAACAAGAACCCCAGCTCCGAGCATGCCATGAATATTGAGCCGTTTCTCTCTCATCCCATTCCTGAATAACCTGCCAAGGAAGAAGAAAGGGCAAGACGTGTGGCCTTGGCTTACTTCAAGAGGGGCGCAAGTGCCTTGAACGCATCGGTGCCAGCCCTTTCGAGGAGTTGGAAGGCGATGGTTTCTGTCGAAGTGATCAACGCCCCTGCCCGCTCCATCAGTGAAAGCCCGGTGATCCAGTTCTGCTTGCGCCGCGAACAGACCGCATCTCGTGGCACCTGGACGCCATATCCACGGGACAGAAGATCCACAACCGTTTGAAAAACACAAACATGGGTTTCCATGCCCATCACAACCGCTTGATCTGAAGGCTTGTTGGAGAGTCTTTCCATGAACCCTTCGTCTCTTAAGCAACTGAAAGTCAGCTTCTCAACCGGTTCGAGAGGGCCCAGAGCCTCGCGGATCGGCTGAACCGTTCTCTTGAGTCCCTTGGGGTATTGCTCGGTGAGGAGAATGGGGAGGCGAAAGGTCTTGGCCACTTCGATGAGGATTCCAATATTTCGGATCACGTCCCTGGCGACCTCGGGTTTCATGGCCGCCGCGAGAGCCTCCTGAACGTCCGTGACAACAAATAGGACCCGACTCCTGTCGAGACAAAAATCCTCTGGATCCATTGGCTACGATGCCTTCCCCGTTCAGACACGGTCTTTCTTATACCTGTAACACAAATCTTCGGGCAATGGAAGGTCGCCTTCGTCCAGCACGTTCCAGGCGATCCTGGCGAGCCAAAGGGCAGAAGTCAGAACCGAGGAGTCAGGAGCCAGAACGGTGAGGCAAGGCCTCCCCGATTTCGTTGAAATTTGCTTCGAGTTATATTATGGTTCTATAGCTGAAAAGCAGGGGGGAAGTCGGCGAAGGGTGGTTGTATGCTGGACGTGATCGGATGTGGCCCCTTTAATCTGGATCTGATCTACAAGGTGGACTCCCTCTCGGCCATCTCTGGTGAAGGGATCGACCTCTCGCCCGGCGGCGAGTGGTGTGCACGATCAGAAGAGTTTTCACGGGTTTTGCGCAGGGTGGAGGAGAGGGGCGTCTTGAAATCGATGAATGGAGGGGGGTCGGCCGCCAATACCCTTGTTGCCCTGTCCGGGATGGGATTCAAAACAGGATTTGTGGGTAAGGTGGGCAGAGACGCCGAGGGCAAGAGAATGCTCGCCGAGATGGGGGGCGTGGACCTCCGAGGGGTGGTTTCCGCAGGGGTGAGCGGAAGGTGCCTGTGCATTCTCGATGGGAACCAAGATCGGGCAATTCTCCTGGAACCCAATACCAATGACACCCTCTCTCCTGAAGAGATCGATTTCGCCTACGCGACCCATGCCCGGTATGTTCATCTCACTTCGTTCGCGGGGGAGAAGCCCTTTCTTGCTCAGCGGGCATTGGTTGAGAAGGTTTGTCCTCCGACTCAGATCAGCTTTGATCCGGGTGAGGTTTATGCCCGCCGGGGAGTGGAGTATCTGAAGCCTCTTTTTCAGAGAAGCTCCCTTGTTTTTGTGACGGAGAGCGAGGTTGAAATGCTGACGGGGCTGAACTTCGCTGAGGGTAGCCAGCGTCTCCTTGAACTGGGCCCCTCAATCGTCGTATGCAAACGGGGAGAGCGGGGCGTCCATATCGTTTCTCATGACCAGGTGTGTGACCTTCCTGCCGAACGAGCGGAGGTGATCGACAATACCGGGGCCGGAGATGTATTCAACGCCGGATTTCTGGCTGGCCTCCTGATGAGTCGTCCTCTCATGGATTGTGGTTGTTTCGGCACGCGACTTGCCGCCCAGAGCCTGACCGGTTATGGAAGGAGCCGATATCCAAAAGCGGAAGATCTCGCGTTTTTCGATAACCCGAAATAAGAAGGCTGGGTTGACGCGCCATGGGGTGAGGGAATCTTCGGCTGATGGTCAGAATCCGTAACGACGCCAGAGATCGGAGCGTTTCTCGGACTGAGGTCTGAGGACTCCTCCCCGATCGCTTCGCTCGAGGTTTGGGGGGGGGACTTTTCTGCCTCCAACCTCAAGGCCCGGAGGGCCGATCCTCAAACCTGAGCGGAGGCTTGCTATGTATACCTTCGGCTGGTTTTCGACGGGAAGGGATGAGGCGGCCAGGCAGCTTCTGACTGAAGCGTGGAGGAATATCCGGAACGGAATGATTCCTGCCCAGCTCGGCTTTGTTTTTTGTAACCGGGAGCCCGGCGAGGGCCTGGAAAGTGATCGGTTCCTTCACCTTGTCAAGGATCTGAGAATCCCGCTTTTTTCTCTCTCTTCGCGGCGATTCGATCCCCCTCTGAGAAGAAAAGACCCGGAGTCATGGCGCCGGGGCTTTCACAGCAGGGTGATGGAAACCCTCAGGGGGGAGGGGGTCGTCACGATCGTCCTGGCTGGCTATATGCTGATTGTCAGTCCTGAGATGTGTCGTCGATACACGATGATCAACCTCCATCCGGCAGAGCCTGGGGGCCCAAAGGGGACCTGGCAGGAGGTCATCTGGGAACTCATCGCTCGGGGAGCCGACAGGACAGGGGTGATGGTGCACCTGGTTACCGAGGCTCTCGATGAGGGTCCCCCAATCACATACTGTACCTTCCCCCTCAAAGGGAGACGTTTCGATCCTCTCTGGGTTCAGATGGGGGCGAAACTCGGTTTCATGCCCCTGGGAGAAGTCATTCAAGAAGAAGGAGAAAAGAACCAACTCTTCCAGGAGATTCGGCGTCAGGGCGTCGTGAGGGAGATCCCCCTCCTTCTGCTGACCATGAAAGTCCTTGCCGAGGGAGAGGTGGGGATCGAGGGGGGGAGGATTCTGGACCGGGAGGGTCGGGAGACCGGCCCATTCTGCCTGAACAGAGAGGTCGATGAGTATTCGAGTCGCCTGCAGCGCTCAACAGGGTCGGAGACGCCCTTCTTGGCGCTCTGAAGTTAGCAATTGAGGAGGCCCCATGGGTCGACATTTCACCACCGACTGCGAGGGACCGATTTCGCAGAATGACAATGCCCAGGAGTTGTCGGCTCGTTTTATTCCAGGGGGTGAGACCTTTTTTGCCCTGGTCAGCAAGTACGACGATTTTCTGGCTGACGTGGTACAAAAGCCTGGGTACAAGGCGGGAGACACCCTCAAACTCATTCTTCCATTTCTCGTTGCCTATGGAGCAGACAACGAGGCGATCCAGAACTACAGTCGGTCCCATATTCTCCTCGTCCCGGGAGCGGCTGAAACCCTGTGGTCCGTCCGGCACCAGATGGCCTCCTTTATCATCAGCACGAGTTACGAACCGTACATGCGGGCCCTCTGCGAACTCGTCGATTTCCCAATGGATCAGGTCTTCTGCACAGAAGTCGATATCGATCGCTATCCCTTGAATCCAGACGAGGGATCCTGGCTCAGGAAGACGGCCATGGAGATCGTGGGAATGGAGATGCTTGAGTGGGGCGAAGAAGCAAGGGGAATGGTAGACCTTTCGGAGAATCATCAGAGAACGGTTCGGCGCCTCGATCGGATCTTCTGGGAGACCATTCCCGGGATGGGAATCGGACAGATTTTTGAGGCGGTTGAACCCGTGGGAGGCGTGGAGAAGGCCAGAGCGGTCGTGAAAAGCCTCGAAGGCACGGCGAACGGTCCTGGAGATGTGATGTACGTGGGGGATAGCATTACAGACGTTCAGGCCCTTGATCTGGTGAGAACACAGGGTGGGCTTGCCGTCTCATTCAACGGGAATGGTTACGCCATCCGATCATCCCAGGTCTGCTGCATGTCGGGGGATGCACGAATCATTGCGGTTTTGGCCGACGTTTTCAACCGAGAGGGGCGAGACGGCGCCCTGGATCTTGTATCGTCTTGGGGATCAGGCGATATCCGCCGTTTTTCCATTGAGAGAAGCCTACTCGATTGGCTCAATACCCTCCCTCAGGAGCGTTTTCCTAGAGTGGAGCGGGTCTCCAATTCCAATCGGAGGGATCTGACCGTTGCCAGTGAGGCTTTTCGCAAATCGGTCCGAGGAGAGAAAATCGGCGGGTTGGGGTGATCTCTGGAAGCCCCAAGAGCCAAAAGGTCTCAGGAGGACACCATGAGCTATCCTTACTATCAACGCCGGATCTCCTTTGGGAGCGGCCCCCTGACCCCGGGAGTGAAGTATCTGCTGTTCATTTGTGTGGGGGTGTTTCTGCTCCAATCCTTCGCAGGCCCATACATCCTGGTTGTTCTCGGCTTGGTTCCTCTTCTGGTCTGGAAGAAGTACTTTGTCTGGCAGCTGGGGACGTACATTTTTCTTCACGGCGGCGTCTTTCATCTCGTTTTCAATCTCTTGGCCCTCTGGATGTTTGGAGGTCCACTGGAAAGACAATGGGGGACCAAGAACTTCATCAAGTACTTTTTGGTCACGGGGATCGGGGCAGGGATCTCTTCTGCTGTCGTTAGCCCAGGCCAAGGCATCCCGGTTGTCGGCGCTTCAGGGGCAATCTATGGAATCCTGTTGGCCTACGGCATGATCTTTCCCGACCAGATGATCTTTGTCTGGTTCCTCTTCCCCATCAGAGCCCGATACTTTGTCATCATATTCGGCGCCATCGAGCTTTACGCCTCGGTCACTGGGTCGCAGACGGGCGTGGCTCATGTGGCGCATCTGGGGGGAATACTTTTTGGATACCTCTATATCAACTATGCGCGTATCCTGAAAAGGATCTATGTCGCCTATCTCCAGTACAGACTCCGGAGGTTGAAAAGAAACATCCACCTTGTGGACAAGAAGAAAGGACCCGACAAAAAGGACTATATCCACTAGGAAAATACAGGAACCAGAAGACGACCGGGTCGTCGATCATACCCTAGGGGAGGAAGCGATGAAGGAGACGTTTGAAGAGGTAATTCGGGAGGCGATTCGAAAAGAAGCCGATGCTGCGGCATTTTACCGGATGGCCGGTGAAAGGGTAGAGTCGGGAATCAACAAGACCTTCCGAGAAATGGCCGAAGAGGAAGAAAAACACAGAAGGCTTCTCGAAGAACTGGACTGGGAAAAGGTGGATCAATATGAATTGGAGGACATTCCCGATCTCAAGATCAGCGAGTTTCTGGAAGACCTTCCCTTTGACAAAAACATGACCTATCAGGACGCCATCCGCATGGCCATCAAGAACGAGGAAAAATCCCACAACCTCTATCGGGCTTCGGCCATGCGGTTTGCTGACAATCCCCAGGTTAAGAAACTCTTTGAGATGCTGGCCCAGGAAGAGGCAAAGCACAAGCTGAAACTCGAACAGATATACGATGATGAGGTCTATAATCAGCAGTGGTAAACATATCTCCGTCAACAGAACCTTAGAATCAACGAAAGACACAAAGGACGGCTGGTCTCTTCGTGATCTTAGGTTGGAGGACCGCTCCGCTGTCGCTTCGCTCGAGGTTTGAGGCCAGGAGTACCTTGCCTCCAGCCTCAAAGCCCGCAGGGCTGCTCCTCTAACCTAGCCCGGGAGGGGGGCCTTTGCACTCAATAGGCTCTTTCCCTCTGAAGTGAATCAAACAAGACGACCTCCTGAAAAAGAGACGATAGGATGTGATGAAGAAGAAAGGAAAAAGGAAAAGGACACCCGAGGCGCTTGCTCCTGAGACTGCCTCGGCGGTTGAAGGTCTGTTGCAGGACATCAAGAGCCACGAAGACAGGGGGGACTCCCTGGAGATATCGCTTCAGGCGATACGAACCCACCTCGGCGGACTCTATGAAAAGGACATGGCGATCGTCGCTGCCATGGGCGGCGTCCCGACCGAGAGAATGGCCAGGCTCCTCCAAGCTCTTCTCGGGTCTGTTTCGGATAAGGGAATACTCAAAGGCATTAGAAGATCCCTCTATCGCATTGAACAGCGGGGGGTCCCCATTGAACGGGTAGGAGAAGAGACACCAGAGCCTTCGGTTCTTCGTCCCCCCGTCGAAGACCAGGCAAAGGGGTTTATCAGCGGCGTCGATTCCGAGGGGGTTCGCATTGTCTTTCTGAGGATCCCACGCAAGCCCAAGGGCCTCCATCTGTTCCAAGGGATTGTGAGCGACACCCGAGGCCTGATCGAATTCAATGGGATGGAGACGACAAAAAGGGGTTTCAGAGAATTCTACCAGTCGATTAGCGCTCCTGGACGAGTCCCCGTCGTGGAGGTGGATGCAGGCTATTGTCGATTTCTTCTTGAGGAGGCTGCACAATTGACCGAGGAACGGGGAGAGGTCCCTCCCGCCCCCTATCTTGCCTCGAAAGGGGATCTAGCCAGGGTGGAGCGGATGGAGACACCCCCTGCCTTTCTTTTCCTCGATGAGGATGCGATCCAGAGAGACCCCCGTCTCCTTAGGAACTCGTCAGACCTATTTCAGATCGAACCGTTCTCTTCCTGGTTTCTCCCCCCGGAAGACGTTCGGAAATATGCCGAACTCATTGAGGAGGCTGAAGAGAGCCGTCTCGTCTTGAACCCGGTACAGAAAGAGACACGGCTCCAGGAGACGTATCAGAAGGCCATGATTGAACTGTTTCCTGACAACAACAGGCTACGGTACAAAAGACGGCTTGAGGAGATGGCTTACATCCTCCTAAAGGAGGGAAAAGAGGACAGGGCCCGGGCAGCTCTGGCTGCCAGCATCGACCTGCGTTTCGCGCCTCGCGACCTTGAGCCCAATCCTTTCCTTTTGAACCTGGTGATGCGATCGATCTACGCTATTGTGGCCCGGGACGCGGAGAAGAAAAAAGCTGAACCCTCCCTCATTGTAAAACCCTAGGGAGTCGTCACTGAAAAATGTCCCCGACCCTGGAGGATTTCCTTTGGAATTGGAGGCGGGGGAATCAGTCTCCCAGGATCCAGCCGTCCCTTAAGTCAACGATCTTCCCCCTGGCCTGCCTACCACTCTGCCTCTTCATGAAGCATCTGCCTTCAAAGAGGGATCCCTCGTGAACAATCAGGCTGGACGTCGTGACGTCGGCTTCCACTTGGGCCATCTTGTGGATTTCGACCCGTTTTTCTGCCTTGAGGCTCCCCGCCACATTTCCGTGGACGGTCACACGACCCGCCTCCACGTCCGCTTCTGATTCGGAGTTCTCCCCCAAAACGACCTCTTCCCCCCCTGTAATCTTCCCCTTAAACTTCCCGAGCAGCGTCAGGCTACCGCTGAACCGAAGCGTACCCTCAAGCCGGGTTTTGTCACCCAGGAAACTCTCAACCACCTCGTCGTTCTTTGCCATAACGTCTCCCCTGAAATAGCTCCTTCGATAGACTCTAACCGAAAAGAGATGCTTTATGAATAGACGGTCACTCGACCCTGAAGACCCTTGACCATCATTCCTCCAGGTGTTCAGTCAATTCGATGATGGAAAGGGGATCGACTCTCGCCCCGTTGAGCCTGATTCCCCAATGGAGGTGGGGCCCCGTGGCTCTCCCCGTGGATCCTGCGAGACCGATGATCTCTCCCTTGGTCACCGAATCTCCCTCCTGGACCAGGGCCTTTGACAGGTGGAAATACATTGAGTACACGCCCCAGCCGTGATCGAGGACGACCGATTTCCCGGAAAAGAACAGTTCATCAAACAGAACAGCAACGCCGCTATTACAGGCCCGCACTGGGGTTCCCTCGGGTGCCCGCAAGTCAACACCCGTATGCGGGCTTCTAGGCTGATCGTTGAGGATACGACGGAGACCAAACGCCGTGGTGACTTCCCCTGCAACAGGACGGATAAAGGCCCCATTCCAGAGTCTCTCGCCCCGATAGTTTTTCAACAGAGCACGCATTCGGATGTTCTCTTTCATCACCCGTTCAAGGGTTTTCTCATCCAGTTCCACCAGGGCCCGGGGCAGGGTCAACCTCTGAGTACCAAAGTTCGCCTTCTCCACCCGAACCTGAGAGACTTTTTCGATGATCCCCTGATCCGTCCCTCTGGCGATAACCACGAGCCTGTGAACCCCTGGGCTGGCATTCATGTCAATCCCAAGGAGTCCTTGAAAAGTGCCCTTCCCCCTCGCCGAAGCCATCGGAAACTCTTGTCCCAGAAACTCCCCGCGGACCGATTCCCACGATTGTGGACCCGAGACGGTCACAAGGCAGACATCGCCCTGCATGGCAACACGGGGAAACCACGTCACCTGGAGGGTGTCTTCCGAGGACGAAACCCTCCCCCCTGGTAACAGTAGAATAGCCGCAAGGGGCAGAAGCCATAAAAGGCGGACCATCTTCTAAGTCCCTCTTGTTTCTGCAAATTATAGTGGGTTCGCCCCCGTCTTTCAACCGAAAACTCTCAAAAAGCGCCATCTGCCCAATTGGGGCGTTGGGCGGGATTTGGCTCGAGTTGACTCTTCCCCAACATACTTATATAGTTTAGAAAAGAGACAGCCACATGGTTTTGCCTTCAGGGGTTTTGATGAGAGTGCATCAAACCAGGGCTCGCAAAGGAAGGACGGAGAGAACCAGAGGAGAGGGGCGAAGAAACCGGCGGGTCGTGTGGGAGGAGGGCAAGCAGTTCGGAGAGCGCGTTCTCACAGCCCTAAAGGATGGAATCTGGATTGAGGATGAAAGGGGGTTCTGTGTCTTTGCCAACGAGGGCGCAGCTCGGACGCTCGGGTATGATACTCCTGAAGCCCTGAAGGGGAAACATTGGAGCGAGGTGGTCGTCCCGGAAGAACACCAGCGTGTCCAGCAGCAGTGGAATCAGAGAAAGGCCGCGGCCGATTCCACTTATCAGACCCTTCTTCGCCGCGGGGACGGGCTTGTCATGCCGATTCTGGTCTCCGTGTCCTCGCTTTTTAGGGGAGCGGCCTACTGTGGGTCGATTGCCCTTCTGATCGATTATACGGACCAGGCGCGGTTCAATGAACGGATGATCCAGGTTGAAAGACTCCGGGCCCTCGGTGAGATGGCACTCGGGGTGGCCCATGACTTCAACAACCTGCTTGCCGCTATTCTGGGCAGGGCGCAACTTTTGAAACTCAACCTCTCCAAGCATACAGGGCCAGAGAGACGGGAGTCGAATCCTTACCTTCTCGAAGGGCTGACACTCATCGAGCAAGCTGCTTTGGATGGCGCGGAGATCATTCGGAGAATTCAGGATTATACCCAAACCAGGGGCGAAGAGGATTACGCAAGGGTCGACCTGAACGAGGTGATCCGCGATGTGATCGAGCTCACCCGGCCTCGCTGGAAGAGCACGGCCGAGGCAGAAGGAATCCGGGTTGAGGTCCAGGAAGACCGGAGACAGCTTCCCCCGGTGGCCGGCAATCCCTCGGAGCTAAGGGAGGTTCTGACGAACCTGGTCCTGAATGCCATTGATTCCATGTCGGGTGGAGGAAATCTAACGATTAAGACCGAAACCGACCGACGGATGAACACCATCCACATCCAGGATACAGGGAGAGGGATTGCGCCGGAGGACCTGGAACGCGTCTTTCAGCCCTTCTTCACGACCAAAGGGTCGAGCAGCAGCGGCCTCGGGTTAAGTGTCTCCTACGGGATCATCCGTAGACATGGCGGAAATCTTCTGGCAAAGAGTGAGCCTGGAAAGGGAACCACTTTTACCATTCAGCTGCCTGTCTCCCTGAAGGCCCTCGAGGAGAGTGAGGCGGAGAGACCCCCCAGGCCCGGGCGGAGGGCAAACGTTCTGGTGATCGATGATGATAAGCGAATCCGGGACAATTTGAGAGAAATCCTATCCCTCGCAGGCCACAACGTCACGGTCGCAGACAATGCAAAACATGGCATTGCCCTTTTCAAAACAGGCCCCTACGACTTGGTTTTCACAGACCTCGGCATGCCCGAAATCTCGGGATGGGAGGTCGCCAGAATCATCAAAGAGACAGACCCAAGGGTTCCTGTGGCGCTGGTTACCGGGTGGGGAGTCGGGACGGATGGAGAGAAGTTGAACGATAAGGGGATAGACATGGTGATCAGCAAACCCTTCCAAGTCAACCGTATCCTGAATCTCATCGTCGAGGCTATTGAAATGAAGCGGCACCCCAAAGGGTCCACGCAACCCTCCAACTCCGAAGAGTCAGCCCCCTGATTTACGACGTCCCCCTGATGATGGGTGATTCGTGAAACGGGGATGGACCCGATCTCAATTCTCACCTCTCCCACCTCATATCTCATCATCCACACCCCAGATCATTCATTCTCAGCGGTGGGTTTAAGATCCTTAAACCTCTCCTCCAGGTCCTCCAGGTCCAAGGCTGTCGACTCCCATTGGCGAGTCCACTCTGCGACCTGTGTTTTCATTTGGTGGTAGGTTTCGCTCAGTTGTTGTGACCTCTGAGGGTCTTGGTAGGTCTCCTCCCTGGCCAGTTGCCCGGTGATTCGATCCAGCCCTTTGGTCGTTTCAACGATGTTTCTCTCCAATGCGGTGAGTCGCTCCCTCAGGGGTGCTGCCTCCCGAAAGAATCGGTTTCGCCATTCCGCTTCCACCCGCTTCTGAGTGGAAGTCCTTTTGCCGGAAGCTACTTTCTCATGGCGGTAAGACCCATTCCAAGTCGGGGCAGGAGGAGACTGCCCCCTCTTCCAAATTGACTGAAAGTCATCGAAATTTCCCGGATAGATCTCTACCTTCTGGTTTCGAATGACCCAAACCTTTCTCGCGACCGCGTTGATCAGATGGCGGTCGTGGGTGATGAGGCACAGGGTTCCTTCATAGCGCTGAAGGGCCAACTCCAGGATCTTCCTGGAGGGAATGTCGAGATGATTGGTGGGTTCGTCGAGGAGCAAAAGGTTAGCCGGTTGCACCAGGATCTTGCAGAGGAGGAGACGGCTCCTCTCCCCTCCGCTGAGGATCGATACTCTCTTGAAAACGTCGTCTCCTTTGAAGAGAAAGGCACCCAGCAGACTTCTCAACTGCCCTTGCGGTTGATTTCCTGCCACAGCGATAAGCTCTTGGAGCACCGTGTGTTGAGGAGCGAGCCGGTCCATCTGTTCCTGAGAAAAAGCGGCGATATGAACCCCTGTCACCACGCGCCTCTCCCCTTCGAAGTTGACGTCTTTTCTCAGAATCTTCATGAGAGTGGTCTTACCCGCTCCATTGGGTCCCAGAAAGGCGATCCGGTCCCCCCTTTGAACAGAGAGATTGATTCGGTCGTAGATCCTTTTCCCATTGAACGATATGGAAACGTCCTTCAATTCAATGAGGGTCTTCGGGGCCCGAGGGGGAGGGGGAAAATGAAAGTCGAGGGTGTCATGACGAAGGGGGGGGTCGATCCGTTCCATTTTCTCCAGCATTTTTATCCGGCCCTGAACCTGCCTGGCACGATCCTTGCGAACCCGATTTCTCTCGATGAATCGCTCGATCTGGCGGATCTTTTCCTGCTGGTTCTCATAGGCGGCCTGATGGATCTTCAATCGTTTCTCTCTCTCCTCTTCGTAGAAATCGTAATTGCCGGCATAGGAAATCAACTTCCCTCCATCGATCTCTACGATCCGGGTGACCACGTTGTTGAGGAAGACACGATCATGGGAGACCAGGACGAGGGCCGAGACGTTCTGTTTCAGATAGTCTTCCATCCACAGCAGGGACTCGAGATCAAGATGGTTGGTGGGTTCATCGAGGAGGATCAAATCCGGGTTCGACAGCAGAATCCGTGCCATGGCTGCCCGCATCATCCATCCCCCGCTGAGCTGTTCAATGGGCCTCTCAAAGTCCTTCTCGGCAAACCCCAATCCCAGAATGATCCTTTTGGCCTGAGCTTCTAGCTGATAGCCTCCCAAGCGGTCGAAAACCTCGTGGAGACGACCTTGACGCTCGGTCAATCGAACGATTTCATCGCGAATCCGGGCGTTTTCCAGGGACCGGGTTGTTTCATGGAGTTCCCGTTGGATCCTCTTCAGGTCCCCAGCCGTGTCCGTGACCAGTTCGAGAATCGTTTTCCCTTTGAAATCGACCAGGTTCTGAGGTAGAGAGCCGATTCTCAGGTCTTTGGGTCTGGAAATTTCGCCGCCACTGAGCGGTTCCTCACCGAGAATCAGTCTGAGGAGGGTGGTCTTCCCTGCTCCGTTTGGCCCGATGAGTCCGATGCGATCGGAGGGTCCGATGTGGAGGTTGCAGTCTCTGAAGATGTCTTGATGACCGTAAAACCGGGTGAGTCCTTGGATCTTGATCATGGAACTATTCCTACCATATTTCCCTCCGGGTGCCTAGGGGCGGTTCTGAGATCGGCTATCAGGTCCGAGCCTTCCCTCCTCATGGTGGTCGAGACCGCTGCCGAGCAAAACCGGGTGGAACAGTTCTTGCTACGGGTTGACTTTGGACTATCCTTGGCAGTACAATCGAGAGGTTGCGCGAAGTGATGTCATGCTAATCGATTCACACGCCCACCTGAGCATGTCCCAGTTCGACAGGGACCGGGGTGAGGTCGTGAGCTGGGCCTCGAAAGCTGGCCTCCTATTCATATTCACCGCTGGGATAGATGCTCCCTCAAGCCCCCAGGCTCTGGCCACCTCCCGCACCGTGTTCGAGTTCTTTGGATTGGAGGAGGTCGAATGAACCCTGCTGTCATTGTCGTGGACATGGTCAAAGACAACCTCAGGCCTGAATACCCGATTTCTGCCCAGGCTCGTTCCATCCTCCCCTCTCTCCAGAGGCTGATTGCCCAGGCCAGGACGATGAAGTATCCGATTGTCTTTGCATGCGATAGCTATCTCCCTGAGGACTTTATTTTCAAAGGCAAGATGAAACCCCACGCCATTCAGGGAACCCCGGGCGCAGAGGTGATCGATGAGCTTTTCCCTGCCCCTGGAGATCTCGTTTTGCCGAAGCGGCGCTTCAGCGCTTTCTTCAAGACCGGTCTCGAGGAGACCCTGAAGGGGTGGAGGGTGGATACCCTGGCTGTTGTGGGGGTGACAACTCACGTTTGCGTGCTCACCACGGCCATGGACGGAATCTGTCATGACTTCAGGGTCATCGTCCTGGAGGATTGCTGTGCCTCCTACTCTGCTGACATCCATCGGTGGACCGTGCGCATCTACGCGCAATCCCCCCTGGAACCCCTGCTTCAGGTCATGACGCTGGAGGAATTCTTGTCCCATTCGTCGGAAAAATGCGGGGGTGGCCGAGAGGGACAGGAGTTGACAATTAGTTGTGATTCTGATAGGTTAACGAGTAATGGAATGGATTTTGAATAGGCATTTTTGGATCGTCCACCTTGTGGTGATCGGATTGGTTGCCCTGGCGTTTGCCACGGTCTCGACCCGCATTGTTGAAACCCGGCTGAACAAGGGTCTCCATGAGGTCGCCCACCCCACGCAACGGTCCTCTAAGCCCCTCAAGAGACAGACAAAGCGTCGGTCCGATTATGCCGTAATTCTCAAAAAGAACATCTTTCACGCGGTGGTCGAAGAGCCCCCACCCGGAGAGAAACCTCCGGCGTCGAAACCGGACCCTTCTGACCAGGCCATCAATCTGGCCAAGACGCCTCTGAATGTGAAGCTCCAGGGAACGGCGGTCCGAGATGGGGGTGACTCTTTTGCTGTCATCCAAGACAGACGGGGCAGAAAGCAGGACCTCTATCGCATCGGGGACATGATTCTCGGTGAGGCC
Source organism: uncultured Thermodesulfobacteriota bacterium (assembly GCA_964348185.1). Lineage (GTDB taxonomy): Bacteria > Desulfobacterota > BSN033 > WVXP01 > WVXP01 > CAYGBW01. The sequence goes on along the minus strand of CAYGBW010000093.1, from coordinate 38,513 downwards.
AAGTTGGTCCAGATCTTTCAGGATCGAGTCGTCCTTCTTCGGGAAGGGAAAAAGGAGATCCTGGAGCTTTCTGTGGAGGAGAAAACGTCACGAGCACCACCCAAGAGGATGGCATCTTCGGGTGGACCGAGCACGGTTGCAGGGAGGGGCGTTCGAAGGCTTGGGTCGAATCGCTGGTCCATTTCCCGTGAGGAGATGGAATCGGCCAAGTCCAACCTGAGTCAACTGATGACCGAGGTTCGAATCGTCCCAAACTTCACCGATGAGAAACCGGACGGCTTCAAGCTTCTCTCGATCAAACGGGGAAGCCTCCTCAACAGACTGGGCCTGCGAAACGGCGATGTTGTCCGCCGAATCAACGGCGTCTCCCTGGATGACCCGCAGAAGGCTATTGAAGTCTATCAAGGGTTGGAGGGCGGTCAGTCGATCTCTGTCGAAATCCTCCGCGGAGGAAGGGAACAGACTTTGAATTACGACCTGAAATAGGCAGGGGTTGGTGAAGGGATGAGAAGGGACAAATTCAGTCGGATCTTGAGGTCTTGGATCGTGTTGGGGCTTCTGGTTGGGGCACTCCTTTCCACCAAGACCATCGATGTGGGAGCCGAGCAAGTCAGAGGCAAGGGACTCATTACGGTTAATTTCCAGGACACCGATCTTCGGGTGGTGATCAAGTTTATCAGTGAGCTCACCGGAAAGAACTTCATTGTCGACAGTAAGGTCAAGGGGCAGGTGACGGTCATTTCTCCCACCAAGATCACAATTGAAGAGGCCTACCGGATGTTCGAATCCATTCTGGAAGTGGAGGGGTATACCACGGTTCCTGCCGGCCCGATCACCAAAATCGTTCCCGCCAGAGAGGCCAAATCGAGTGGGATCGATACGATACCGGACTGGGAGAGGAGGGCCCTCAGAGGAGAGCAGTTTGTCACCCGAATCATCCACATGAATTACATCGATGCCGATAGCGTAACTCCCGTGATCAAACCCCTCCTCTCCAGGGAGAGCAGCCTGGTCACGTACGCCTACACAAACGACATCATCCTCACCGACTCGATCCCCAATGTCCGCAAGGTCCTCAACATCTTGGAAGAGTTGGACGTGGAGGGATATCAGGTCGAAATCTCTGTCTTGCCCCTGCAATTTGCCAGTGCCAAGGAGCTCGCGTCTGAGTTGCTCTCCATCTTCGAGATCAGGCCGGCCCCTGCTCCGAGGCCTGCAAGGCCTGCAAGGAGGGCCCAGACCCCTGCGGTCACGGGGGTGAGTACCAAACAGGTGGTCAAGATCATCCCTGACGATAGAACCAATTCTCTGGTTGTCGTGGCCAGCGCGGATGATACCCGTCAGATTAGGAGCGTCGTCGAGAAGCTGGATGTCCCTCCCCCCAAGGGGAAGGGCAGGATAAACGTGGTCTATCTGAAAAACGCCGACGGCGAAGAACTGGCACAGACCCTGAAACAGATCACAGCAGCGGGCCAAAAGGTGGCAGCCCCAGGCCAGAAACGCATCGAATTGGCTGGAGACGTGGTGATCACCCCGGACAAGGCGACCAATTCCCTGGTGATCACCGCCTCTCCCCAGGATTTTGAAGTCTTGAAAGCGGTGATCGAATACCTCGACATCCGTAGGCTCCAGGTCTTTGTGGAGGGGGTCATCATGGAGGTCAGGATGGACAAGCTCCGCGATCTGGGGGTAGAGTTCAAACACGTTCCCGACGACCTCGCCAAGGATTCCAGTGAGGCGAGCACTTCGGTTTTTGGAGCGACGACCTTTGAGACCCCCCTGGAGAACCCATTCTCGACTCAGGGCCTCATTCTCGGAGCAGCCGATGGGACCATCACCTTTGGAGGGGTCACGTTTCTCAATGTCGGTGCCCTGATTCGGGCGCTCCAAACCGAGACGGATGCCAATATCCTTTTCACTCCCCATCTTCTGACCACCGACAACGAGGAGGCCGAACTCGTGGTGGCTGAAAATGTCCCCTTTTTGGTCAGGACAACGGCCACTGCCAGCGGTTTTCCGGTTGAAGAGATCGAGCGGAAGGACGTGGGCGTGGTCCTTCGGCTCACCCCCCAGATCAGTGAAGGGGATTTTGTCAAGCTCAACATCTATCAGGAGGTCTCCAATGTTCAGCCCGCCGGGACGGTCGAAGGGGCCGTGGATCTGACCACCTTGGTGCGCTCGGCCAAGACCACCGTGGTGGTAAGGGATCACCAGACGGTCGTCATCGGGGGACTGGTGTCAGATGACCATTCCGACACGGTCAACAAGGTTCCGTGGTTGGGGGATGTTCCCCTCCTCGGATATCTCTTCCGGGCAAACCAGAAAAAAAGCAGAAAGGTCAGTCTCCTGATCATCCTCACCCCTCACATCATCCGGACGAGTAGGGATCTGGAGGGGTTCTATAAGGAGAAACGAGACAGGATGGGAAGGTTCCTGGAAGAGAGCGCGATCGCCGAAGAACTGAAAGCGGATGTGGCAAGCGACCTGTGGCAGATAGAACCCGAGGAGATTATCCAAGACGAAGGCCTCCGGGAGTGAGGGTCCCAGAGGATCAGGAGGGACAGAAGAGGGTAAGACTCTGATGACCGGTGGGACTTCAAACGATAGGATCGACACCTTGAAACACTGGTTGGGAGCCGTCGAGAGGGTCCATGCTCCCGAGCGTCGTCGAACCATCGCCATCTGCAACCAGAAGGGTGGGGTGGGGAAAACCGTGACGTCCATCAACCTCTCCGCTTTCCTGGCAGCACACGGTCGCAGAACCCTTCTGGTCGATATCGATCCTCAGGGGCACAGCGGGGTGGGGTTGGGCATCAAGACGGAAGCCCTGGAGCGTTCGGTATACGATGTGCTCGTCAATGGGGGATGTCCGATCGATAGGGCCATTGTTCCGGTGAAGTCTAATTTGGACGTTCTTCCTGCCAATATCGATTTGGCCAGCGCGGAATTGGAACTGGCCCGGGGTGAAAACAGAGAAAGCCGCCTGAAGCACCTTCTCGACCCACTTGGGGAGCGTTACGGTTACATCGTGATCGACTGCCCTCCATCTCTGGGCTTGCTCACCCTCAACGCCCTCGTGGCGAGCCAAATTGTGATCATTCCGGTTACCCCGGCCTTTTTGTCGATACACGGCCTTTTGAAGGTCACCGAGACGATCGATGCCCTGATCGATGCCCTCTTTCTCGAGATTAGGATATTCTTTCTGATCACGTTTTTCGAGAAACAGCTTCGGGAAGCTCAGTTGCAAAAGGCGAGACTTGAGCGACTCTTTGGGAAGGATCTTCTCAAGACAGTGGTCCGGAAGAACACCCGATTGAATGAGGCCACCCGGGTGGGGCAGTCCATTTTCGAGTACGATCGATACTCTCCGGGATGTCGGGACTACTTCAATCTCGCTAGGGAGATCATGGAAGTTGGATAGAGAAGCTGAAAGGCTCAAGGGGGTCGAGAGAACCCGCCGGGTTCTTGATCGTCTCCTCAAAACGGAGATCGAAAGGCCGGAGCTTCATCCTGAGCATCAGGAAGGGGAGACACCCTCGTCCGGCGCCTCTCCAGGTGAACCGCTCAAGGCAGACCATATCCTCCCGGCATCTGTGGAGGAATCTCCAGAACCTCCTCCCTCCCCCATGGACGAAACCCCGGTCGACTCATCCCATGACTTTAGCAAGGTGTCCCTCAAACACCAGCTTTTGGGAGAGATGCTTCTGAACCAGGCTCTGATCAACCGGGAGCAGCTAGACGAGGCCCTGGAAGTCCAGCAGGAAAAGGGATCCCCCCTGGGAGAGGTGTTGATCAGACTCGGCCACATCAACGAGAGGGATCTTCTAAAGGCTCTGGGAAAGCAGCTGGGGCTCCCCTTTGTCTCCCATCTCAAGGATGTTGACATCGATGGGGAACTGATTGCCAACATCCCCATACACTTTGCCAAGAAATACGAGATTCTTCCCATAAACAAGCGGGATGAGTCGGTGGAGGTCGCCATCGCCGATCCCCTCGCCGTCTTTCCCCTCGATGATATCCGTCTCCTTCTGGGCTGCAATGTGGTCCCGGTTCTCGCTACTTCGGCAACGATTATCGAAACCATCAATCGGATCTACGAAAGGGACTCAGACACGGCCCAGCAGATTATCGAAGACATCGATGATGATCTCAACCTGGACGCCCTGTCGTATGATCTCGAAGAGCCCGCGGACCTGCTGGATGCCTCGGACGAGGCTCCCATCATCCGCCTGGTCAATTCCATGCTCTATCAGGCTGTGAAACAGAAGGCCAGTGATGTCCATGTGGAGCCCTTCGAAAAGGATCTCGTGGTTCGTTACCGGATCGACGGCATCCTTTACAATGTGCTGAGTCTCCCCAAACGGATTCAGCCTAGCATCATCTCCCGGACCAAGGTGATGGCGGGGCTGAACATTGCCGAGAAGCGGCTTCCCCAGGACGGAAGAATTCGAATCAAGATTGCGGGCAGGGATGTCGACATCCGGGTCTCCGTGGTCCCCACTTCCCATGGGGAGCGGATCGTCATGAGACTCCTCGACAAGACCAGCACCCTTCTCAAACTCGAGGACATCGGCTTTTCAGGGGACAAGCTTGAGACATTCAGTCGATTGATTCACAGCCCCCATGGGATCATTCTCCTCACAGGACCAACGGGAAGCGGAAAGACCACGACCCTTTATGCCGCCCTCACCCGGATCAACTCACCTGACAAAAACATCATCACCGTTGAAGATCCTATCGAGTATCAGATCAAAGGGATCGGCCAGATTCAGGTCAATCCAAAGATCGATCTCACTTTTGCCAACGGGCTCCGATCCATTGTGAGGCAGGACCCGGACGTGATAATGGTCGGAGAGGTACGGGATCTGGAAACCGCAGAAATCGCCATCCAGGCATCCCTGACTGGACACTTGGTTTTCAGCACCCTCCACACCAACGACTCGGCTGGGGCCATCACCCGTCTGATCGATATGGGAATTGAGTCCTTTCTGGTTTCCTCTTCGATTCTGGCGATCATGGCCCAGAGGCTCGTTCGGATCCTCTGTCACAACTGCCGAGAACCTTACGTCCCTTCCTCTCAGGAGCTGGGGGGGCTGGGGATTGAAAGAGATGAACTGGGGGACAGGAAACTCTACCGGGCCGTGGGATGTGCCCAATGTATGATGACAGGCTATTCCGGAAGAACCGGCATATTCGAACTTCTCGTGGTCAACGAGGATATTCGCACCCTGGTCATGAAGCGCACTGACTCGAGTGCCATCAAGAAGATGGCCATGAAACGAGGCATGCTGTCCCTTCGCCAGGATGGTGCCAGGAAGGTGCTCAGCGGAATAACAACCACAGAGGAGATGGTCCGAGTGACCCAGGACGATATCCTCTCACAATAGGGGAGTGGCGGTTGCCAATCTTTGAGTACCGTGGAGTTGATACCCGAGGGAAAGACGTTCGGGGCATCGTCGATGCTGACACGCCGAGGCTTGCCCGGGCCAAGCTGAAAAAAACCGGCGTCTTTCCGACCGATTTCCAGGAGACCATCACCGAGAGACGGGGGAGCAGGCGGGATCTTTCCCTGACCCTCCTGATCAAGAGGGTTCGGATTCAAGATGTCTCCGTGATGACCCGACAGCTTGCCACCCTGATCGGGGCGGGACTCTCTATGGTTCCCGCTCTCAGCTCGCTGAGCCATCAGATCGAAAACCCCCAACTGAAAAAAGTGGTCAGCCAGATCCGAGAACGCGTCAATCAGGGCAGTTCCCTGAGCGAAGCCCTTCGGCAGTTTCCCAGAATATTCACAAACCTCTATACCAACATGGTGGCGGCGGGTGAATCGAGTGGTGCCCTGGACGTGGTATTCCTCAGGCTGGCCGATTTCACGGAAAACCAGGTAAAACTGCGAAACCAGATCGCAGCGGCCCTCGTCTACCCTGTGGTCATGGTGTTTCTGGCGTCAGGGGCAGTGACGTTTCTGATGGTTCGAGTGGTCCCGAAAATCCTGGAGCTCTTTGAAGACTGGGGCCGTGCCCTTCCTCTGCCCACGGTCATCCTCCTTGAGATGACGAACTTTTTCAAGAGCTACGGTTGGGTCGTGCTCCTGGGACTGGTCGGAATATCCATGGCAATGGTCTTTTATTTCAAGGCGGAAAGGGGGAGGTCTCTTTTTGATCGGTTGATTCTTCGCGTCCCGATCTTTGGCCGCTTGACCCGGATAATCGCCACCACGCGCTTCAGCCGAACCCTGGGAATCCTTCTTGCGAGCGGTATACCCCTGATCAACGCGATGAATATTGTCAAGAACATCGTGAATAACCGGGTCATTGCAGAGGCCATCGCCGATAGCCAGGAGAGCATCGTTGAGGGGCAGAGCATTGCGGCTCCTCTGGCTCGCAGCGGGGTCTTCCCCCCCATGGTCACCGATATGATCGCCATCGGGGAGAACTCCGGCCAGCTGGAGCATATGCTCCTGAAGGTCTCCGATGCCTACGACAACCAGATCGAAACGACGGTTTCCGGTCTCACGTCTCTTCTGGAGCCCCTCCTTGTGATTATGATGGGGGCGATCGTTCTATTCATTGTCCTTGCCGTTCTGCTCCCCATTTTCGAAATGAATCAGATGGTCGTCGGCCAATGAGACCAAAGCCACCCGGAGGTGAGGCAGAAAAATGAAACTCAAGAGCCGTTGGAATCCCTATGGCTTTACCCTGATCGAAATCATGGTGGTCGTCGTGATTCTGGGAATTCTCGCTGCCATTATCATCCCAAGGATATCGGATCGGCCGGAACAGGCGAGAAGGACGAAGGCCATCATGGATATCAAGAGCATCGAGACCGCTCTCTCCCTCTACCAGATGGACAACGGAACTTACCCCTCAACGGAACAGGGCCTCGAGGCTTTGGTGGAACAACCCACCATAGGGAGAATCCCGACCAACTATGCCGAGGGCGGGTATCTGAAAAAGGTGCCCCTGGATCCATGGAAGAGTCCGTATATCTATCTCTCTCCAGGAGTCTATGGTGACTATGACATCATTTCCTACGGGGCCGATGGAGAAGAGGGGGGAGAGGAGAAGTTTGCCGACATCAACAGCTGGGAGCTCGACTGATGAACCGGAGGTCTCGGGCCGGCTCTTCTCATTGTTCCAACGTCGGGGGGGGTGCGGTCAAAACCGATGGCCCCGGTTTGAAGGAGAAGGAGCAGTCTGTCCTTCCAAAGGGGCTTGTCCGAAGACATGCAGATCCCCGGGGGGTCACCCTGGTTGAGCTCACCATGGTCATGTTGATCATGGGAATTCTTGTGGCCCTCTCCATCCCCAGGCTAGGCCGTCTCACAGGACGCAACCTGAGAGTCAGCTGCCGGCGGCTATCAGGGACGGCCAAATACCTTTTTCACCGGGCCACGGTGGGCCGTACGATCTACCGACTCAACTACGATCTGAAGGCCAATGAATACTGGGTCACTTTCCGCGACGAAAACCTCGAGTTTGTCAGTGATACCGCTGTCCTGTCCAGAAGAGTCAGACTTCCAGAGGACGTCTCTTTCGAGGATATCGTCATCGTGGGCAGGGGGAAGTTCACCGAGGGCGACGTGAAGACGCATTTCTTTCCCAAAGGCTGGGTCGAGGAGACTCTCGTCCATCTGAAGGATGCCAGGGGCCGCCAGGCTTCGATCCACATTCTTCCCCTTTCCGCGAGGATAAGAATCTATGACGAATATGTGGAGTGATAATGTCGAGCGCCATCCCCCCAGGGGCCTGACCCTGATGGAGGTGTTGGTTTGCCTGGTGATCATCTCCACCGCCCTGGTGGCGCTCGTGGGGTTGGAGAATCAGGATATCCGTGCCGTCAACAGCTCTCAGAAGATGACGATTGCCGCCATGCTGGCAAGAAACATGGTGGGCCAGATTGAAATGGCCGGATTCCCCGAGGATCTGGAGGAGGAAGAGGGCGATTTCCAGGAAGGGGAAAGGGACGATGAACTCAATATCTATGCAGGCTTTCGGTGGAAGAAGTCCGTCGAGGCGGCCCAGTTCGGAGGGATGACTTTTGACAATGCGAGACGCGTGAAGGTCACGATCACATGGAACGAAGGGAGAAGGGAGAGACATCTCGATGTGGTCACCTATCTTGCCAGACGGGAGGAGGAGACATAGGAGGCGGAGGGGCTTCACCCTTGTGGAGATGTTGGTGGCCATGGTAATCCTGGCGCTTGTCCTGACGATCGCTTACAGCGTTTTCTCCTCAAGCTACTCAGCCCTTCACCGGGTCAACCCAGACCGCGATCCCTTTCATACAGCCCGAGCAATCCTCGATCGCATGACCGGTGAGATCCAGTCGGCCTATTATCGGTCTGGGCTGGAATACACGGGATTCGTCGGTGAGAACGATGAAGAGAACGACACACCCCGGGATTCTCTTACCTTCTCGGCCATGGCAAACTTCTACTGGATCAGGATGACCGAGGGGATCAGGGAGTCAGACTTCCTGAAGATTTCATACTCCCTCGTCGAAGATGAAGAGGAAAGCCGGTTGATCCGGCGTCAGGACCCTGCCTTCGGTCCCTTTGAAGGCGATCCTGAAGCGGCTGCTTCCGGAGATCGCGGGGTCCACCAACTGGCAGATAACGTTTGGGGGATCGACATCAGATACTTTGACGGCGAGGAGTGGGTAGAGGAGTGGAACTCAGAGGAGGAGCAAACCCTTCCCCAGGCTGTGGAGGTCAAGTTGATTCTCAAGACCGAGGGAGGAGGACGCGCCCCCTTCTACGCGGTGATTCCGATCCAGTCACGGTGATGGTTTCCATGGACAGGAAAGCGAGAAAAGAACGCCCTTCGGAGAGGGGAATCGCATTGGTGATCACCCTGGTTATTGTCACAATCCTTGTGACCCTTCTCGTGGAACTCACTTACTCCACTCAGGTGAACGTGAGGATTGCAGCGACCTACCGGGATGATCTGATAGCCTACTATGTGGCCAGATCCGGGATAGAGTTGGCTATGGCTGTACTGAGGAGGGATTCTGAGGAGGATCGGGAAGAGGTCGAACAGAGCGGTGGCCCCAATGACAATCTCGATGAGCCCTGGGCCAACCTCACTGAGACGGTCGCCGCAGCCCAGGTACTGGAGCCTGATCTTTTCGGTGAGGGGCGCCTGGCTGTGACGGTCGTTGACGAAGACAGGAAAATCAATGTGAACCTCCTCAAGAAGATTGAGGGTCAAGATCACGTCTCATTCATTGTGGATCGGCTTTTTCGTTATGGGGAGATCGATGAGGGCTTCCAGAACGCGATTGCAGACTGGGTGGATCAGGATCAGGAGGAGACCGACCCGGGGGGTGCAGAAGCGCGATACTATGAGGGCCTGGATATTCCCTACCCCTGCAAAGACGGTCCAATGGACACGATCACCGAACTCCGCATGATCAAGGGGAGTGACGAGGCCATGAAGAAAACCTTTGAGGCTTTCGAAGGGGAAAGCCCCACAAAACTCCAAGGGAAATGGACCCTGGAGGACTTACTGTCGGCCATCCCCGACCGAGGCCCCAATATCAACGTTAACACGGCGCCAGGCCCGGTCATCATGGCTCTTCACGAAGACATCGACGCCCTTCAGGTCGAAGAAACCCTTCAGGACAGGTCAGCAGATCCCTTTCCCACGGTGCAGGCCTTTCGAGACTATTTCAACAACAGTTTCGGGATTTCGGGTCTCCCACCGAACCTGACGGTGCAGAGTGAGTATTTCTCTATCGAGTCGATTGGAATCGTCAACGAGGTGGAGAAAAGGCTCATCGTCACGGTTCACAGAAATCCGGGAAACGGGGCACTGGACATTATCTCCTGGAGGGCCGAGTGAACCATCCCATGGAGGGCCTGAGCGAGAGGGTCCGGGCCATCCTCGCCGCCAGAGTGAGGAAGGTAATCAGCCCAGGTGGCCTCACCCCCTCCGCCGTTCTCCTCCCTCTGTTCAGGAAAGAAGAGGACGATCATATTCTACTAACAAAACGAACAGAAAAAGTGAAAACCCATAGGGGAGAGATCTCCTTTCCCGGGGGGGTGTACGATCGAGAAGACCAGACATTGGAAAAAACGGCACGAAGGGAGAGCTTTGAGGAGATTGGTCTGAGAGAGAGAGACGTAGAGATTCTCGGTTGCCTGGATGATGTGGAGACCCTAACAAAATACATGATCCGCCCCTTTGTGGGGACCTTTCCATACCCCTATCCCTTGGTCCTGAACACTGAGGAAATCGTGGAGGTGATCGAGGTTCCCCTCCAGGCGCTTCTTCAGAGGGACCGATTTGAGCAGAAAACAATCTCCTTTGAAGGGGGCGAACGGACGGTCTATACATACCGATATGGAACCCATCGCATCTGGGGAGCCACGGCAGCGATTCTGAAACAGTTTCTGGATCTGATTTTTGGGTCCCCCTAGAGGGGTCACGGCTGTTTTGCCTTTTGGTGCTCCTTCCTGATCTGGGGACCCAAGTCTCGTGAGTGGACTGGGTCAAGCTCTTCGGAGGGACAATCATGAGGAGAAAGCACTTTGCAGTCTGGAGGTTAGGGGTCCTCTGTGCGGTTCTCCTGTCGGCGGGTGCAGTCACGGCTGGGACGGTCATCGATCAGGACATGATCGATGTTTGGGGAAAGAAAAGCGGACTGGTGCTGTTCTATTCCAAGGAGAGACTCCGAATCGATCAGAAAGACGGAAAACTCAGCACCATCATGGATTTCACGAAGGACCGGATCGTGATCCTCGATCACCTGTCCAAGACCTATATCGAGTATCCCTTCTCCGATTGGAGAGAACGGGTTTGGCAAAAAATGGCACGTCCAAAGAACACTCCTCGTCGGACGATCCGTGTGGAGTCCACCGGAGCCGAAAAGTTCATCAATGGATTCGCGACCCTGCAGGTCAAGGTGTTTATTGAAGGGGTTCTCTTTCAGGACAGCTGGGTCACTCAGGAAGTTGATCTCGAAGAGATGCTGAGCGCGATCAAGAAAGGAGCAGGTGGTCTAGGGAGCGTTTCGAGAGGGGAAATGGAAGAGAGGGAAGAGATTTATAACGCTGTCAAGGAATGGGGCTTTCCCATTCTGACCACAGAATATCGGATGGTCTATGGGAAGACCCTCAAAGAGGTAACCGAAGTTAAACGGATTGACACGGGAAAGCTGGACCTCGACCTCTTCACTCCCCCCAGGGAATACAGGCAAAGGACGCCGTAGGTTCTCCATAGCTGAATTCAGACGCCTCGTTCTTTGGAAGGGTTCGGCTATCAGCCAAGGGGAACAAGTTATCCACACCCTCAGTCACCGCCTGATCATTGGCCTCCTATTTTCCTCCCTTAACAGATAAACCGGCGTTCTTTTCAGTGTAGCCCTTTGAATGTAAACTACTTTCTCTATGAGTAGAAAATAGGCAAATTGCTGTTTCCTCTGTCCCAATCACCACTTATGACTTTAGGAATTCACTTTATACACAGGATATCCACACCCTCTCTGGGTGACCTGCCTAAACAACCAGAAATCGAATGAACATGAAGTCGGACCCAGTGTGGCATGGGCATCTGTACGGAAACGCGCCAAATGGTTGTTTTTCTATCAGGGCCCCAGTGGGACGATCCTTGACCACGATCAAATTCCGCTGGGGACACGCGACCGGGGAGACTCCTGGATCGCCTTTCTAAAGATCCTTCCCCGAGGGCGTCCTGCAGACTAAACCGACCCCAAAATGCAGTGTTTTTGAGGATAAAATACAGGGTTCACCGTATTTATTCTTTAAGAGTCTAGTTTACAATGAAAGAAGAAGCGATAAAAGAACGGTCCGGGTTAGCAAACGCACAGTTCGTTCGCAGAGCAGGCAGGAAACAGCCATGAAAATGGACTCAGACAGAATCGGAATTGTCGGGGGAAGGCATAGACCTTCAAATGAAAATCGGAGCTTCGATCATGCTTCCGGAGAACAGAGCCATTCACGAACCTCGATCCCTTCTGAAATCGCTGGAAAGCACTTACTGATACCGTGGAATAACGGTGACGGTCCCAGTCGGTATGTTCCTTTCTTCTATGAGAGTGACAAGACTTCAAGGATCATCGACACAATCAACCAGGCAGCGGATACCGACGTTACGGTCGTCATCCAAGGAGAAAGTGGTGTTGGAAAGGAATTGGTCGCCCGTACCTTGCATCATCGATCGGGTAGAAGACCCATGCCTTTCACAAAAGTCAATTGTGCCGCTTTGCCCGAACAACTGCTCGAGGCGGAGCTGTTCGGTTATGAGAAGGGCGCATTCACCGGGGCTTATCGTGGAAAACCCGGGAGATTTGAACTGGCCCATAGAGGTACCATATTCCTCGATGAGATCACTGAAGTAAACCTGCCTGTTCAGGCTAAGCTTCTGCAGGTTCTTCAGGATGGAGAGTTCTCGAGGGTTGGGGGAAAAGGCGACGTTCGGGTCGATGTGCGTGTTCTTGTTGCAACAAACCGAAACCTGGAAGAATCCGTTAGGACCGGTCGTTTCAGAGAGGACCTGTACTACCGACTCAATGTTCTCAGAATTGACGTGCCCCCTCTGAGAGAGAGGAAGGAAGAAATTCCTTTCTTGACCCAATATCTTCTTCAAAAGGGCAGTCGAGAATACGGAAAACCTGTCCCTACGCTATCACCAGAGATGAACGACCTACTCATGCGATACGAGTGGCCCGGAAATGTTCGTGAGCTTGAAAACATGGTGAAACGTTTGGTCGTGTTGGGAAATGAGAGCGTCATCAAAAAGCCGCTTTATCAGCATTTTTCCACAGAGCCGCAGCAACCCCAAGAATCAAAAAGGCAGGATGAATATATCGAAGGTCGTCAGGCGGTCTCTCTCAAAGAGATTGGTCGAAAGGCAGCCCTTGAAGCTGAGAGACAGGTTATTCTAAGAACCCTGTATGAGACTCGCTGGAATCGGAGAAAGGCGGCCAGGCTTCTCGGCATCAGCTACAAGGCCCTCCTTTATAAGATCAAGCAGTGTGAAATCGATTCAAATGAAAAAGAGATATCCCCGACGAAGCTCTAGAGGAGGGAAAGGACGAATCGCCCATTCCCCGGAGGGGATGGGTTGTTTGACGGACTTAGAACGGACCACCTCTCTTTAAAGAATCTAGCCCTCATGGAAGGGGAGATACCGAGAAAGGATCTCTCGCCAGAACGCGAGTTCGTCATATCGGTTGAGGTTGTTCTCGACATAGATCAGCGTGTCAGGGATGTATTTCAGGTACACCGGGTTCTTCCGTTCAACGGCCTGGTAGGCAAAGGTGCCAATGGCTTTCAGATTTCGCTGCAGGCAGGTCATGTCGAAGAGGTAACGGAATCGGGATCCATCGATCTTCGCCCCGCCCCTTCCCTCCAATTCCGACCTATAGTAGCCGAGGAGAGACCCCATGGGACCCTCCTCAAAAACCACGTAAGAGTCTCTGAGGAGGGAGGCTACGTCGTACAGGGGCGGTCCCATTCGGGCATCCTGGAAATCGAGCATTTTCAGCCTCCCGGCATGGTAGATCAGGTTTCTCGAATGAAAGTCCCGGTGGGTGAAGGCCTTTTTTTCCCCATCCAAAAGGGAGGAAAGCCAGAAAAAGAAACGGTCCATGGCCTTCCGGTCAGTGGGATGGATCCTTTTCCCGAGGAGGCCCTCGATATAGTGGGTCCTGAAGAAATCCAGCTCCCAGACAAACCTCTCCACGGTAAAGGCTGTCTGAAAGGCCAAACAGTCTGCTGATGGGGCCAGATCGCACTGCATTTTCACAACCAGGTCAAGAGCCTCGCGATAGAGCGCCTCGATGAAGTCAGCCCTTTGTCCCTTAACTCTTTTTTGAAGAATCTCGTCTCCGAGATCCTCAAGGAGAATAAGGCCCAGCTGAGAGTCAATCCCGTACAATCGCGGAACACCGAGGCCTGATCTCTCCAGGGTACGGAGGATGTTGATGAAAGGCAGCTCCTCAGCGGAAAAAGACCCCTGGAGTTCCATCACCACCAGCGTTTCGGGGACCTCCGTCGCCTCGCCACTCAGGTGAAGACGGTAGTAGTTACGATCTGAGGCATCTCCCCCGAGCTGTTCCCAGGTGAGATTGATGATTCTTCCTGGAAGAGACCGTCCGACAAAACTCAGAAGGTCCCTCTTGCCAACCCTCATCTGACCCCTCGAAGCAATCGCCGCCGCCATCCGGAAGGGAGGATCGACTCATTTCTTGCCTCAATCGGAGATCTCACCGTTTGTCCTCTCCTGAGTCGATCCTTTTTTGCTCTCCACCCCAGATCGCCATCCCCCTCAACTGGGTTCCTGGGGGAATGGTGGCCCCGTGTCCCACGATGGAACCCCTCACCCGGGCACCGGGGCCAAGGGTCACCTCATTCCAAAGGACCGAATCCTCAACGACGGCCCTCTGTCCCATATCACAGTTGTGACCCACAATGGCCAAGGGGCCGATTCGCGCGCCATCTCCAATGTGGCATCCCCGACCAATGAGGACGGGAGGCACCAATTCTATGCGAGAGGAGAGGTGGGTTTCGCTGACCACACCGAAAGACCGGCGAACCAAAAAGTCCCGATGGGCCTGGAGGTAGGTTTCATGGCTTCCGACTTCGGCCCAGAAAGCGTCTGTGACGTACCCCCAAACCCCTCGACCCTCCTGGATCAGTCGAGGGTAGACCATGCGGTTGATTTCAAAAAGGCGACCCGATGGAACCCACCGGAATATCTCGGGTTCAAAGAGGTGAATCCCGGTGAACGTGTATCCTCTCCCCTCTCCTTGGGGTACCCCCCTACCCTTGATGTCTCTAACACGGCCCTCCCCGTCAATACGAACGGTTCCATAGGGGTCTTCAGAAGGCTTTTCCTTGAGAACCATGGTTGCCATTGCGCCCTTCTCCCTGTGATAGGCCGTGGGGGCAGCCAGGTCGATCTCAGAGAGACTGTCGCTATTGACCATGGCGAATGTGCTGTCCTGAAAGTGTCCTTCCGCCTTCTTAAGGCCCCCGGCCGTTCCAAGGAGAATGGGCTCATGGGAAAAGTTGATTTTCAACGGCCACGAGCCTTGCATTATGGCGGCAACGACCGATTGGGGGTGATAGTGGAGGTTGATCACCACTTCTTCCACCCCGTTCTCTTCGAGCCACTCGAGGCAGTGATGGATCAAAGGGCGGTTGGCAAAGGGGATGGCAGGTTTTGCGATCTCTCTTGTCAACGGAAGCAGTCGAGTTCCCAGGCCAGCCGCCAGAATCATGGCCTTCACCGTCTCTCCTCCCACCCTATAGAACCGGGGGTATTCCCTTTTTGAATACCACAAATCCTCGCTCATATCCAACCTCAGAGCGGCCCCTCCAGAGAGCGTTCCCAGCGCCCCATACCGCTCGCGCCCTCTACCCATTGGCCCATCCCGGGCGAGGCCGAAGGAAGGACATTTGTAAACCGATTGAGGATGGGCCGTTGACAATTGGTCCCTCTTTGTGATATTTGCCCTGTTTTCAGTTCTATCTTCATGAAAGGAACGGTGAAATGATTTTGATTCTTCTCATGGTTTACTTCATCGGCATGATGGGGATCGGCATTGCGAGTGCCCGGAAAGTCAAGGGGATCGAGACCTTCTTCGTGGCCGATCGAAAAGGCCGTCCCCTCTTCATCACGGGATCCTTGCTGGCCACAATTGTCGGGGGATCGAGCACGGTGGGCATGGCCGGGAAGGGTTTTTCCTGGGGACTTGTCGGAGCCTGGTGGATGCTGGTCGGTGTAGTTGGGCTCCTTTTCCTGTCTCTTTTCCTGGCGGGGAGAATCCGGGACTACGGTCTCTTTACCCTGCCTGAGCTTCTGGAAAACCAATACGGAGCCTCTGTCAAGGTCGTTGCTTCCCTCGTCATCGTCTGGGCCTGGCTGGGAATCATCGGCGGTCAGGTTGTCGCCTCAGGACGAATTCTCAGTACCCTCATGCCTGGCAGTCTCTCCTTGATGATGGCTGTTTCTGCAACCGTATTCATCGCTTACACGATCCTGGGAGGTCAGATCTCGATTATCCGAACCGACGCGGTACAGTCTGCCATCCTGATTGTGGGGATTCTCCTCTGTGGCTATTTCGGGTTGCAGCGGGTCGGGGGGTTCGCGGTCGTGAAGGAAAACCTTCCCAGAGAGTATTTCTCTTTCCCGGTCAATTCCCACTTCTCCTGGAAAACCCTCATCGAATGGTTGATCCTCGTAGGCTCGGCCTATCTGGTGGGGCCGGACATCTATTCACGCCTCTTCTCATCGAGGGACGGAAAAACCGCGCGGAGAAGTGTCCTTCTCACCGCCTTGATGCTGATCCCCCTTGCCTTCTCCATTGCCCTCGTCGGTATGTCAGACAGGGTCCTGGCTCCCTCTCTCTCCGGTGAGGAGGTGTTTCCCTTTATGATCAAGGAAGTGCTGCCCTGGGGAATCAATGCCCTCGTCATGGCAGCCCTTTTGTGCGCCCTCATGTCTTCGGCCGACACCGTTCTGCTGACGGCAAGTACCATCTTCTCCATGGATATTGTGAATGATCTTGTCAAGCGCTTTCGGGGAGGGGGATTGGATGAGAGGAAGATCCTTCTCCTTTCGAGGCTGGCCGTGATTTTCTTTGGCCTGGTGGCCCTGGGGTTTGCTCTGAAATTCCGGGGAGTTATCAGCCTCCTTCTATTCGGATACTCCATCTACACCGGGGGGCTCGTGGTCCCCGTGGTTTTCGGCTTTCATGGGCAAAAACTGAGGCTCAACACCGTGGGAGCCATGAGTGGAATTATCGGGGGAGGGGGGTGGGTCGTGATCGGAAATACAACCCCTCTCGGCCCCTTTGTTTCAGAGAGATTCCTTGACCTGAGCCCCGGTTTCCAGGGTGTTCTCCTGTCTCTGATTCTCCTGTTCGCCGGGAGTTACCTCTGGGGAGCGCGCCGGGGGCATCGCGCGTGAAGTCTCCCCCCCGTCCAGTTGCCAGGGACCAACAGGATCAAGACGGATACCTCATACCCGAGCGTTGATGGGTAAAGGCCAATGATGGCGATCGAAAGGGCCGAGGATGATTCCGTGTCCCATCTATCCGCGGCCCGTGTGTTCTGGATGGATACCCGCCATGAAAGATGAAATCTCCTTTCCCTCCTTGTAGTCTTTCCAGAAGGGAGAGATCTCTCTCAGCCTCTCCACAATCGGGGGGAGCTTCTCAATGACCGCGTCGACGTCTTCGGGCGGATTGTAGATACTCAGACTGAACCGGATAGATCCATGGGCCGCGGTGAACGGTACCCCCATGGCTCGCAACACGTGTGAGGGTTCGAGAGATCCCGAGGTGCAGGCCGAGCCCGAAGAGGCACAGATGCCTTCGTTGCTCAACAGGAGAAGGATCGACTCCCCTTCCACATATTCAAAGCTGAGGCTACAGGTGTTCGGAAGCCGGTGTTCCCGGTCCCCGTTGACCAGGGTGTTGGGAATCCTCTTTAGGAGCTCAGCTTCCAGCCGATCTCTCAGGGCCCGGACCCGCACGTTCTCCTCCTCCATGCGTTCCATGGCGAGCTCAGCCGCTTTTCCCAGACCGATAATGTAGGGGACGTTTTCCGTGCCTCCCCGCCTTCCTCCTTCCTGATGGCCCCCGATAAAAAAAGGCGAAAATCTTGTTCCTTTGCGAATATAGAGAACGCCAATCCCCTTGGGGGCGTGGAGCTTATGTCCCGAGAGGGACATGAGGTCGATATGGCTCTTCGACATATCGAGGGGGATTTTACCCACGGCTTGAACCGCATCGGTGTGGAAGGAGATTCCTCTCGCCTTGACAATCTCTCCGATTTCCTCGATAGGGAAAATCACGCCAGTCTCGTTATTGGCATACATGATACTGACCAGGGCCGTCCGGTCTGTGATTGTTTCTCGGAGTTCATCCAGATCGAGCCGTCCCTCGCGGTCTACTCCCAACTCTGTCACGCGGTATCCCCTGGCTCTCAGGTATTGGCCGACGTTCAGAACAGCAGGGTGCTCGACCCGAGACGTAATCACGTGATTCTTGTCGGGGTACGATTCCAGGGTACCCCTGATGGCCGCATTATCACTCTCCGTGCCGCAGCTGGTAAAAACAATCTCCGAAGGGTCTGCATGGAGGAGGGTCGCAATCCTTTCTCTCGCCTCTGAGACTTTCTGTTCGACTTGCCCTCCAAAGTAATGCATGCTGGAGGGATTCCCGTACAGGTCAGTAAAGTAGGGGAGAATCGCTTCGACGACTTCCGGAGCCACCCGGGTAGTTGCATTGTTGTCCAGATAGACGGTTCTCATGACTTGACCTCCTCGACGACCATTTCGGGGCTTACGAATTCTCTGAGTTTGGTCTCCACATAGTTCTTCAGAGTGAAGTCAGAGCTGGGGCAGAAAGAACAGGTCCCGCGCAGAGCTACATAAACCGTGTTTCCATCGATGTCGATGAGTTCGAGATCGCCCCCATCGGCCCTCATGGGTGGGATGATCTCCCGCTCCAGTGTCTCCTCGACGAGTTTCATCTTCTGAAGATTGGTCAGTTTCTTTTCCGGCGAGGGCTGCGGAGGCGCCGGCCCCTTCTCCTTTTCTCCCCACATCCTTGCCAGAATTGCTTCGATCTTGGGGTGACACGATTGACATCCCCCCCCTGCCTTGGTATAGTGGGTGACCTGTTCCCGGGTGGTGAGATGGTTGTCTCTGGCCGCACGCTCGATTTCCCTGTCCGTGATGCCGAAGCACTTGCAGACGATCTCAAATTCGCCTGTTAGGGGTTTTTCTCCTCGGTAGTTGGCAATGGCAGCCTCCAGGGCCTCTTTTCCCATAACAGAGCAGTGCATCTTTTCCTCGGGAAGACCTCCCAGATAGCGGGCAATATCCTGATTTGTGACCTTTTCCGCCTCCTCCAGGGTCATCCCCTTGACGATTTCCGTCAGGGCGGAAGATGACGCGATGGCGCTGGCGCACCCAAAGGTCTTGAACTTGACGTCTTTGATCCGTTTGTTTTCATCGAGTTTGAAGGTTAGCCGGAGCGCATCTCCACAGGCCAGGGAACCCACCTCCCCGACTCCATCGGGATCATCGATTTCCCCCACATTTCTTGGATTCAAGAAATGGTCTTTCACTTTCCCCGTATATTCCCACATCTGGTCCTCCTCGACTCCGGATTTTTCCATTATATTATAGGATTAAATCGATCGATCCGTCAAATCTTTGGTTGTCTCTTTCGACCCCTGGACTGCGATCGGCGATCGGTCTCCCTGGGTTTCCGATGATAAGAGAACGGGTTTTCTGACAGCCGGAAAAACCATCCTGAGCAAGGATTCCATAGTCTGACAAGCGGTTGCAGAATAGCCGAAAATCTGTCATACTTAATAGCAAAAGTCCGGGAGATGGAGCGGGTTTTCAACGTGGGGGGCGTGGTGGCTTACATCAAGAAAAATGGGAATTTCAACACGGCCTGGCAGGAGACCGGTTGGCACAGAAGATGCATCAACAGTTCAAACGAAAACACGAGCATTTCCCTTAGGAAAGGATCCTGATGATCGACAACCAGGCCGACACACTCGATCCTCGAATGAGGGAAAGGAGAAGGTACCGTCGATATCTGATCGACCTCCCCGTTGACTGTCACGTCGTTGAAAACAGAAGGAAAGGACCGATTCAGGTGGGGATGGCAGAAAACGCGGCAGTCGGAGGACTCTCTGTTTATTTGAATGAGCGGGTTTCGCCTGGAAACCGGCTCATCATCGAATTGTACTACAAAGACGACTTTAGATTCTCCAGCCTCAAGGCCCTGACCGAGGTCGTCTGGAACAGCCAGGAACGAGAAACCCTGGGGTATAAACACGGGTTGAAATCACTGAAACTCGAAATTGGAGGGAACCGAAAGCTTCAGTCACTCTTGAAACGCTGTCCCATCCCCATTTAAGGGAAACTCGGGCGACGGAATCGATTGGATTGACCTATCCCTTGGATGTGAGTATGAGGAAAGGGTGCTATTCCACTACAAGGAGGCGTGTTTCACCATGAAGAAAACGACCCTTGCCATTTCTCTCGTGGTTCTCTTCTCGTTCTTTTTCTCTTCGCCCTTTGTCAGATCCCAGGAGGCCTCGAAACTCGGCTCTAAGTACGGCGGAAAAATCTTCAGGATCCCATCGGATCCTGACTACATTTCCTATGAAAGGGAGATCAAGACGATCCTTCTCCAAAAAATCAAAAGTCATTACGGGGTGGAACTGAGGGGAGATCTTTTGTCGTCAGAGCAACTCCTGGAGATAGAGGCCCTTCTCAGGTTCAAACGCTCCAATGAATCTGTTGAGTATATCCTCAGTCGGTTCCCTGGAGTTCTTCTTCGTGCCACTTCGGGGTAGCATCGCTTGATCGATTCAACGGGTGTGGTCAGTTCTTCAGACTCATTGAGAGCCCCTGCCAGCCTAGGTTCTTACCCCTCAGGTTGGGGAAAGCCAGCCACTCTCCCGGTTGGAATCGACGAACCAAGTCAGGGAAGATGGGCTTCAGAAAATCACTTTCTGTCCCGTCAGAGTCGTCGGTATCCGTTATCCATTGATTCGTGAGAAAGGGTTTGACCGTGAACACCGTTGATCTCCTTGAGCAGCTATCCAATAGGTTCGGGGTATCAGGATTTGAAAATGAGGTTCGCGACTGGATCTCTGAGAAAGTCAGAGACCTGGCCGACAACATCGAGACGGATGCCCTGGGGAATCTCATCGTCCGGATGAATCCGGGTCGAGATTTCACCCTCATGCTCGATGCCCATATGGATGAGATCGGGGTGATGGTCAGTCATGTGGAAGAGGGCGGATTCCTTCGATTCGCCCTGTTGGGCGGGTGGGATTCCCGAATACTTGCGGGCCAACAGGTTGAGATCAGATCGAGAGAGGGCAAGAGATACCGGGGTGTGATTGGCGCCTTGCCCCCTCATGTTCAGACATCCGAAGACCAGAAGAAGCCGTGGAAGAGTGAGGACCTTTTTATCGATGTGGGAGCGGAGTCGAAAGAGGCTGTTTTCGCAATGGGTATCGGACCTGGAACACCGGCAACGTTGGCCTATCCCTTTCAGATCCTGACCGAACATCGTGTCATGGGCAAGGCACTCGATGACCGGGTAGGGTGTGCCGTTCTCATCCGATGTCTGGAGTATTTTACCGAGAACCTTCCGGGTTTTACCGTGGTCGCCAATTTCGCTGTAGGCGAGGAGGTGGGTCTCCGGGGGGCCAAAACGGCGGGTTACCAGATTCAGCCAGACGTGGCCCTGGTCCTCGAGGGGACCGTTGGGGCCGACACCCCGGGCACTCCTGGCCACAAATGCCCGAGTCGACTGGGTAAGGGGCCTGCCATTTCGGTGGCCGACAAATCGATCATCGTGGATCCTGCCTTTGTCCGTTTCATTGAGCACGCCGCGGATACCCTGAAGATTCCATGGCAACACAAAGTGCCCCTTTACGGCGGCACCGATGCAGGGCCCATTCACTTGAGCCGAGGGGGAGTTCGGACAGGGATCATCTCGGTTCCCTGTCGATATATCCATTCCCCAAGCAGCGTCGTCGATCTCAGAGACTTCGAACAGACTGTTGCTCTTGTCATCGAGGTGGCTCGGAGGGCGCCTGAGATAGGGGAATCGGGGTGATCTGATGGGACGAGGGTCCCTGTGGGCTCGCATCTTTTCCAGCCTTCTTCCCAAGAAATCCGTTCCTGCCTTGCCCATCGGAGAAAAGGCCCTTGTTCTGTCAGGCGGGGGGACCAAGGGGATCTTTCAGTTCGGGGCTCTCGAGTATCTTCTCAAGGAAAGGCAGGACCATTTCAGGATCATCTGTGGCGTCTCCTCTGGAGCGCTCAATGCCATGATGGTGGCTCAGGGGCTGGATTATTTTGAGAAGTTGAAAGATATCTGGATCCGGCAGGCCGAAACCGGTCTTGAGATCATTCAGGAACGTTTCACCCTGGCTGAAAAGGTGATCAGTGCGGTTCTTCCTGGGGGTATTCTGTATCGTCAGCTAGGAGAAATAAGTGGGGTTCAGGACAATACACGGCTTCGAGAGGCGATTGATGAGAATGCCAGGGATCTTCGGAAGAACCTCGGGCAAACGGGGACTCACCTTCGAATAGGGGTCGTGTCTCTTCAAACGGGAAAATACTATGCTCTAGACCCCAGTGACGACGCCCTCGCCCCTTACGCTACCGAAATCATCCTCGCCAGCACCGCCATTCCCATCGCATTCAGTCCGGGAAGATTCCCCTATGATCGGTCAACCCAGTGGATCGACGGAGGGGTGGGCCGGGTGACCCCGATCCTAGATGCCATCGAAGTGGCTGAGACCCGAGGGATTCCCCTATCGGAAGTCGTCGTGATTCTCTCAGCCCCTCTGGAGACGGAATCGACTTCCCGGGAGTTCGAAGGCCTGGTCGATATCGGCCTGCGAGTCGAACAGATTCTCTCGACAGAAATAGACAAAAAGGGCGTGGAGAATTTCCTGTTGCGCAACGCGCTTCTCCAGATTCACGAATCTCTCGAAACCCTGTGGCCTCGCAAAAAGGCCGCCATTGAAGAGATCTTCAGTGAGGTCCTGGGCGACTTTTATGAGTACCAACGGTGCTGTGAGTCGATCCGAATCTCCATGATCCGTCCAGATCCGGGCGAGTGGGAGGTTTTCCGTCACGAGGTCGCGGATCGGTATCCCATCGAAGAGCCCATCGATTTCTGGAAGGAATTCCCCCAGACTCTCGATCGGAGGGGAACGCCCCTGTATCTGGCCTATGAATTCGGTCATTTCATGGCGAAGAAGGTCTTTGGCTTCCACCAGGCCGAGACCACCTCCCTGATGAAACCCTCAGTTCCCCAGAATTAGGCGGGAATTCGCATTTCTGCCAAATATCCTAAGGCGTCCTTTGGCCGCAACCAAATCGGAATATCGAAATCCGAAACCCGAAACAAAATCGAATGACCAGAATCCAAAATTGGAAACGATTCCGATACCACCTGTTTCGGTCATTGATAATTTCGAATTTTGGAATTGTTTCGAGATTCGAAATTCGGATTTCGTATTTTTAACTTCTTTGCAAAATGCAAAGAGGTCTTGTTCTAAGAAACTATCCCATCAATCTCGGCTCCAATCGGTTGAGAAGGGTTCGGTGGAAAGAGACCGATCTTTGCCGTTGGAAGCATCCGGGGAAACGACAAGCGGCTGGCTATATGGCCTCCCGATCCCCTGGAAAATCACTGACAGTGGCTCAACGACACCATTCTATTTCAGCATGATAAAGGAGATCTGTCGACCTGTGGTTCCCCTGTCTCCTCGGTGGGAATAAAAGAGGTCCCTTCGACAACGGGTGCAGATGTCGATGAGGACGACGTTTTCTCGCCGAACCCCCGACTCGACGAGGAGATCCACGTTCCCCTGGGGGAGGTTCAGCATCCAGGAGCTGGGGGAAACCCCCTTTGTCCATTTCGACCGGCTGTCATGGCGACGAGAAAAGACCGAGTACACGGGCTCATCGATCTCATAGCAACAGGGTCCGATCGATGGACCCACCACGGCCATGAGATTTTCGGGCCGGGTGTTGAATCGGTCGACCATCGTTGCCACGGTGTTCCCCGGAAGATCAAGGGATGTTCCCTTCCAACCCGCATGAATCACGGCAACGGTCAGATGGTCCGGGTCAAAAAGGAGGACAGGAACGCAGTCAGCGGTCAACACGCCGATGGCAAGGCCAGGTCTATCGGAGATGATGGCATCACAGGATGCTCCGGAATAGTCCTGTGGCCATGCCGAGTCAACCACGAGGATACCATCCTCGTGTACCTGATTGACCGTGAGAAGGACCGAAGGAGAGAGTCCAAAGGCGTCGGTGAGAATCTCCCTGTTCTTTCGGATATGGATCGCCTTGTCTCCTGTGTCAAAGCCCAGGTTCAGCGACTCAAAGGGAGGAGGACTGACCCCACCCTGTCGGGTAGAAAAGGCGTGGATGAGCCGGCCAGTCGCCTCCAAGTGGGGAGCCCGGTAGAATCCCAGACCGCCTTTTGTCTGAAGGGAGGAAACGCCGAGCTTTTCCATCACCGATCCTTACTCCTCAAAAACTCAATGATTGCTTCCAAGTCATGCGCCAGCGGGGCATGGAACGCAACAGGCTCGCCGGTGTGGGGGTGAAAAAACCTGAGATCCGTGGCGTGGAGGGCCTGTCTCGGAAACTCCCCAGCCCGACGGCTCAATGCCGTGTTCTCGATAGGCCTCAGATGTTTTCTCCGGCTGTAGACCGGGTCACCCAGGATCGGGTGACCGATGGAAGAGAGATGGACCCGGATCTGATGGGTCCGCCCCGTTTTAGGGAAGATCTCGAGGAGTGTAAAGTGTCTCCAGGCCTCGAGGACCCTCCACCGGGTGATGGCTTGTCTGGGACTTCGCGTGTGTACGGAAACCAACAGGCGATTCTTGGGGTGCCTTCCCAAGGGGGCCGTGACGATACCTGCCGGGTCCATAAAGTGACCGCAGACCACGGCCACGTAGCGTTTCTCCACAGTGCGACTCTTGAACTGCCTGACCAGTGAATCATGGGCCAGGTCGTTTTTTGCGGCAACGATCACGCCGGACGTGTACCGATCCAAACGGTGAACGATTCCTGGACGGAGGACACCATTGATGCCCGACAGATCCTTGCAGTGAAACAGAAGGGCGTTGACCAGGGTTCCTGAAAAAAAGCCAGGAGCGGGATGGACCACCATTCCGGGTGCCTTGTTGACCACAATGATGTGGGGATCTTCATAGAGAACATCGAGGGGGATGTCCTCCCTGTTCACCTCTAGAGGGAGGGGAGCTGGCACCGAACCGCTGACCCGATCTCCGGGTTTGAGCTTGGCCGCAGTCTTTGCTTGTCGACCATTGACGAGGAACTGGCCCCCATCAATCAACCGCTTTATCTGTGATCGTGAAAGGGATAGGTTCTGTTGTTGAAGAAAACGGTCGAATCGTTTGCCTTCATCTCCCTTGGAAACGAGGAAAGCAAAGGCTCTTTCCATCGGCTCTGTCACCCCGCTTGGTTCACAGCCCGAGCCACGGCCTGAGCAATGAGAGAATGGTCGCGATCCTGAATGGTCCTGAGGTCAAGGAGGAGTTCATCTCTGTGGATCCGGGCAATGACGGGTGGACGATGTCTTCTGAGCCTTTCTTCCAATTGGTTTGGTGAGAGGGTCTTCGCCCGAATAGAGATCACCTCGGTGGGGAGTTCCTGGAGAGGGTAGGCGCCACCTCCGACCTGGGAACGATCCTCCCGAATCACAGCCTCAAGGCTCTCGCCGGCTTGTGACCGGATCTGTCTGAGGAGACGCCGCGCCTTCGGGATCAGTTTCCTCCGGGAGGTCGTTATCATGGCGAGGGTCGGAATCTCCTGGAGCGCCCGGCTTTCATCCAGATAGAGTCGCAGGGTCGACTCCAGAGCGGCAAGGGTGAGCTTATCGATCCGAAGGGCGCGGTTGAGCGGATTGGCTCGGACACGGCTGATGACCTCCCCCCTCCCCAGAATAATCCCGGCCTGAGGCCCACCGAGGAGTTTGTCACCGCTGAAAGTCACCACATCAAGGCCCACCTTGATCGACTCCTGAACCAGGGGTTCCTCTCTGAACCCATATGGGGTGAGGTCAACAAGACAACCGCTCCCCAGATCTTCCATGACCGGAATGTTCCGGCTCCTTCCGAGATCGACCAGCTCGTTGGGGGCCACCTCAGCAGTGAACCCGACAATCTTGAAATTGCTCGTATGAACCCTCAGCAGCAGAGCCGTCTCTTCGCCAATTGCCCGATCGTAGTCTTGGAGGTGGGTTCGGTTCGTGGTTCCCACCTCCACCAACCGGGCGCCACTGCGGCGCATCACGTCGGGGATTCTGAAAGCCCCTCCGATCTCTACGAGTTGGCCACGAGAGACGATCACCTCCCTGCCCTCTGCCAGGGTGTTAAGCACCAAAAGGACCGCAGCCGCATTGTTGTTTACAACAAGGGCCGCCTCAGCCCCGGTCAGGGTGCAAAGGATCTCCTCCACATGGACATAGCGAGATCCTCGCTGTCCCTGTTCCAGATCGTATTCCAGGTTGGAAAAATGGCGGGAGACCTCTTCCATTTGGTTGATTGCGCTACCGTGCAGGAGAGACCGTCCCAGGTTGGTATGAATGACCACCCCCGTTGCATTGATGACCCGCCTGAGGCGACACGTGACCTGCCGGTCGATAGCCTCTCTGAAATACGGCATCAGCGCTTCCATGGAAAACATCGCCCGATCCAGGACTCTGTCCTCGGGGAAAGCGAGAAGATCCCCTCGGAGACGTTCCAGACCCGCACGAATGGCCGCTACGACGACGTTTCGAGAGTACGTATCGATCCATTGAGAAACACCCGGATCTCTCAATATGTCATCGACCTTGGGGATCTGGCTGAGGAGTTGTTCTTTGTACACCATCGAATTTCTCCTGGAATGCCACGTTGGGATGGGTTGGCAGGAGAAGGGTCTTGAGGATCTTGAACCAGTTCATCCGAAAAAAGTGGGTAGGCCACTGGAGTTCATCCTTACCGCAAATGGTCGCCATGTCGAGATGGCTGAAGCGGACCCCCAACTGGCCCAACGCTTTCTCCTGGTCTTCCGGCCCGACCCTTTCCACGACCCGATCAATCTCATGCATCAGTTGGACGGCATCCTGGATCCTCTGTTCAATCACCCGCGCAGTATCCGGATCGGCGAGGCCGTACCGGGCTTTGAGACGGTTGAGTCTGAGGGCTGCTTCGTAGGTACCATAGGCGATCTCGTCCCTGCTCATCCACTCTGTCTCGTAATTCAACATATACTTCCAGCTTGGGGACATTAGCGCCTGGCGGTGTTCTTCGGCTGTTTTGTAGTGAATTCTGTATCCGAACGCTTCGGGATGCTCAAAGACGGTGCTTCCCGGATCGAGAAAGGGGGCCATGGGGGAGATAAATGGGATCACCCGACGATTCTTTCCAAATCGTTCCAGAAGGTCCCGGCAGTACTCCACGGTATCCATGACGGATTGATAGGTCTGGCCGGGAAGGCCGATCATGAAAAACAGGTCGATGCGTTTGCATTCCAAGTCCAAGGCGTTCTCGATCATCTCCTCCAGGGACCGGTTGTCGTACTGTCTTCCAAAACGGCGCCGGACGTCTTCGTCATGAGACTCAGGCGAGATCTCGATGTTGAAATTGGGAACCGTCTCGGCAATTCTCTCGAGTTTTTCTCGGGATGGGGGTCTAAAGAACTCAAAGGCGATGTGGTTCTTTATCGTGCGCTGTCTGAGTGCAGAGAGGAATTCGAATCCGTAGTCCCGCCCCGGTTGGAAGATGTCCCCGATGATCATGACAGGAGCATTGAGATGATCGATACTGTTAAAGACGTCTCCCGCCAGCAGACGGGGCGACCGATAGGCGGGCTGTTTTCGACACGCCATCGCCTTGAAAGTATCGGCCGATCCGCCGCACGTGTGACAATCGTTGATGCATCCCCGGCACGTGAAAACCGCTGTTACAGGATAGGTATACCAGTTGAAAAAGGGCTCATACCCGGAGGGGTCCAGATAACGGACCACCTTTTTCATGATGTGACGATAATCGATGGCAATATGGTCGAGATTCTCCGGCACGTGGGAGAGAGGATTGACGCGGATCTCCCCATGGGTGCCTCTCCAGGAGAGATTCGGAACCTCCCGCAAGTCCCCTCCCTCTCTGAGGGCTTTCAGGAGCCGGCAGAGCGGTTCTTCGGTTGAGTCCCCTCGAGCAACAAAATCGACCTGTGGGTATCGGCCCAGAATCTCCTCATGGAAGTACGTGGCAGAAAGTCCCCCGAGAATGACCGGTGTCTGGGGATGAAACCGCTTGATAATTTCAGCCAAGGCCAGGGCTCCTTGAATATGCGCCAGCCAGTGGAGGTCGAGGCCAAAGAGCCTTGGATTTAGGGAGGCGATGAACCTCTCCACGTCAAATCCCGGACGCTTCAACATCTTGAGAGCCACGTTCACGATTCGAACGCGGAAACCCTGCCTTTCCAGGTATTCTGAAAGGCTGACAAAACCGATGGGGTAGAATTCAAAAATAGGGGTTGACGGCACCACGTCGCTGATGGGGCCGTGCATCACAGGGCTCCTTCTGAAGTCGTAGAGGCTGGGGGGATGGAGGAGAACGAGGTCAAGCGTTGAGCCCACGGTCGAAAACCCTTGTGAATACCCGATTCTGCCCTTTTTTGAGGCCCCTCTGGTAAACGGGGAGATTACTCGCTCCCGGAAGGCGATGCTCTCTCAAGCTCGGAGATCTGAAGGAAATAGGGTTTCAGGACCCCCTCGCAGTTCGCGTCTTGGGGAATCTCTTGGGTCAGGGAGACGATCTGGTTGGCCAATTCGTTGTGCCCCTCATACAATCCAAGGGTTCTTTCGCCTTCTGCTTTCTGTTTTCCCAGGGTCTCCCTTTTCCTTTCTTTCTGGGCCGAGTCCTGGCCACCGGTTCTGTCGAGGATTTCTAGTTCTGCTTCAATCCGTTGGAGCCGCTTCTCAAGCATGTCTCTTGTGGCCACATTGACAAAGGGACGTGAAAGGTCGTCGATTCTGAGGTCAACCCTGCCCAGGTAGCGGCCTCTATTTGAAACCTGAAGGACCACCGTATTTCGGATGATCCGAGGGTAGGAGAGGTTGACACCCGAATGACCTCCCACGATGACATGGATTCCCTCAACCTTCTTTGCCAGCTCCAGGTCCTTTGCATAACCCAGGTGGCTCAGAAGAACGACCACATCGGCCTTCTTTTGAACCTCTGAAACGACCTGCTGAGCGGTTTTGAAAGGGTCCAGAACGGTCAGCCCGGCGAACGAACCCTCCTTGCTTCCTCGGACCTCGGGAAAGAGTCCGAAAATACCGACGCTGAATCCTTCCATCTGCTCGATCACATAGGGTTGGAAAAGGGGCTCCCCTGAGGCGCCGTCGATGAGGTTGGCACTGACCGCAGGAAACTCGGCGTCTTTCATGATTTCCAGGAGGTTTTCCTTTCCCCAGAGAAGGTCATCCTCGCCGATCGTGATCGCATTGCAGCCCATCTGATTGAAGGCGGCAACAATGGCCTTGGCTTTGAGATTCAGCACGGCCTTTTCGTTCTGGGATGACGGATTAAGACCCTTGGGATAGAAGAGGTCTCCCCCATCGAGAATCAGGAGGTTCTTCCCCTCTTCCTTCCATCTCTTGATCATCGTCGCGCGCCTGACCAGGCCGCCGATTGTCTTGTTCCCTCAGGTGGGACAGGGACGGACCTTACCATTGATGTTGTTGCTATACACAACCGTCAAATCAATCGGCTTGCCTCCAGCCAGGGCAGAAGGCGAAAGGGCCACCCACAGAAAAAAGCTCATACCGATCAAGAGTATTGTCCGTCTCATACGCTTATCCCTCCCATGCCTGCTAGCTGATTTCCAGAAACGGAGCCGAACCCCTCTGATATCCCTCCTCTTGAGCCAGGACGTCTAAATGGAGGGTTCCCATGTACTCCAGGAGGGGGTGTGGCTTGCCCCCCATCTTTCTCGAATCGATGGTCTTGATATACTTTCTACAGGCTTCACAGGTATCGACGCGGACCGTCTCGTCCCCCTCCACAAACAGATACCGATGGGCCTCTTGGTCCTCATTGTTGCAAAAGGGACATGCCATCCGGGGACCCTGCCATTTGTGCGCGCAGAGAGAGCAGATCCACATCCTTTTTCCCTCTTCCCCGGAAAGCTCTGAGACGATGGGGGGTGAACCGCAGATGGGACAGGTCCCCCTGTTCCACTCTCGGCGATCAGACCTCTCGCCCAGACAGGCGGCCACCTTCTCCAGAAATGGTTGGATACTGGCCCGAGCCAGAAAGACGAGAATATCACGACTCAGCCCCAGGAGAGACGAGACCTCGCGTGCGTAAGGCGTTTCTGGGAGTGTCGTCTCTCCCAGAAGTCGGTCCAGATCGACTTTTCTGCTCCTCAACGCCCTCTCGATCTTCTCAACCCCTTGCCGAAGCGTAGGATTCTGTTTCTTTGCGATCCCACAGAGTGAACGAAAGAGCCTTTTCGCGGCCCCGAGATCCACGGGGATATCCTCTCCCCTTAGGGGAGGGATCTCTTCCCCTTTCTGAGAGGTCGCTCTCCTTTTCGTAACGGGACCTTCAAAATGAAACTTTTCCTTCGTTTTTAACTGTTCTTCAAAAACTGCGCCATAAAACTCCAAGACCTTCCGATGGCTCGGCCTGAGTTCTGAGAGTATTCTAACCCGTTCTTCCAACTCCCCTTTGACACCCCTCGATCCGTCGCCCATTGTCGGCTCTCTGTCTCCAAGATGATTCATTGACAATTATATCTGAATTCCCCCCCGAACTTCAAAAGGATTTCCCCTGGAGCCTCCTGTCGAAGGACCCGCCGGCCGAACTTTCTCAGGGGTTCAGAGATCTTCAGAAAAAAGAGGCTTGTTTCCCGTTGAAACAAGCCTCATGATACACAATCCATCTGGGCAAGACAAGGGGGGGCCCCCCTTGCCCTTCCATTTCCAGCTATTCTCGGCCCTTGGCTATCTGGCTCACCAGGGCTGCGCCCATGCCAAAAACTCCAAGGGGTTTGAACAAGGACCTCAGGGCATACCTGACAGAAGGCTTTCGCTGCCTCCGGCTAATCTGAAACTGGACCTCAGGCTGGTGAAGAACATAGATCCAGCTGACATCCTCTCTGTCGATGACACGCGCCGCCGGATACCCCTTCTTCAACTCCCGCAGCCTGCTCTCGGCCATTCTGAGGATCTCCGCCCTGGTCCCGAATTGCAGGGCCCCGGTCGGGCAGACCTTGATGCAGGCCGGCGTCATGCCGTTGTCGATCCGGTCGTTGCAGAAGGTACATTTGTACATGACGCCCGTTGCGGCATCCCTCCGGGGGATGTCATAGGGGCAGGCGTCCCGGATCTCCTCAAAGTCACAGTCCTTCGTCTTTTCCGTGAAGATCACTGGCCCGTTCTTGTCCTGAAGGATCGCCCCTGTGACCGTCGCGTCAGCCAAATCTCTGCATGGAGGCTCCAAACAGTGGCGGCACTGATCCTTGAAGAAGTTCCACACCACTTCTCCTCCAACCGTCTGTTCCTTGAACCGGATCAACGTGTATGTGATGCTGGAAAGGTCTGGGGGGTTCTGGTAGGTGCCCAACTGGACCGTCTTCTCCGCCGGGTTCTCATTCCACTGCTTGCAGGCGATCTGGCACCCCCGGCAGGCTGTGCACTTGGAAACGTCTACTAACGCTGCGTATGTTCCCATCCGACTACACCCCCTTTCTCATCACATTGACCATAAAGGCCTTGGTTTCCGGTATCATGGTGTTCGCATCCCCGATGGAGGGGGTCAGCAGATTACTGCTGTCGCCACCGTCGCGGGGGGTCAGCCAGCCGAAACACCAGGGCAGGCCGATCTGGTGGATCACCTGACCTGCGATCTTGAAGGGCTTGAATCGATCCGTGACCATGGCCATAGCGTCGACCTCACCTCTGGCCGAACGGACCACGCACCGATCCCCGCTCCTGATGCCCTTGAGCTTGGCGAGCTCCTTGCTTATCTCCACCCATTGCTGGGGCTGGGCCTCAAGGAGCCATGGGCTGTGCCGGGTCATGACCCCCGTTTGCCAGTGCTCCACCATCCGGTAGGTCGTGGCCACAATAGGGTACCGGGGATCGCATGAGAAGGCCACGTCCAGTGGCGTGTTGGTCTCGGGAGAGAGAATCCTGATCGTTGGATTGATCTTCTGAGCGCTCATGAGGTTCTTTTCGATGGGGCATTCGTAGGGCTCGTAGTGTTCGGGGAAGGGTCCGTCAGCCTGCCCCGGACCGAAAATGCGCGCATGCCCCTCCGGCTTCATGATGAAGGCGTATCTCGTTTTTGCCTCATCGGAGAGCGGCGGCCAGCCGCCGTCGGGCACATCACCGATCCACTTGCCGTCCTGCCACTTGATCACCCAGTGGTCCTTGTCCCAGGGCTGACCGTTCTCATCGACAGAGGCTCGGTTGTAAATAATACGCCTGTTGACGGGCCAGGCCCATCCCCACTCAGGATAGAGGCCGATCCCATTCACCGCATCCTTCGTGCTCCGGCGAGCAGCCATGTTTCCCTTTTCGATGTAGCTGTTGCAGTAGAGCCAGTTCCCAGAGCAGGTTGAGCCGTCATCCTGAAGAAAGGCAAAACTGGGAACAAGGGTACCCTTGCGGTAGGTTTGGCCCCTGAGGGTTTTGTCCTCCATGAAGTAGCCGTTAATCTCCTTGGCAACCCTGTGGGTATCCACCTTGGGATGACCGTAATCCCACCAGAGATTGACGATGGGTTCGGGGAGAGCGCCGCTGTCCTTCTCATAGAGCTGCTTGACCCGGTGGTAGAGTTCGTTGATGATCTCGCTATCGGGCAAGGCCTCGCCGGGGGACTGGCCCCCTTTATATCGCCACTGGCTCCACCGGCCGCTATTGGTGATGCTACCCTCCTTTTCATAGGAGACGGCACAGGGAAGCCGAAAGACCTCGGTCTTGATATTGGTGGGCCGCATGCCGGGTCCCCGCCAGAAATCTGAGGTCTCGCTGGGAAAGATATTGACGTTGACCATCCAATCGAGCTTGGCCATGGCAACCCGGTTCTTCTGAGCGTTGGCGCCGCTGCAGGCTGGATTCTGCCCCCATGCGAAGAAGCCGGAAAACTGGCCCTTGTACATCTCATCGAAAAGCATGAGCCAAGAGGCGTTCTGGCCGTCATCCAGCTTGGGAAGCCAACTGTAGCCGAAGTCGTTTGCCGGGGTGGCGTTGTCCCCAAAGAAGGCCTTCAGGAGGCTGACAGAGTATTTGGGGTAGTTCCCCCACCAGTTGGCGCTCTTGGGATCAGCGGTTTTCGGCGTGAACTCGTCGTTGTAAGCCTTTAGCGTCGGGAGTGAGGCCTGAGGGGTTTTGAGGTACCCCGGCAGAATGTGGAAAAGCAGACAGTGGTCTGTTGACCCCTGGACATTGGATTCTCCTCGGAGAGCATTGACGCCTCCGCCGGCCACACCCATGTTGCCCAAGAGGAGCTGAATGATGGCCATGGTCCGAATGTTCTGCGTTCCAACGGTATGCTGGGTCCAGCCCATGGCGTACATGATCGTTGCCGCCTTGCCGGTGGCACCTGAGGAAGCATAGGTTTCATAGATCTTGAGCATTTTATCCTTGGGTGTTCCCGTGATTTCAGAGACAAGGTCCGGGGTGTACCGGGAGTACTGTTTCGTGAGCAGTTGCAGAACGCAGTGAGGGTCCTCCATGGTGGGATCTTTTTTGATGATCCCTTTGGCGTCCTTCTGGAAGGCCCAGGTCTTCTTGTCGTATTTGCGCCTCTTGGGATCGTATCCGGAGAAAACACCGTCAAGCTCTCCCGCGGTTTTGAAACCGGGGTCGACCAGGAAGGTCGCATTCGTGTAAAGCCTCACGTACTCCTCGTTATAGAGCCTATTCTGGACGATGTAGTTGATCATCCCCCCCAAGAAGGCGATGTCTGACCCCGATCGGATGGGCGCATAGATGTGGGCCTTCGATGAGGTCCGGGTGAATCGCGGATCCACACTGATCAGGGTGGCACCCCTTCCGACCGCTTTGGTCACCCAGCGGAAGGAAATGGGATGGTTTTCCGCAGCGTTGCTGCCCATGACCAGGATAACGTCTGCGTTCTGAATATCCGTCCAGTGGTTCGTCATTGCTCCTCTACCGAACGACTCTGCCAGAGCCGCTACCGTAGCGGAGTGTCAGATACGTGCCTGGTGTTCAATATACACCAGGCCCAAAGCGCGGAGGAATTTCTGGAAGAGGTAGCACTCCTCATTGTCCATGGCCGCGCTTCCCACAGAGGCGATGCCATCGGTCCGGTTGACCACCTGTCCCTTTGCATTTTTCTCGACGAAACTCGCATCGCGGCTCTTTTTGATGCGCTTGGCGATTTCATCCAGGCTCCAATCCAGGGAAACCTCCTTCCACTCCGTGGCATAAGGAGCCCGGTACATGGCTTTTTGCAACCGCCTCGGATTGTCTGCCGAAAGCTGGATCAAGGAAGCGCCTTTGCTGCACAGGGTCCCCTCGTTAATGGGATGGTCTGGATCGCCTTCGATGTTGATCACTTTTCCATTCATGGCGTGGACAACGGCACCACATCCCACCGCACAGTAACAACAGATGGTGGTACTCTCCTTTGCCGCCTTCAGATCCTTGCGGAGGGCGGCCGCATGGGCTTTGATGGGTGAGAGGTCAAAACCCAGGCTTCCAGCGGCAATTCCCGCTGCCGTTGCCCCGGAGATCTTCAGAAAGGTCCTACGGGTCACTTTCATAGGAAAATATCACCTCCCTTTCCTTTTGACTTCGAACTGGCTTTGTTTATGAAACGATCGACCACCTCCTTCCCTACCCAGCGCTAGAGACAAAAAAAGGAAGCCCCGTAAAAGGCTCCCTATGCGTCGTGGCAGACATGGAGACTGCTCTCCACACCCTAGCGTCCTGGCAGACCTCCTGACCCCAAGAGGAGTGGAAGCAATCCTGCATGTATTGTGAAATTTGTAACATTTCCTCGTCTATAACACACCCCTTGGTTGATGTCAAGAAAAATTTCGCACAGGGCCCTAAGGTGAGCGGTTTTTTCCCCCTCTCCAGCCGAAGGGGCTCGCCCCCGACCTATGGGGGCTTGGGGCCCGAGGGGAAGGGGGGATGAAATTGCCTAATTCAGCGTGAAGGTATGGCTTCATCGAGGAGAGGAAGATTCTCAGGACTCCTTTTCAAAGCTGATCAGGGAGTGGCCATACCGATGGGGGGAAAGATCTGCCCCGGTTTTTTCGAAATAGCGAGCCCAGAACGCCTCGACGGATCGGTACTTCTTGGAATCAGCACCGCTGGCTCCGACCACGTAGACCTTGACATCGGTCAGGTTCGGAATGAGCTTGTGCTTTCTCCGAGATCTGATGATCCGGTCGATATAGGCGGCATTGACCTCCACTTGGGCAAAGTTGTATTCCCGGGAATCCTGAATCATATCCGAGAGAATCACCAGAATCTTCTTCCGCTTCTCCTCATGGAAGATCGTTTCGGCGATGTTCAGAGAATTCAGAATCTCCGTCCGCTGCGTCCCTGCCTTCTGGGACAGGAGACGGTCTACCTCACTCCGAATTGTCTCCTTGGTCTGGGTCAGCTTTCGTTTGTAATGGATGCTGTTGACCCAGAGAGATTTCTTGGGAATTTCAACATCCACTGCCGGTTTGAAGTCGATATAGGACCGCCCGGTGATCGTTCCCACCATGAGACGATCCCCCTGCCGGAGGTTCTGGTAGATCTTCTCAAACCCCTCCCGGTAGATCGTATGACGGTCGCGGTTGGTACTGCCCGACATGTCGACGAAGACAACGATCATCCGTGGTCCTTTTTCGCCCTTCGAAGAATTCCAGAAGGCTTCAGCGCTCGGGTTCGCAAAACTCGACAGGAGAAGGGCGCTGAAAAGGATGAGCCCCGTGAGTTCTCTTCTCCACCGCTTCATTTGGGTCTACCTCCCTGATACGGAAAAAGGGTTAACTGGTTACCGCTTGCAGACGGGTGGTTATCGTTTCCATTCGTTTTTGACCGTCCTCTTGGTCCAACTCAACCCCAAGTTCGTGCGCCTGGTCAAAGGACTTGGGTTTTTCATGGTCAGGTCGTGCGCGCTGGTTCACCTTACGATAGTAGTAGATGATCTCCTGGGCCCGCTGCTGAATCCCATGGAGTTCCTGTTGCTCTCTGTGAAGGATCTTCTTGTATTTTGCCTCGATGGACCGCATGGCCTTGTTGAGCTGGTTTGTCCTGCGGTTCAAATGCTCCAGCATGGGATCCTTGTCATGGGCAAAATAGGAGCAGAGCGTCGCCGCAGCCAAGATGACGAGGTTCAAACCAACGAACGCAGCCCCGATCATTCGACTACTGCCAAAGGTGCTGGCCTGACCCGCTGCGCTGAGATCACCCAAGTACTGGACCCGCACGTAGCCTATGGCAACCAGGCCGCCAATGGTGAGGCTCAAAAGCGTCCCGACGCCAATCGCACTCTTCCACCATGGGTCAGACCACCGTTTGAGGAGAATCCCCATGGCATGGGCAATCCAGGGGATGGCTACGGCCACGCCGATTGCCATGATGTAGGTGAAGATCAGGCTCTCGCCAACCACGCCGAAGGCAAGGGAATTCATGGGGATCTCACCGAGAACAAAAAGGAGCATCAGAACATAATACTTCCCCCTGGACAGCTCCACGCTGGGTTCGCTTCGATTGATTTTGGCGGCGTGATTGTCGTAGTCCTTGGAGATCCGTTCGTAAGCTTTGAGCAGGGGTTTGTGTTTACCATTGAGGAGTTCCAATTTCGGGCCGTAGGTGGCCGTCACTTGCCGAGCCTCATTTCTGGCCATCGACATCAACTCCTGCTCGAAAGGGGCAAAATTGGGATCATCCCGACTGGGAAGATTCTTTTTTGCATCCTTTACAGCGTTCCGGTAGGCCTTGAATCTGCTATACATTTCTCTCCCCCTTTCGTTTTAAGAAGACCGGGACGTACCATGGCCTGACTTCGCCTAAGCAAAATTCAAGCCAACTGCTTCGAATAGAAAAAGGACCGTCGATCACGGGGGGAAGAAAAGACATTCGTGGAATTTGAAGCTGTTCTTCAGCGTTTCAAGGGGTTCTTTCTCCCAGAGGAGTCAGAACGAATGGCAGGGGGCAGCCTTTCGTCGGCCGGGGGACTTCGTTTCCCCTGTTCGAAAATCGGATGCCCCAATTCTGAAATCGAATACAGATTTCATTCGAGACCTTTTGTCGGGTTGATAACGAGGCAGGCACAGACGTTGCTTTCCACAAGGCGGCAGAGGTGCTCGTTTTGATGAACGGAATAACACCGGTCGGCCCTGTGAGGTTCTTCGGCGCGCCAAAAACGTGGCTCACCATGACTACACCTTGACGGGGTCAGCTAGAACCCCTTTTCGTAATTCGGGGTCGGGGCCCTAGTCGTAATCATCACGGTCAGCCTGACGGTGCCCGACCTGGGCCCGTCTCTCCATCCAGCCTCTCCCTCTGTCTGGCTCCGTAGACTTCTCTCGTTCTTTCTGGCAGTCCACGCAGTATCGGGCAAAGGGCATTGCCCGGAGACGTTTCTCTCCAATCCTCTGCCCACACTCCCCGCAGATCCCATAGGTACCCTCCTCCAGTCTCTCAAGGGCCCGTTCAATGTTTTCGAGAGTCTCCGTGCGCATGGTCAGAAGCCAATAGTCCAGATCCCGTTCTTGATCCAAGGTACTCAGGTCCCCCTCGTCCAAAGCAGGCCCCAAAGTCGAATCGATATCCTCGGTCATCTTTTCCCCGAGTTCTTGGCCAATTCGGGTCTGGATCTCTTTCTTCTTCTGCAGAAGCATTTCACGGAGCCACTTTCTGCGATCATCCTTCTCTTGAAATTCGCCCATGGTTCCTCCAAAGCGCTATCGCTCCTTGATAAACGGTCGAGTTCCCCCCGATTCCCTTCGGATCCCATCGCCTCAGGGTCACATGGCTCGTGACCTCCTGCAATGAAGGCCCTCCCCTATCGGTTCTCCTGAACCCGATCCTCCAATGCGAACTCGATGACCTCTTCCATCCGGTTCACCCACTTGAAGGTCATATCCCGTCGCACGGTCTCAGGGATCTCCTCGAGATCCTTCTGATTGAGTTGAGGAAGCACAACGGTCTCGATTCCAGCCCTTCTCGCCGCCAGAACCTTCTCTTTGATCCCTCCCACAGGAAGAACATCCCCTCTTAGGGTGATTTCACCGGTCATGGCAATGTCCTGACGGACCGGCCTCTCGCTGACCGCTGAAAGCAAGGCGCACAGCATGGCCACTCCAGCCGAAGGGCCATCCTTCGGTGTTGCTCCAGCAGGAACGTGGAGGTGGATGTCGTGATGATCGAAGAAGTCTTCACCCGCACCAAAATCTCGGGCTCTTGACCTTACATAGGTGAGTGCTGCGGTGGCAGATTCCTTCATCACCTCCCCCAGGTGACCGGTTAGGGTCAGGCGATTCTTGCCCTTCATCTGAGAGGCTTCGATGAAGATAATCTCACCCCCCGCCGGGGTCCAGGCGAGCCCGGTAGCAAGTCCTGGGCCCCAGGACCTCGCCTTCATCTCTGGAATAAACTTCTGGGGTCCGAGAAACTCAGAGAGGTTCTCTTTGGAAGCCAGGACGGTCCCCCCACTGCCCTTTGCCACACGACTCGCAACGGCTCTACAGACCGATGCGATCTCTCTTTCCAGATTTCTGACGCCGGCTTCACGGGTGTAACCGTCAATGATGGTTCGAATGGCCTCATCCTCGAAACTGAGCCTATCCCCTGTCAGCCCATTCTGGTCCACCTGGCGAGGAATCAAGTACTTTCGCGCAATTTCCAGCTTTTCCTCCGCCGTGTACCCGGGCAGCGCGAGTACCTCCATACGGTCTCTCAGGGGAGGA